>JAEWJO010000058.1 GCA_023386455.1 Pseudomonadota bacterium | reverse complement strand
TTTCCCGACGGTGGCGTGATCTGCCCGCTCGAGCTGCCGGACCGCGAGTCGGCGTACCACCTGTTCGCGGTCGCGATCGACTTCCCGCGGTTTGGCACCACGCGCGACGCCGTGACGCGCGCGCTCGCCGCCGCCGGCATCGGCACCCAGGTCCACTACATCCCGCTCCTGCAGCACCCGCTGCACGCGAGCCGCTGCCCCGGCGAGCTCGCGCGCGAGCGGCCCGGTTCGGACCACTACTACGCCCACACCCTCTCGCTTCCGCTGTTCCCCACCATGACCGCAGCCGACGTCGCACGTGTCGTCGACGAGCTGCGCCACGCCCTCGGAGTCCCTCGATGAACCTGCTCTCGACCGCATCCACGACTGTCCTCGATGGCAAGGCCATCCTCATCACCGGCGGAACCGGCTCGTTCGGCAAGGCCTTCGTCAAGCGCGCGCTCCAGTCCAAGGCGCGCAAGATCATCGTGTTCTCGCGCGACGAGCAGAAGCACTACGAGATGCAGCGCACGATGACCGACAAGCGCCTGCGCTTCTTCGTCGGTGACATCCGCGACCGCGACCGGCTCATGTCCGCGCTGCGCGACGTCGACATCGTCGTCCACGCCGCTGCCATGAAGCACGTCCCGATCTGCGAGTACAACCCGATCGAGGCCGTCCAGACGAACGTCAACGGCGCGAAGAACCTCCTCGAGTCGGCGATGGCGTGCGGCGTCGAGAAGGTGATCGCGCTCTCGACCGACAAGGCCGTCTCGCCCGCCAACCTCTACGGTGCGACGAAGCTCTGCATGGAGAAGCTCCTGATCGCGGCCAATGCCTACGCCGGCGATCGCTGGACGCGCTTCTCGTGCGTCCGCTACGGCAACGTCATGGGCTCGGCCGGCAGCGTCATCCCGCTGTTCCGCTCGCAGAAGCAGGGCGGCCACGTCACGATCACCGACGCGCGCATGACGCGCTTCTGGATCGAGATGGACGAGGCCGTCGCGCTCGTCCTGCGCGGCCTCGAGCTGATGGGCGGCGGCGAGATCTTCATCCCGAAGCTCCCGACGTCCGACATCGAGACGCTCGCCGAGGCGGTCGCGCCGGGCATCCCGCGCTCGACGATCGGCATCCGTCCCGGCGAGAAGCTGCACGAGACCCTGATCGGCACCGAGGAAGCGCGCCGCACCAGCGACTGCGACGACCTCCTCGTCATCTGGCCGGAGTTCCAGTTCAACTCTCGCACCCTCAACTCCGTCCGCCCGGGCAAGCCGGTGCCGGAAGGCTTCGAGTACTCGAGTGACCGCGCCGAGCCGCGCCTCGATCTCGAAGCGACGCGTGCGATGGTCGCACGCGTTGCATGACCGCTCGCCCGCGCATCCTGTTCCGGGCCGACGCCTCGCACGACATCGGCTTCGGCCACCTCGCGCGCGTCGCCGCGCTGATCGAGGAAGCATCCGCGCGCGGCTGCGAGCCCGTCGCGCTGTTCGGCGGCGACCAGGCGGCCGTCCGCTCGTGGACGCGCGATCGCGGCATCACCGCCGACGTCCGCGACTGGTCGACCACGCAGGTCGTCCAGGCCTCCGAAGACTCGCGCGTCGCCGCGATCGTCGTCGACGGCCCGCCGCTCGCCGACGCGCTCGTGCCAAAGATGCCGCACCGCGTGCGCACCGTCCTCGTCGACGATTCCGGCAAGGTCGTCCTCCCGCTCTCCGCGGTCGTCAACCACAACGTCCACGCGCCCGGCCTCGCCGCGTCGTATCCGCAGGCACGCGTTCGCCTGCTCGGCCGCCACTACCTCATGCTCCGCCGCGACATCCGGCGCTACACGCGCGGCTCCTGCCGGCCGATGCCGTGCGCCCGGCCGCGCGTCCTCGTCACGTTCGGCGGCAGCGATCCGATCAATGCGACCTCGCGGGTCCTGCAGCTGATTCCCGCCGATCGCCTCGTCGAGCTCGTCGTGATCGCCGGCCCCGGCTTTCGCCACGACGAGGCGCTGCTCGAGGCGGCGAAAGCCGCCACCGATCGCGGCCATACCGTCGACATCCGTCGCGCTCCCGAGGACCCCGGCGCGCTGTTCGTCAGCGCCGATGCCGCGATCTGCTCCGCCGGCGGCACGCTGAACGAGCTCGCCTACCTCGGCTGTCCCGCGCTCGCCTACGCGATCTCCAAGGATCAGGTCATGCCCGCGCGCGTACAGGTCCGCGACGGCCTGATCGCCGGCGGCCGCCGCTGGAGCGAGACGACCGACGACATGCTCCGTGGCGATCTGCTCGCGTTCCTGCTCGATGACGAGGGCCGGCGCGAGCAGCGCAAGCGCGCCCTCGCGACCGCCGACAGCGACGGGGCCCGCCGCATCATCGATGAGGCCGTGCTCGCGTAAGGATTCCTCCCGCAGCAAATTGTTGCACCCCGTCGCGCGCAGGAGCCGCCGCGCGAGCGCGACGCGCGCACGTGATAGCGTCACCGCATGCGAGGGGACTCGGGTGTGATCCCGGATGACAAGGTGTACCTGTCACGGCTCCTGTGGGAAGCGGCGGTGCTGGAGCAGCAGTTCATGTGCCAGTACCTGTACGCCGCGTTCTCGCTCAAGCGAGCGCCGGACGCGACGTGCAACGCGGCTCAGTTCGAGCACGTGAGGCGCTGGGCATCGACGCTCTACATGATCGCGCGGCAGGAGATGGAGCACCTGTCGATCGTGAACAGTCTGCTGACCGCGACCGGGCTCGATCCGTGCCTGCTGCGCTTCGGATTTCCGACGCAGTCGGCCTGGTTCACCGGGACGGCGCGGTCGCGCGGGCTGCGCGCGAACGATCCGGTGCCGTGCGATCTGCCGTTCGTGCTGTCGCGCTTCGATCTGCGCACGGTGTGCCGGTTCGCGTGCATGGAGAGCCCGCTGCTCGTCGACGTCCCACCGCGCGACGCGCCCTGGGTGCTCGCGAACTGCTTCGTCGACGCGAGCGGGCACTGTCCGTGCGCGCCCGGCGACGGCGCCGAGGAGGTCCCGCGCTTTCACCTGACCGCGCGCGGCGGCCTCGGCGCTCCACCCGGCACCATCGAGCCCGGCACGGTGCAGGAGCTCTACGAGGCGATCGGCAACGAGCTGCAACGGTTGACCGCGCAGTTCGGTGAGGCGTGGGTGTTCAGCGGGCACCTGTCGGGTCAGTCGGAGCTCCCGAGCGAGTTCGACATCTACCTGTTCCCGATCTGCAACCTGTCATCGGCGCTCGCGGGCGTGCGACTGGTCAAGGAGCAAGGCGAAGGCATCGAGGCCTCCGCCGGCTTCACGCCGCACTTCCTGCAGTTCGTCGACATGGCGCGCGACTACCAGGCGGTGCTCGCCGCGGATCCGGCATTCGTGCCGTCGGTGCCGCTGCCGCTGAATCCCCGCGTCGGCGGCTACAGCGATCCGGCCGCGCGCATGGCGACGATGCTGTTCGACCAGGGCTACTACCTGCTGCTGCAGATGCTGACCGGCTACTACGCCCACTACGACAAGAAGGCGTTCGGCGACTATCCGCACCTCGCCGCGGCGCTCGAGCAGACGACGTTCGCGCCGGTGATGACGATGTTCGTGCGGTCGCTCGCGCAGGTGATGGCGACGCTGCCGACCGGCGACGGCGCGACGTTCGCGGGACCGACGTTCTTCCTCGCGGTCAGCCAGCTGCGCACGCTCGAGAATCCGAACCTCTCGATCTACACCGACATCAATCACTACATCTCGGGCATCTCGTCACTCGCCACCGGCGTGAACGAGCTCCGCAGCCACGTCGGTCCCGATGCCGCGACGAAGCTCGAGTTCATCTACCAGACGATGAGCCGGACGGCGGGCAACCTCGGCTACATCTACAAGAGCGGCATCTACCCGAAGTTCGATCCGAACGTCGACAACTCCTGCAAGGATACCGACCCATGCGCGTAGGCGATGTACCCACCGTCCTGCCGACGCTCGACATCTGCTTCCAGGGCTACTTCACGTCGCGCATCGCGACCGACCCGGATCCGACGAACGAGGATCGCGGGATGAGCGGCTACACGATGGCGTTGCCGAACGAGGATCGCCTCGATCAGGTGATCCGGCTGCAGGCCGACGCCGACTACTGGACGCGCAACATGCGCAAGCCGCTCGACGAGATGCCGTTCACGATCGGCGTGCAGGTGGCGAGCGTGCAGGTCGCCGGCCGCGACTTCGCGCCGGCTGCCGCGTTGATCGGCTCGCGCGTCTACCTCGACGGCCGCGACGAGCCGCTGACCGGCGCGGTGTTCGAGAGCCGCAACAACACGACCGGATCCGACGACACGATGGCGTTCGTCATCGATCCGTTCAACCTGCGGATCGAGGGACCCGCGGCGACGATCACGGCGATCGACTACCTCGATCCGAGCGATCCCGCGCGGCCGCTGTGGGCGATCGTGGATCCGAAGGTGTACGGCAGGCGACTGACGAGCTGCGTCGCCGTCAACGATCAGGTCGTCGCGCAGGCGATCGGCGTGTTCGACCAGTACGGCTACTTCCGCGACCGGCGCCGCTTCCTCGAGCAGCAGATCGCAGCAGGTGGCGATCCGGCACTGATCGAGACCTACCGCACGCGCCTGTTCCAGCTCGAGACCTGGGGCGACCGCGTCATCTCGAAGATGGGCACGCGTTGCGACTGGGTGTTCGACATCAACGGACCGCAGGAGGTGGTGCAGCGCCAGCCGCTCGGGGGTCAGCTCGTCAAGAACGAGCCATGGAAGACCAGCTTCTGGTTCGGAGGCTGGGACGGCGATCTGCTGATCGGGTACATGCGGGGGCTCCTGCGTATCCCGTTCGTTCCCTCGGCATGACCGTTGGCGCTCTCATCGACCGCCGGTTCGAGCTGCAGAAGGAGCTGCGCGGCGGCGGCATGGGCCGGATCTTCCGGGCGACGGATCGCCATACCGGCGCCACCGTCGCGCTGAAGATCGCGAACGAGTCGAGCGGTGACACGGCCCAGCGATTCCGGCGCGAGTCCTTGCTGCTCGCCGAGATCGCGCATCCCGCGATCGTCGCGTACATCGCCCACGGCGAGCTGCCCGATCGCACGCCGTACCTCGTCATGGAGTGGCTCGACGGCGCCGATCTGGGCCAGATCCTCGAGAGCCAGACCGCCCGCCAGGAGACCGTACGCCTGCACCCGAGCGCGCTCGCGAGTGCGGCGCCGACGGACGAGATCGCGCGCAACGGTCTCGACTTCGGCACCGTCCTCCTCGTCGGCAAGCGCCTCGCGATGGCGCTCTCGGCGCTGCACGCGCGCAGCATCGTGCACCGCGACATCAAGCCGGGAAATCTCATGTTGCCCGGCGGCGATCCGGCGCACGCGAAGCTGCTCGACTTCGGCACCGCGCGCGAGCGCATGCCGGCGCACCCGCTGACGTCCGAGGGCATGATCGTCGGTACGCCGTACTACATGGCGCCGGAGCAGGTCCGCGAGGGCGGCACGATCGGCCCGGCGTCCGACGTGTGGTCCGTCGGCTGCGTGCTCTACGAGTGCCTGTCCGGGCGCGCGCCATTCTCCGCGTCTCACCCACTCGCCGCACTCGCGCGGATCATGCTCGACGAGCCGACGGCCGTGAGCGAGCTGCGTCCGGACGTCCCGGAGGACCTCGCGCGCCTCGTTCACGAGATGCTCGCGAAGGACGTCGAACGCCGTCCCACCGATGGTGCCGCGCTCCTCGCGCGCCTCGAAGCGATCTCGCCGGTCGCCGCGCTCGCGCCGCGCCTCGCAGCCGCGCCACCCAGCCGGCCGTCGCAGCGCCGTCTCACCGGCCCCGAGAGCCGGGTGTGCGCGCTCCTGTTCGCGCGAGCGAGCGCGTCGGCGAGCGGACTGCCGCGCGTGGTCGCCGCGAACGGCGGCACGTACCAGGCGCTCGCCGATGGCGAGCACTCGTTCCTCGTCACGATCGAGAGCGTGCGCGCGCCCACCGATCAGGCAGCGGCGGCCGCTCGCGTCTCGCTCGCACTCCGCGACGCCGACCCCGAGATCCGGCAGGTGCTCGTCACCGGGCGCGGCAGCGACGGCGGACACACGCCGATGGGCGAGCTCGTCGACAGCGCCGTCAAGCACCTGCTCGCCGCCACCGCCGGCGAGATCCGCGTCGATCGGTTGACCGCCGCGCTGATCGACGCGCGATTCCACGTCACGTTCGAGCGCGACGTCGCGCGGCTCGCCGGCGAGCGAGACGCCGAGGGCACGCGCACGCTGCTCGGCAAGCCGAGCCTGTGGGTCGGTCGTGGTCGCGCGCGAGG
>JAEWJO010000793.1 GCA_023386455.1 Pseudomonadota bacterium | reverse complement strand
CGTCCGGCCTTGATCGCGAGCTGCATGCTCGCGACCGGCAGGCGGGCGCTCTTGATGAAGTACACCTCGAGCCCGTTCTTGAGCTTGTACGACTCGATCGCCGGCAGCTCGATCTTCGCCGGCGGCTTCGGCGCGGGCGCCGCGATGAGGTCGTTGCGGCCGGCCCACGGATCGTTCGCGGCGGGCTTTCCCGAATCGTCGGCGACGGGCTTCGCGACGTTCGCGGTGCCGTCGGTCGGCAGCGCAGGGACCGGTGCGGGCGCGGGCTTGGGACCACACGCGGCCACGAGGAGGCTGACTGCTAGCAGGCGCTTCATGACTACTTGCTCCTCGGCGGGATCACGACGATCGTCGACTTGTCGGCTGCGAAGTACTGCTTGACGACGCGCTTGACGTCGGCGGCGCTGACCTTCTCGAGCTCGTCGACGTCGCGCAGAAACGACGTCGGGTCACCGGTGTGGATCCACGACCGGCCCATCGCCTCGGCGAGGCCCTGCGCCTGCTCGAGCGAGAACACGAAGCCGGCCTGCACCTGGTTCTTCGCCTTGCGCAGCTCGTCGGGCTTGGGGCCCGCGTCGCCGAGCTTCTTCACCTCGTCGAGGATCGCCGCCTCGACCGCGTCGGCCTTCGCCGGATCGAGGTACGCACCGACCGCGATCACGATGCCCGGATCCTCGCGGACGAGCGGCTCGACACCGCCGTCGAGCGCGAGCGCCTGCTTCGTCTTCGGATCGGTCGACTTCAGCCGGACCTTGAGGCGGCTCGACTCGCCGGAGCCGAGGATGATCGATGCGACCTGCAGCGCGTAGACGTCCTTCTCGCGCGCGGCGGGGATGTGATAGCCGATGAGCGTCAGGCCGATCTGGCTCGGCTCGACCGTCTCCTTGCGCGGCTTGGTCTGCGGCGGCTCCTGCGCGTCCTTCGCCGGGCGCGGCGGCTCGGCGGCCTTCGCGATCTTGCCGAACCACTTCTCGGCGCTCGCCTTGACCTGGTCGAGCGTCGCCTTGCCGGCGATGACGAGCAGCGCGTTGTTCGGGCGGTAGTACGCGTCGTAGAACTTCTTCAGATCGGCGGGCGTCGTCGCGTCGAGATCCTTCAGATCGCCGCCGGCGTTCCACGCGTACGGGTGCTTCGTGAACGAGATCTCGAGGAAGCGCTTCAGGCCGCGCAGCACCGGCGAGTTCTCCTGCTGCCGGATCTCCTCCTTCACGACCTCGCGCTCGGTATCGATCATCTCCTTGCGGAAGAGGAGATTGCGCATGCGCTCGGCCTCGAGCTGCATCGCGTAGTCGAGGTAGTCCGACGGGACCGTGTCGATGTAGTGCGTCGCATCCTCGTCGGTCTGCGCGTTGACGTAGCCGCCGACACCGTTGAGCGACTGCGCGTGGGCCTCGGCACGGACGTGCTCGGTGCCCTTGAACATCATGTGCTCGAACATGTGGGCCGAGCCGCGGCGGTCGCGTGGCTCGTCCTTGCTGCCGACGTGGTACCAGACCTGGACCGCGACGACCGGCGCCGTATCGATCGCGATGAACGCGACCTCGAGACCGTTGGCCAGCGTGAACCGCTCGACCTTCGGTAACTGTGCGATCGCCTTGGACGACGCGCCCGCGGCGGCCTTGCCGGCCGGGGCCGGAGCGGTGGGGGCCTTCGGCGGGGCCGGTTGCTGCGCGAGTGCCGGAGCGGGCACGAGCGCCAGGCCGAGGGTGATGAAAAGACCTCGCATGGGATTCTCCGTTTGCGGCCGGGACACTACCAAAACGTGTCGGCGCTGCCAGGACTTACAACCGAAAGCGCGCGGTACCCCAATGTTCACCCTCGTTGGAATTATCCTGATTGACTGAAATCCTGTTGTCCGTCACAGTGTGGTCCTAACAAACCATCGCGGTGCCCAGGCGCCGCTTGCTGTTTCGAGGAGAGTGAGCCGTGGCACGCATGCAGCAGACAACTCAGGACGAGGGGCGGAGCATGATCGACGTAACGGGTGTGAAGGTTTTTTCGGCGACGAAGGCCAAGGAACGCGAGCTCTTGGGCGAGCTCATCACCGACTGGATCCGCAGCCACCCGGAGCACGAGATCGTCGACAAGATCGTCACGCAGAGCTCGGACTCGGAGTTCCACTGCCTGACCATCACGCTGTTCTACAAGCACAACGCCCGGGCCTAGACCCGAGGGTGGGGAACCGCGCTTGACCCAAGGGTCCTGATCGGTTACCCACTGTCTCCCCCATGGAGAACACGTTCGGAAAGCCCGTCGAAGTCGAGGTTCGCGACAGCCTCGAGAAGGCGATGAAGATCCTCAAGCAGAAGATGTCCAAGGAGGGCATCCTGCAGGAGCTCAAGCGCCGCCGCTTCTACGAGAAGCCGTCCGTCAAGCGCAAGCGCAAGACGCGCGAGGCCCGCAAGCGTCTTCGTCGCGAGATGAAGCGCCGCGTGGCGCCCGCTCCGACGCGCTAACGTTTTGACGGACTGGGTCGAGATTGTCGTACCGGTCGGTGCTGCTGACGTCGACGACGTCGCGGCACTGATCGCATCCGAGATTCCCGCCGCCTCCGCCGGTACCGAGCAGCGAGGCGACGAGGTCGTGTTCTGGGTGGCAGCCACGGACGTGGCCGCCGCGTTGGCCGACACGCGCGACGCCGTCGCTCGCTGGGCGGCCGGTGGCGCCGCCGTCGATCCGGCGCGCGTGCGCAGCGCGACCGCGATGCCGGAGGCCGAGTGGCGCGATGCCTGGAAGCGTTACTTCAAGGTCAGCCGGCTGACGCGACAGTTCGTCGTCGTGCCGAGCTGGGAGCCGTACACCCCCGAGGATGGTGACGTCGTGATCGATCTCGATCCGGGCATGGCGTTCGGCACCGGCACGCACGCGTCGACCCGCCTCGTGCTCGAGCACCTGCAGGTCCTCGCCGACACCGGCGTCTCCCCTGCCCGCATCCTCGACGTCGGCTGCGGCTCGGGCATCCTCGCGATCGCCGCCGTGAAGCGCTGGCCGGCCGCGAGCTGCGTCGCGATCGATAACGATCCGATCGCGGTCCAGGCCTCGGCCGAGAACGCGCTCCACAACAAGGTCGCCGACCGTATCGACGCCTCGGTGACGCCGCTGCCCGATCTCACCGAGACGTTCCCGCTCGTGCTCGCGAACATCCAGGCCCACGTCCTGCGCGAGCTCAAGGCGGCGCTGATCGCGCGCACCCAGGGCACGCTGATCCTGTCGGGCCTGCTGACGCCGCAGGCGCAGCCGCTCGCCGACGAGTTCGTCGCCGCCGGCATGAAGCTCGTGCGCGTCCGTGCGAGTGCCGAGGATCCTCAGTGGTCGTCGGTCGTCCTCGAGTCGTAGATGCGGATCTTCGTCTCGCCGCTGTGCGCGGGTGACCAGATCATCCGCGGCGACGAGCACCACTACCTCTCGCGCGTGCGCCGCGCCGCTGCGGGTGACACGGTCGAGCTCGTCGACGGCAGTGGCTCGCGCGCCGAGGCGATCATCACCGCGATCGGCGATGCCGAGACCCACCTCCGCGTCGCCACCGTCGAGGCCGTGCGGGACCTGCCGCCGCGCATCCGCGCGCTGATCCCGTTCATCAAGGGCGCCCGCATGGACACCTGCCTCCAGAAGCACGT
>JAEWJO010000785.1 GCA_023386455.1 Pseudomonadota bacterium | reverse complement strand
ACCTGGGAGCGTCGATCGCGAACGGCACGTGCACGATTCCAATGCCACAGGCGCAGATGACGCTCGAGGCGTGGGTCGACGGCACGACGCTGCGGATCGGCCAGAAGCAGGCGACTGCGGCCGCGGTGAGCGCGCCGATGTCGGCGATCGGCAAGGAGATCGCGGGCCGCGACTGGATGCTGGCGATCTTCGGCCGCGGCACGCTGTTCACGACGATGAACGTGCCACCGATCCCGGTCGACCAGCTGCCGCCGGAGGCGCTCGCCGTGCTGCGCGCGGCCGTGCTGCTGAACGAGCTCGGATTCGGCGTGCGCGTCGACGGCGACAAGGTCCAGTTCGTGATCGACGTACGGACGGTGTTCGCGAATCCCGACGACGTGCTCGGCAAGGTCCTCGCGATCCAGCCCAGGCAGGTGTTCACCGGCGAGGCGGGCACGCTCGCGAAGCAGCTCGCGGACAGCGCGCCGGGCTCGCCGTTCGCGGCGGACTTCGCGGCGGGCTACGGCGGGCTGATGCTGCCGGCGGCCGCCCTCGGCACGTCCGCCGCGGTCGCGACGTCCGCATTCATGGACTACATGAAGAAGTCGAAGCAGAGCGAGGCGGCGCTGCAGCTCGGTCGACTCGCGCGAGCACTGAAGGCCGAGGCGAGCGCGAATGCGGCGTTCCCGAAGGGCAAGGTCGCGCAGACAACGCCCTGCTGCGAGAGCGGCGGTACGTGCAGCGATCCATCCGCCTGGAAGGATCCGATGTGGCAGGCGCTCGACTTCTCGATCGAGGAGCCGCATCGCTTCCGCTACGGCTACGAGTCCGATGGCAAGACGTTCACGGCGACCGCGATCGGTGATCTCGACTGCGACGGGATCGAGATCACGTACAGGCTGACGGGCTCGTTCGACGCGCAGGGCAACCCGTCGACGCAGCTCGAGGAGCCTGCGCGAAACACCGACTGAGAGCGTTCGATCCGCATTCCTGACACGTGCTATCTGCGCGCGACCTCTCGGGTCCGGGCCTGTCGCGCGGTGCCGCAGCCTCGGACATGTGGCGAACCATCGACACGCGCGTCTCAGTTTTCCGCGGCATGAACCGGCAAGCGATCGCGATGCGTGGGTTTGCGTGATCGGCGCACGTGGCACCGGCAATGCAGTGCACCGGCGACATGGCCGGCCGTCCATCACGCTTCGGTGACTACGAGATCGAGGCACCGCTCGCGTCGGGCGGGATGGGCGGCGTCTTCCTTGGAACGCACGTTACAAGCGGCGAGCGAGTCGCACTCAAGGTGCTCGATCCGCTGTTTGCCAACCATCGCGAGGTCGTCGAGCGCCTGTTCTCCGAGGCGACGATCGCGCGGCGCGCGTCGCATCCGGGGCTCGTCTCGATCCGTGCCGCCGCGCGCTCGACGGACGACGTCCCGTACCTCGTCATGGAGTATCTCGACGGCACGACGCTCGCGACGCTCGCGCAGGACGGTCGCCTCGAGATCGAGATGATCGTCGGGCTCGGTGCACAGATCGCGGCCGCGCTCGCTGCACTCCACGAGGCGCGCGTCGTCCACTGCGACGTCAAGCCGGAGAACCTGCTCGTGCTGCGGGCGCGCGCGTGGGGCACGCTGCCACAGGTGAAGGTGATCGATTTCGGTGTGTCGCGATCGCTCGACGAGCCCGCACGCGACGACGCATCCGTCGCGGGAACGCCCGCATACATGGCTCCGGAGCAGTGGAAGGGCAGGCCGTGCACCGCCTCGGACGTCTACTCGTTCGGCTGCGTGCTCTACGAGCTGCTCACCGGCGAGCCACCGTTCGACGGCTCGCTTCCGCAGCTGATGCTGGCGCACCTCGAGCAGCGACCGGCGCGCCCGTCGTGGCTGCGTACGGGGCTCCCGATCGATGTCGAGCGCATCGTGATGCGCGCACTCGCGAAGGATCCGGCGATGCGTCCGACGATGGCAGAGCTCGCGTGCGAGCTCGGCGACATCGTCGAGACGATGGCCGCGACGACGACGATGCCGATGGCGCTCGCGGTCTAGCGGCAGCGCTCGCCGCCCTCGTGCACGGTCACCTTCGCGAGGTGCAGCGCGCGATCGAGGTCGGTGTAGTCGAGGCGCTTGCCGACGAACCAGTCGACGTGCGCGCCCTCGATCGCGCCGCCGATGTCGTCGGCGACGACACAGCCGTCGTGCAGCTCGGGAAACAGACCGGGCATGTCGACGCCGGCGAGCTCCTCGATCCACAGCGACGTGCCGATCGCGATGAGGCCGCGATCGACGGCGATCGATCGAAACGGCACGAGCGGCCGGTTCTCCGCGCCGAGGCCCCACCGGCTGTTCGCGAGCACCTTGAAGCACGGCGAGCGCGGGCACGTGCACTCGCCGTTGACCTGGAGCAGCCGGCCGTCGCGGAGCCGGCCGGTCCCGGCGATCGCGAGGTCGGTCGCGAACGTCGCCGGCACGGTCGCGAGCGGCGCGCAGCTGCGGTCGTAGACCTTCGTATCCGGAGCGCCCTTCGCGTCGGCCTCGGCGGTCACCCAGTAGTAGGTCAGCGCGAACGCGCCGAGCATCGTCCCCGGGTCGCCGGCGGCGGGAGCATCGCGTGGCGTCGCGCGCTCGCCCCGGCAGGCCGCGAGGAGGGCACAGAGCAGCGCGACGGCCCTCATCTCGAGACAGGCTTGCACGAAACCGGTTACTCCGGATCTCCTTCGTGAATCCAGGCGCTTACGCGAACCGCTGGCCAGCGGCCCGGTCTGCGAGGTACACTGAACATCAGACCAGTGAAGTACCACTGACGCATGCGCATCGCCTGCATCCACGTCCCCCAGTTCGCACTCCAGTGCGCGACTCGCCTCGACCCGTCCCTCCGGGGCGGCGCGATCGCGGTAGTAGGTGGCAGCGAGCCCGGCCGCGCCTCGATGGCCGGCGTGCTCCACGCGCCGGTCGTGCTCGCGTGCTCGCGGGCAGCGTGGTCGCTCGGCGTCCGGCGCGGCATGACCGCCGCGGCGGCGCGCAACCTGTCGCCCACGATCGCGGTCGTCCAGGCCGACGCGCTCGCCGAGCGCGAGA
>JAEWJO010000770.1 GCA_023386455.1 Pseudomonadota bacterium | reverse complement strand
GCGTTAGCGCTCGCGTCAGATTGGTGTGTTGCCTTGCGCCGGAGACTTGAGGTTTCACGTGAAGGGGGAGCGTCTCCACTCGGGTAGGTGCTCGATCATCGTCGGATCGCGCGGTTAGGCCGGGCCTGTCGCTTGCACACACTGTCTGACGTGAGGGTCCTGCTAGCGATCGTGTTGGTGACCGGCTGCGCGTTCGAGCACGGGGAGCTCCCGGGTGACGACGGCAGCGGCGAGACCGGTAGCGGAAGCGGAACCGGAAGCGACAACACCGGCGACACCTCGACGCTGCGTGTCTGCAGGTTCCCCGACGCCGCACTCCGGCTGTGCGTCGAGTTCGACGACCGTGTCTACAACCCGGTCGTTCACGACGCGTCGGCCGCACAGATGGACGCGCTCGCGGACAACGTGAACGAGTGGCAGCGCGGCGGCTCGTATGCGGCGCAGGTCAACTACGGCTCCGATCTTCGCATCCCGGAGACGCCCAACCTCGACATCGCCGGTCCGCTCTCGATCGAGATGTGGGTGGCCGCCGGCTTCGACCAGGATGCGTACCTGCTCCGCAACGACGGCCAGTACGTGGTCACGGTCGACGACGACGGACACATCACGTGTCAGCTCGCCGGCGTCGCCGCGACGAGCCAGACGAGCATCCGGAACGGATCGTGGGCACACGTCGGCTGCACGTACGACCAGAGCCAGGTGAAGGTGTGGATCAACGGCAAGGTCCAGGGCTGTCGCGGGACGAACGTCGCGGTCTCGACCACCGGAACGAGCGGCACGCGCCTCGCGCCGGCCTGGATCGGCGCGATCGACGACATCCGCATCAACGCGCGCGCGCTCTCCCTCGCCGAGATGTGCGTCCGCGCGGGCGCGCCGGCGGGATGCAGCGACGACTGCCCGACGGGCGGAAGCGGCGGTCCGGGTCCGGGCGGCGGCGACTGAAGGCGACGATTTTCGGGCGTTCGAGGCCGGATCGTCGCGCACACCCCCCGGGATCTCCCCGGTTCATCCGTTCAGGTTTCGGTGCGAGTGCGCTACGCTGGCGCGGCTCATGGCAGACGTCCTCGACGCCTTCCATCCGCTGGTCCGTGGATGGTTTCGCGATCGCTTCGGTCCGCCCACCGCGCCTCAGCGGGAGGGTTGGCCGCGCATCGTCGCGGGCGACGACGTCCTGATCGCGGCACCGACGGGCTCGGGCAAGACGCTCGCCGCGTTCCTCGCCTGCCTCGACGAGCTGGTGCGGCGCGGTTACGAGGCGCCGCTTCCGGACCACACGTCGATCCTCTACATCTCGCCGCTCAAGGCGCTGTCGAACGACGTCCATCGCAACCTCGAGGCACCGCTCGCCGAGCTGCGGGCGCGCGCCGCGCTCGAGGGCGAGACGTTCCCGGAGATCCGCGTCGGGGTGCGGACCGGCGACACACCGATGGGCGAGCGCGCGAAGATGGCAAAGCGGCCACCGCACATCCTCGTCACGACGCCGGAGTCGCTGTTCATCCTGCTGACGACGGCGAGCGGGCGCGCGGCGCTCGGCCAGCTGAAGACGGTCATCATCGACGAGATCCATGCGATCGCGGGCGACAAGCGCGGCGCGCATCTCGCGCTCAGCCTCGAGCGTCTCGATCGACTGGTGACCCAGACGACGGGTGCCGCGCCGGTGCGCGTTGGCCTGTCCGCGACGCAGCGGCCGATCGAGCGGATCGCACGGCTCCTGGTCGGCAGCCGGCGGCCGATGCCGCACGTGGTCGATGCCGGGCATCGGCGCGAGATCGATCTCGCGATCGAGATCACCGACGACGAGCTCGGCGCGGTCGCATCGCACGAGCAGTTCGGTCGGGTGTACGACCGGATCGCGGAGCTCGTGACGCAGCACCGCTCGACGATCGTGTTCGTCAACACGCGACGGCTCGTCGAACGCGCGGCGGCGGCACTCGAGCAACGGCTCGGTGAGGAGCACGTGGTCGCGCACCACGGCTCGATGTCGCGCAACTTGCGGCTCGCCGCCGAGCAGAAGCTGAAGCTCGGTGAGGTGAAGTGCGCGGTCGCGACGGCATCGCTCGAGCTCGGCATCGACGTCGGCGCGGTCGACCTCGTGATCCAGCTCGGCTCGCCGCGCTCGATCGCGACGCTGCTCCAGCGCGTCGGCCGCTCGGGTCACCACCTGCGCGGCACGCCGAAGGGCCGGATGTTCGCGCTGACGCGCGACCAGCTGCTCGAGTGTGCGGCGCTCGTGCGCGGCGTGCGGCGCGGCAACCTCGATCAGATCGAGCTGCGCGATGCGCCGCTCGACATCCTCGCGCAACAGATCGTCGCGACGTGCGCGGCCGAGGACCTGCCCGAGGCCGAGCTGGCGAGTCTGATCCGCGGCGCGACCCCGTACGCGCAGCTCGAGGAGGAGCGGCTCGAGCAGATCATGGTGATGCTGAGCGAGGGCGTCTCCGACCGGCGCGGCCGGACCGGCGCGTACCTGCATCGCGACCGCGTCGGCGGCATCGTGAAGGCGCGGCGTGCCGCGCGGCTCGCGGCGATCACGAGCGGCGGCGCGATTCCCGACAACAACAACTACACCGTCGTGCAGTGGCCCGAGGAGACCCAGGTCGGCTCCGTCGACGAGGACTTCGCGATCGACAGCTCGGCCGGCGACATCTTCCAGCTCGGCAACACGTCGTGGAAGATCCGTCGCATCGAGGCCGGACGCGTGCTCGTCGAGGACGCGCGCGGTCAGCCGCCGACGATTCCGTTCTGGTTCGGCGAGGCACCGGCACGCACGCGCGAGCTGTCCGAGGAGGTCAGCGACCTGCGCGGCGAGATCGATCGCCGGCTCGCGACCGACGATCAGGATGCGATCGCGGCGTGGCTCGCGGTCGAGACCTCGATGCCGGCCCGCGCGGCGCAGCAGGCGGTCGCGTACCTCGCCGCATCACGCTCGGCGCTCGGTGCGCTGCCGCGCAAGGATCTGATCGTCGCAGAGCGCTTCTTCGACGAGGCGGGCGGCATGCAGCTCGTGCTGCACGCACCGCTCGGCGGCCGCATCAACCGCGCGTGGGGCCTCGCGCTGCGCAAGAAGTTCTGCGTCACGTTCGACTTCGAGCTGCAGGCGATCGCGACCGACGACGGCATCGTGATCTCTCTCGGCCAGCCGCACAGCTTCCCGCTCGACACGGTGTTCGGCTACGTCCCGTCGACCCAGGCGAGGGAGACGCTGATCCAGGCGCTGCTCGATCGCCCGATGTTCGAGATCCGGTGGCGGTGGAACGTCACGCGCTCGCTGACCGTCCTGCGCCGCAAGGCCGGCAAGAAGATCCCGCCGCACCTCATCAAGATGCGCGCGGCGGACACGCTGAGCGTCGTGTTCCCGCAGGCGCAGGCATGCGCGGAGAACATCGTCGGGCCGCGCGAGGTGCCGGATCATCCGCTCGTGTTCGAGACGATCCGCGATTGCCTCGTCGAGGCGATGGACCTCGAGGGCTTCCGCGGCCTGCTCGAGCAGCTCGAGCGGGGCGACATCCGCGTGATGGCCAAGGACACGGTCGAGCCGAGCCCGCTGTCGCACGAGCTCATCAACGCGAACCCGTACGCGTTCCTCGACGACGCACCGCTCGAGGAGCGCCGCACGCGCGCCGTCCAGCTGCGCCGCGGCCTGCCGGCCGATACCGTCGAGGAAGCGGGCATGCTCGACGAGGCGGCGATCGCGCTCGCCGCGGACGAGGTCGCGCCGACCGTGCGCGACGCCGACGAGCTGCACGACGCACTGCTCGCGCTGTGGCTCGTGCCCGAGCCGCTCGGCGAGGCGCTCGCGCCAGACGCGCACGACTGGCTCGACGCGCTCGCGGCAAGCGGCCGCGCGTGCCGGTTGCGCTGGGAGGTCCCCGGAGACGGCGAGCCGATCGTCCCCGCCGCGTGGGTCGCGACCGAGCGCCTCGGTGCCGCGCGCGCGATCCTCGGCGAGACCGTCGAGGCGACGCCGATGATCGCGACCCCGGCGTGGGCCGCGACGCCCGAGCGCGAGGTCGCGATCGGAAAGCTCGTCGGTGCCCACCTCGATCACCGCGGCCCGATCAGCACGCGCGCGCTCGCCGCCGAGCTCGGCCTGCCCGCCTCCGACGTGCTCGCGGCGCTGCTCGCGCTCGA
>JAEWJO010000751.1 GCA_023386455.1 Pseudomonadota bacterium | reverse complement strand
CCCGGCGTCCGCGCGACACCGCCTCCGCTGACCGGGTCGCGCGCCGCCCTCGCTGCCGCGCTGCGCCGGTTGCGCGAGCAACTCGTGTCCGGTGACGGCCGTAGTCCGTCCGTGCGTCTGCGCCAGCTGCGCCGCGGGCGCGCGTTTGATCTCGCCCAGCTCGATCGGGTGTCGGTCGGTATGGCCGAGCGCGTGCTCGAACAGATCCGCGCGCGCCGGAGCGTGCGGCTCGTCGACGCGGGCGACGCCGGTCGTCACGGCACGGCCAAGACGGTCTCGCAGGAGTTGCTCGCGGTCGCGCGCGAAGATGCGCAGCGCACTGAGGAGACCGGCGCCCGCGATCTCTACGCGGGCTATCCGTTCGTGACCGGCAACGTCGACGGCTACACCGTTCGCGCGCCACTCGTGCTCTACCCGGTGTCGCTCGATCGCGACGGTGACGGTGCGCGTGGTTTTCGCCTGGTTCCGCGCCGCGACGAGCCTCCGATCGCCAACCAGTCGCTAATCCGCCTGATCTTCAACAAGCGCGGCTTCGCGTACTCCGACGAGCTCTCCGATCAGCTCGAAGAGCTGGCAGGTGCGTCCGACGGTGGTCCCGAGGCCGTGCGCAAGAAGCTCGCGGAGGTAGGGCTCGACACCAAGGAGATGACCGGCGTGCTCGCGCCGTTCGCCGAACGTGACACCGAGCTGGCGCTGCGCAGCGATGGCCTCGAGATCGAGGAGGTATGCGTTCTCGGCCTCTTTCCGCAGTCGAGCTCCGATCTGCTCCAGGACTATGACGGCCTGCTTCAGGACCTCGCGCAGCCGAACGCCGACGTCGGAGCGCTGCTCGGCGCGGCCAGCACGCTGCTCCCCGACGGTGCGGTGTCGCGCTCGTCCAAGCCGCCCGCGATCCCCACCGGCGACTGGACGCCGGTCATCCCGGCCGATCCATCGCAGCGCTCGGTGATCGAGGAGTGCCGCAAGCATGGCGCGACGGTGATCGACGGTCCCCCCGGCACTGGCAAGAGCCAGGTGATCGTCAACCTGGTCGCCGAGGCACTTCGGCGAGGTGAGCGTGTCGCTGTGGTCTGCGAAAAGCGCGCTGCCATCGACGTCGTCCATCAGCGCCTCACCGCGATCGGCTTCGGCAAGGCGCTCGCGGTCGTTCACGACGTCAACGAGGACCGCAAGGAGCTCTTCGCGCACGTGG
Source organism: Pseudomonadota bacterium (assembly GCA_023386455.1). Lineage (GTDB taxonomy): Bacteria > Myxococcota_A > Polyangia > Haliangiales > Haliangiaceae > JABFXX01. The sequence continues at coordinate 19,124 of JAEWJO010000751.1, read as the reverse complement.
CCAAGCGGATCGAGACGCGCGAGCGGATTCCGCATGACATCCAGGAGGCCGAACGCGTCCGGATCGAGCATGCCGAGACCAAGAAGGCGCTCGAGCTGCGCATCGCCGCCATGCGGGTCTCCGTGGCCGATCTCGATATGAGTGTGGGCGAGCTGCTCGCGTTCGTCGCAGGACACGCGGCGTCCTCGCTACCACCCGTCGACAAGCTTGACCGCGTCCCGCAGCGACAGCTCCGCGAGATGCTCGATCTCGTCGCTGCGCTGCACCCACTTGCAGAACTGTGGGGAGCGCACGGTCCGTGGCGACGCGCTAATCGCAGGTCGTTGTCGGGATTCCCTCCTGGGGCCCTGCAGGAGGTCGAGAGAGCGATCGAACGCGCGATCGCCGCCGCGCGTAACTACGAGCAGCGGCTCGCCCAGGCCAACGTCCCGATCGAACACATCGAGGCCGCACGCACGGCGCTGGCCACGGCCGCAGCGACTCGCTCGCAGCGCGCGGATGATCGCGACCGCTCCCTGTTTGGCACGATCACCAAGCTCACACCGCACCAGCTCTCGCTCACGTCGACAGCCCGGTCCGCGTACCAGCAGGCGAGCACTGCGCTCGTTCGCTTCGATCAGCGTGTCGAGCTCGACCCGAGCTCCGAGCTCGTCGCTGCGATGTCCGTGCTGAGGCGTTGGGCCGCGAAATGGACGCGGATCTTCGTCGCCGGCTGGTGGAAATCACGAGGCGTGTTTCGGCGCGAGCTGGCGCGCCTGCTCCCCGAGCGCGCGGGCGACGCGATCTCGACAGCGATGATCGACGAGATCACCGACCGTGCCACGGCGAGTCGTGCGTGGCGCGCGATTGCGGACGTGTTCGAGAAGCTGAGCCTTACGCGGATCCTGCCCGTGACCGCGAACGAGCTGGCACCGACCATCGATCGCGTTGCGACCTTCGGTGCCGCGTTGTCGACGCTGAGCGACGCGCGCCCGCAGCTCGAGCGGATCGGTGCGTGGCTCCCCACGACCGCCGAGTCCGCAGAGGACTTCGCCCGCTGGGATCAGATCATCGACGATCGCCTCGCGGTGCTCGCCGCGCGCGACGCGCTGGTGAGTGCCGCCGCCGAGATCAGCCCGTTCGCTCCGTTCTCGCTCGCCTGGCTCCCCACCACATACCAGCTCCAGCAGGTACTCGACGCCTGGCGCCGCGATCACCTGCGCCTCGCCGAGGCCGACACGCTGCTCGCGCGGCTTTCGGCGATCCTGCCGACCGCGTTGCGGCTCCTGGATGCGCTCCGCGATCGTCGTGATGGAGTCTCGCCCGCGACGTGGCGTGACGAAACTGCCGGAGCGTGGGGACGCGCCTGGATCGCCCGCCTGGAACGGGAGAACCCGGGACTGCAACATCTCGGTCACGCCGCCGACGATCACGAGGTCGAGCGGCTCGCCGAACGCCTGCGCGAGCTAGAGACCGAGCGACGGGAGCTCGAGATCGAGCGCACCCTTACCCATGTCGACGACGCGAAGCTGCTCAACATCGCGATCCCGGAGAAGGGAGCGCGCCGCACACCCGAGCAAAAGCTGCGCGAGGAGCTGCTGAAAGAGGCCCGCAAGCAACGCTCACTCTTGCCGCTCCGCACGTTCGTCCGCCGGTTCGCGCCCCACGGCCTGCTCGACGTCGTCCCGGTGTGGCTGCTGTCGCCCGAGACCATGGCGATCCTGTTCCCGCGCCAGGCGCTGTTCGACGTCGTCGTGTTCGACGAGGCATCGCAGTGCACCGTCGAGGCTGGCATGCCGGTGCTTATGCGCGCCAAGCGCGTCGCGATCGCGGGCGACGAGAAGCAGATGCCGCCATCGTCGTATTTCTCGCTAGGTAGTGATCCGGACGACGAACCCGCCGCCGCGGATCAGGCACCCGACGAGACCAAGGAGATGGTCCGAGATCTACTATCCGCTGAGTCGTTGCTCGCGCTTGCGCGTCCCCGCGTGGCGCACACCGGGCTCACGTGGCACTACCGCTGTCGCGACGAGTCGCTGATCGCGTTCTCGAATCACGCGATGTACGAGGGCGGCCTCTTGACGATCCCATCGACGACGGGCGCCTCGGCGCCAAGCGCCATCCATTGGGTGCCTGTCCAGAATGCGGCCTACGCGAGCGGCGAGAACCCGACCGAGGCAGCGCGCGTTGTCGACGTCGTCGACGAGCTGCTTGCCCGCTCACCGCGCCCGACGATCGGGGTCGTGACCTTCAACCTCAAGCAGCGCCGCGCGATCCTCGATGCCATCGATAGTCGCGCGAGTTCCGACCCCGCGTTCCGCGAGAAGTGGCTCGATGCGACGACCCAGGGTGGACTCGACGAACGTCCGTTCGTGAAGAACCTCGAGCAGGTCCAGGGCGACGAGCGCGACGTCATCATTTTCTCGCTCGCTCACGCGCCGGTCGAGCGCAAGCGTGGCGGCGTCGGAACCGGCGAGACCTACGTCCCGGCGCGGTTTGGTCCGCTCGGTCAGCGAGGCGGCGAGCGCCGCCTCAACGTCGCCATCTCTCGCGCGAAGGCCGCGTGCTACGTGGTCGCGTCGTTCGATCCGGTGCAGCTCACCGTCGCGTCGGCCAAGCACCACGGTCCGCGGCTGTTCAAGCACTTCCTCGAGTTCGCACACCATCACCACCACGGCCGCAAGCTGCAGGCCACCCGCGTGCTCGATCTCGTGCGAGCGCACACGCAGGCCGCGGCAGGTACGCGCGTGCGCCTGCCGATCGACGGCTACGTCCCGGTGCAGACGCAGCTCGCGCTCGAGTTAGAGGCCGCCGGCATTCCATACGACGCCGACGTCGGTGCCTCGGGTTTCCGCGTGCCTATCGCGATCCTCGATCCCGCGGACCCGACACGCTACGCGCTCGCAGTTCTGATCGACGACAGCCAGGGCAGCGCCGATCCGTTCGTGCACCACGTCCACCGTCCCGGAGTGCTCCGCCAGCGCGGCTGGGACGTCCTCTCGATCAGTCCGGCGAGCTGGTACCGGCGGAAGACGGAGCTGCTCGACGAGATCGTCGCGCGCGTCCCCGGCTGCCGTGGCGCGACCAAGAACGAGGTCTACACTCGTCACCGCGAGCAGCAGCGGAAGCCGGCCGGGCCGACCGGCATCACGACGCCAACGGTCGCCAAGCGCGCACCGGCGCACGCGCCGATCTCCGTGACGCCCGAAGCAACGCCGCCGCCCGCACCCGCGGTCACAGAGCTCGAGCCCGCGACCAGCGGCTCCTTCCTGGCTGCGGTGCCCGACCTCCCCGCGTGGGCGCTCGCGATCGCCGACGAGCTGTTCCGCAAGGCACTGCTGCACATCCAGCAGCACGGAAGCCTCGACGAGGCGGAGCTGATCACCCTGGTCGGCGGTCCCCGCCGCGCGCGCGTGTTCACCCGCGAGCTCGACGTCTGGCGCGTAACGCTGCCGTTCGTCATCGAGGTCTCGACGACCACCGGCATCAAGATCTACCGGAAGGTCTCGTCGTGACGATGACACCCGAGGCCAAGCGGACGCTGTCGAAGACGATCCGCGAGCTACGCGCGCAGATCATCGAGGATCTCCGCGATGCCACCGAGCGTGCGTATCAGCTCTCGGTCGACGCGAAGAAGGCCACCCTATCCGAGGCCGCTCGGACCAAGCGCGCTCGTATCGAGACGTGGCTCGTCGAGCAGACCCGATCGCTGGCAGCCAAGGAGCGGCTAACAGCTCGCGAGCGGCTGTTCAGCGAGCTCATCAAGGACGCGGCCGCGACGCTGCTCCAGCGCATCGTCTACCTGCGGTTGCTCGAGGCAAACAAGCTCCGGCCGCGGGTCGTGACCGGGGGATGGAACAGCCCCGAGTACAAGGCGTTCCGGGAGATCGCGCCGGACCTCGTTGTGCCCGACAAGTCTGGCGGCAGGCTCCGCGACGACAGCGACGGCTATACGACGCTGCTCCAGCTGATCTTTGACGAGCTGGCGCTCGACATCCCCGGCCTGTTCGGGACAGTGCGCATGACATCGCTCGTGCCGGTACCAGCGGCAACGCTGCGCTCGATCATCACCGCGTTCGACGACGCGGAACTCGAGAGTGTGTGGACCGACGACACCACGCTGGGCTGGATCTACCAGTACTGGAACGACCCCGAACGCGAGGGCCTCGACGCCAAGCTCGCAGCGCAGAAGAAGCTCGAGAACCACGAGATCGCGAGCAAGACGCAGATGTTCACCGAGCGCTACATGGTCGAGTGGCTGCTCCACAACAGCCTCGGCCAGCTGTGGCTGGCGCTGTGCAAGAAGCATGGCTGGATCGCGGACGTCCAGCGCGATGACGGTGACGGCAGCGTGCTCGACCGGCTCGACGTGCGGCGCGCCGACTGGCGCAAGAAGCGCGATTCAGGCGAGGTCGCGCTCGACGCGCTGGTGCCGATCGCGCCCGGGCTCGAAGACCGCTGGAAGTACTGGGTGCCGCAACCGATGCCCGACGACGCACCGGGCCATGCACCCGACAGCGTGCGCGCGATCAAGCTGCTCGATCCGGCGTGTGGCTCGGGCCACTTCCTCGTGATCGGGTTCGAGCTGCTCTTCCACCTGTACAAAGAGGAGGCACGTCACCGCGGCGAGGCCGACCGGCCCGAGTGGAGCGACCAGGCGATTGTCGAGTCGATCCTGGAGAACAACCTCCACGGCATCGACATCGATCCGCGCGCCGTCCAGATCGCCGCCGCTGCGTTGATGCTCAAGGCAAAGCTCACGTGCAAGAACGCCGAGCCGCGCACGCTGAACCTGGTCGCGCCCGCGCTCAGCCTCGCGCAGCTACCGGCCACCGATCCGGAGCTGCGCGCGCTCTACGCCGCCGTCGAGCACGAAACCGGGATCCCGCCTGCGCTGACCGCGAAGATCATCACGGCGCTCGCGGGCGCCGATCACCTCGGTTCGCTGCTCAAGGTCGATGTCGAGATCGACGCGGCGATCTCGGCGTGGGACGAGAAGCTGTCGACCGCCGTCCCCACCAAGGAGGATCAGGGCTCACTGTTCACCGGATTCGGCCCGCGGCGCCGCAAGCGGATCACCACCGAGCACGCCAAGGCCACACTCCTGTCCCAGCTCGAGAAGTTCCTCGCACGCCATTCGCGCGGCGCCGACCTCGGCCTGCGCCTGCGCGGCGAGCAGCTCGCGGCTGGCGTGCGGTTCGTGCGAATGATCCGGGAGGGCCAGTACGACCTCGTTGTTGGCAACCCGCCCTATCAGGGCACGAGCAAGATGGCCGACAAGCGGTACGTCGAGCAGAACTACCCTCGCGGCAAGGCCGACCTCTACGCCGCGTTCCTCGAGCGAGGGCTCCAATTGGTTCGCGAGGGCGGCATGTCGGCGCTTCTTACGATGCGCAACTGGATGTTCATCAAGCAGTTCAGCGGTCTGCGCGAGTGGCTGCTCGACACGTACGACCTGCGCATTCTCGGCGACGTCGACCGCGGTGCTTTCGAGGACGTACCCGATGAGATCGTTGCCGTGGTGATGAACATCGTGCGCAACGCGGCGCCCAATCAGGCCCCAAGCGTCGCGCTGCAACCGACACCGCTTGACGACAAGGCTCGCGACAGCGAACGCACGCAGCGAAAACGCGCTGCCGTGCTCGCACAAGTAGGCGGCCATCGTTTCAAAACAGCGGTACTCGAACAGCTTGCCGAGGCACCCCTGATTTACTGGTGGTCCGATCAAATGGTCGCGAACTACGCCGAGTCGCCGAAACTCGGAGACGTCTCGCCGGCGCGTTTCGGAATGAACACCGGCGACAACCAGCGTTTCATTAGGTGGTGGTGGGAACTTCCGGTCGAATCCGCGCGTTGGGAGCCGTGCGTGAAAGGATCAACCTGGGAATGGATCGATCCGATCGATACACGCGCAAGGTGGCAGCACAACGGGCTTGAGATCAAGGTTCTCGCTGAGCACCTCTACGGTTCGTATACGCGTCAGATCCGAAACGAAGACGCGTATCTTCGAGGCGGCATCGCGTTCTCCAAGATTGGAAACGCATTCTCAGCGCGTCTACACCGAAGGCCATCTGTCTTGGAATCGGCGGGCTCCTCGATCTTGCCGCAAGACCTCGCGTCCACGTTGTGTCTGCTGAACAGCAGTTCCTCGCGACAGTTGTTGGCGGCGTTAAACCCGACGGTGAACTTCACGGTTGGCGACGTGAATCGGATCGGCGTTCGAGAGATCACGCACTCGAAGCATGTCTTCAATACCTTAGAGCAGGGGTTCTCGGCGCACGAGTCACACCGTGAAGGGTCGCTAGAGTTCCGCCGGCCTGGGCCCACGTCATGGGCTCACCTTCAACGGTGGGCTCAACATGCCGTCGATATCCTTGAAGCGATGAACTTACCCACACCACCGACTGACCAGGATAGCGAAGGCGCTCTCCCTCACATTAGTATGCGCTCGGCATCGCCCTCGGCCGCTTCAGCGCCGAGGGCGAAGGCATACTCGCCGAGGCGCCGGCAACCGCGTTGTCCCACGGCATCCTCTACCTGTCCGATGCCAGCGACGAGCACGACAGCCTCGCCGCGCCCGCGGCCAAGCACATCCTCGACGCGTGGGCACAGTACGGCGCGGAGATTGACGACAAGCGCACGCTCAAGGAGTACCTGCGGGAGAAGTTTTTCGCGGACGTCCACCGCAAGATGTACGAGAACCGGCCGATCTACTTCCCGCTGTCGTCGGCCAAGCGGACCTTCGTTGCCTACGTCTCGATCCACCGCTGGACGTCGTCGACGCTGACCACGCTGCTCGCCGAGCACCTCTATCCCGAGCGCAAGCGCTTGCTCGGTCAGAAGACCGACCTCGGCGCCGCGCGCGATAGCGCCGACAAGAAGGCCGCGCGAGCCGCCGAGAAGCAACTCGACAGCATCGCCGACTGGCTTGAGGAGCTCGACGATTTCATCGCCAGGGTCGAGCAGATCGCGCACAAGGGACCGCCACCGGGCGGCGCCAAGACAACGCTGCGTGAGGTCGACACCAAGTTCGAGATGGACCTCGACGACGGTGTGATGATCAACAGCGCCGCGCTGTGGTCTTTGCTCGAGCCGCAGTGGAAGGATCCCAAGAAGTGGTGGAAGGAACTGGCCAACGCCGAGGGGAAGAAGGACTACGACTGGGCTCACCTCGCGGCGCGCTACTTCCCCGCTCGCGTCGACGCCAAGTGCAAGCTCGACCCGAGCATCGCGATCGCCCACGGCTGCTTCTGGAAATATCATCCCGAGAAGGCGTACCAGTGGGAGCTGCGCCTTCAGGACGAGATCCGGCCCGGCTTCACGATCGACGAGACCGGTTCCGACGCCGCCCGCAAGACGTTCGAGGCCGAGCATCCTGGCAAGGTGGAAGAGCTCGTCAGCAAGGAACACCTGCGCCGCGAGCGCAAGCGTGCCCGCGCCGCCGACGACGACGCGGCCGACGGCGATGCGCAGACCGCGCTTGATCTCCGCGAAGATAGTGAGGGCGGTGAGGAGGAGTTGAGCGCGTGAACGCGAAGTGCCGCACTACGACGGAGAGTTCTGCCGAGCTTTCGCGCGAGCGCCGGGAGGTCGAGCGCATGCAGCGACTGACGGCGCCCGTCATCGCCGAAACCGACACCGACGCGACGACGAATTCAGGAGGAGGGGAGAAGTGAGTCACGAACAGCTCGTTCGCGTGCAATGGCTGTGCGCCCAGTTCGATGGACTGCGTACGTTCAACGACGTCGCGCAGTGGGACGCGGCGGCGCTCGACGCCGCGATGAACCTTCAGCGAGTGGCGGAGCAGACGCGTCTCCATCACCAGGGGCTCGTCGCTCAGGCGGACGATCTCGCGCGGACGCGAGCTGCGACACCGTTCTTCAAACGTCTGTTCTCGTCGCGCAATCCCGAGCTCGTCCTGCGAGGGCAGGCGGACCAGCTAGCAGCGACACTCCAGCAGCTCGGCGTGATGATCAACGACCTGCTCGAGCGAATCGATTACACGCCGAACGACGAGAAGGAGCGCAAGGCGCTGATGAAAGAGCTGCGCTCCGAGAAGAAGGAGCTCCAGCACCAGAAGAAGGAGATCGCTGCACAGAAGCGGGCGATCAATCACGCGGCACGCGAGGCGTCTGCGACCGCGGGGATCACGCAGGGCTGGATCTTCACGCACTACGACAGCAAGCAAGCCGCGTCGGAGCGCCGTGCGATCCGCCGGCAGAAGATCGCCATGCTCGCGCCCCACGAGAACGCGAAGACGGTGATCGAGCGCCAGATCCTCGACCTCGAGCGCCGGATCATGTGGGTCGAGCGATTCGGGAAGGGCGAGGATTGAGCCGCCCCGTCTCGCAGGCGCTCGAGTCCGACCTGCGCGAGCAGGCGCGGCAGCACGGCATCCTCGTCTGGCTCGACAAGGAAGGCACGTACACTGCGTTCGCGGACGCGCTCGGCGAGCGTGCAACCAGCGGCGAGTTCGCGATCCCCGTGCGGCGGTTCCGCGGCAGCTACCTCGAGCTAATGCTCGCGCTCGAAGGCGTCGCCGACGGCATCACGAAGACGCCGCTGATCGTCCACGTTCCGGGGCACACCGAGGAGTCGATCGCGCAGACCCCGCTGTTCGAGATCTACAGCGCTGGCCGCCGCTACCGGCGCGCCCTCGCCACGGCGGTGCGTGAAGTGGCGTTGGGGCTCGCGACGTCCGAATCGACCGAAGCATTCCTCGCGGGAGAAGTTACGGTCGACGCCGCCGACGCGTGGCTCGCCGGACTGCGTGACGCACGCGACGGCCGCGAGCGCGACCTGAGTCCTCTCTCGCCGGAAGCACTGTTCGAGGCACTACTGCCGACGGGCTCGCTCGCCGCGGAGGCCGGCGATCCTGCGCTGGCGCGCTCCGTTCGACGACGCGCCGCCGCGCCGCTCGGCGTCGACGAGACGTGGTGGCGCGACCACGCGCGCACCGATGCCTCCGACCTGTCTACGCCGCTCGCCGGCTGGGCACTGTGCGTCGAATTCGTGCACGACCTTCGCCGTCTCCCCAACGACGAACGGCTTGGCGCGCTGAAAGCCTTGCCCCGGCCCGCCGTCGCCGCATGTCAGAAGCTCGCGGCCTATGCGCGCAAGCGACATCCCGACGTCTACGCGCGGATCGCCGACGAGTACGAGGTCGAGCTCGAACAGGAGGTACTCACCGCCAGCGCGGCGGACCTCGGCAAGATCGACACGTTTCGGTTCGAGGATCGCAAGGTGCTCGAAGCCGCACTCGACGCGCTCGATGGCCAGTTCAACGTCGCCTACGACTACGCAATCGAGCGCACCAGCGAAGACAGCTTCTGGCCGACATACGTGCGCGGGCGCCACGTCGCTTGGCAACTCATCAAACTTGCGGCGCAGCTCGGACGCGCGCTCAACGCGAACGCGCTCTTGCTGAACGACGCGCGAACGGTAGCGGACGCGATCGACGAGTACGCCGATGCAGGATGCACGGTCGACACCGCGCATCGCGAGCTCGAGCAAGCTCGGCATCAGCTCGCGCACTTGGAGCTGGACGAGGTGAGCTTGTTACGCAAGCGGCTCGACGGCCTCCGAGCTGCCTACCGTACGTGGGCCGACGGAGTGGCGGGAACGTTCAATGCGCTCTGCCGTGCCGAGGGCTTTCTCCCTGCGGCCGAACTTCAGCAGCGCACGCTCTTCGACGATGTCATCGTGCCCGCGGCGAAGCAGGCTCCTACCGCGTACTTTACGGTCGACGGGCTGCGCTTCGAGATGGGCAAGCAGCTCGCCCAGAGCCTCGACTCGAAGACCGCCGACGTCGTGGTGAAGGCGCGGCTCGCAGAGCTCCCGACCGTGACCGAGGTCGGCATGAACGCGCTCGCTCCGGTCGCACGGAACGGCGCTCTCGCGATCGACCTGAAGGGCGACCGCATTGCGGGCTTTCGCACCGGAGCGGCGCGCGTCGACTCGCCAAAGAGCCGCCACAAGGCTATCTCCGAGCGAATCGGCGGGGCGACGTGTCCGTTCCTCACGCTCGAGGAACTGCTCGAACGCGATACGACGAGCATCAAGAAGACGATCGCACGCGCCGAGCTGATCGTCGTGCACAGCGAAGGTATCGACAAGGCGGGGGAGAAGGGCGTCGGGCTCGCCGTGTTCGAGCGCGAGCTCCAGAACCTGCGCGCCGCGTGGCGCCTACTGTACGAGGCCGGCGTCCGGCAGTTCGTCTTCACCGCCGATCACGGATTCTTGCTTCACGACGAAGCGACGCGCGCACCCAAGCCGCACGGCAAGCAGACCGATCCTCAGCGTCGCCACGTCATTACCGACCAGCGACGCGACCAGAACGGCGAGGTCACCGTTGCGTCGACCGACTTGGGCTACGAAGGCCAGCCGTTCTTCATTACATTTCCCGAAACCACGGCGCCATTCGACCGCGGCGATCGCGCCAAAGACTTTGTCCATGGCGGCAACAGTCTCCAGGAGCGTGTGATCCCTGTCGTCACGGTCAAGCAGCGCCACGCCGCAGGCGGCGAGAGCGCGAGCTACCTCGTGCAGGCGCAGCCCGGCCTCGCCGTTGCCGGCATGCACTGCCTGCGAGCGAAGCTCCTCGTCGCCAACCAGGCGCAGCTGTCCTACGGCTCTCGCGCCGAGATCGAGCTGGCGATCGAGGCCGCCGAGGGCAACGACATTGCCGTCGAGGTGTGCGATGTCCACAGCGCCCGATTCGCGAATGGCGCGATTTTCGCGACGCTCGACCGGGAGCTGACCGTGTACTTCCGGTTGTCCGGCAACCTCGAGGAGCGCGTGCCAATCCGTATCCGTCACGCGACCCGCAGCGCCGCCGTGCAACCAGTCGTGACCGACGAGCGCTTCCAGGTCGTTCTGCGCACACGCGCACCGGCCACTCCTCCGCCGGCACCGGTATTGGCGACAGCGCCGGCATGGCTCGACGCTCTACCGTACGGCGTTCGCGAAGTGTTCCGTCACCTCGCCGATCACGGCACGATCAACGAGACCGAGGCCACCAAGCTGCTTGGCGGGCCCCGTCAATTCCGCAACTTCAGCCTGCACCTCGACGAGTACCGCCAGCGTGCGCCGTTCGCGGTTCGAATCGACGTGTCGGCCGGAATCAAGAGCTACGTACGAGGGGAGCGAGACGACTGATGCTGACGCAAAGCGACGCGAACCACATCTTCGACAAGCTCCGCAACGGCCTCGTGCCCGAACGAGGCCTCGAAGCGTATGCCGTGGGCATCGAGAAGCCGCGCGACGAGATCCGACGCCAGCTCGAGCTGGTGCAGGAGGGTTCGGGCCACGTGAAGTTCCTCCGTGGTGGCTACGGCTGCGGCAAGACGTTCATGGCGCGCCTTGCCATCGCCGAAGCGCAGGCCAAGAACTTCGTCACGAGCTTCGTGGTCGTATCCGATAACGACCTTCGGTTTCATCGGTTCGACGAGGTCTATCGCAAAGTCGTGTCGTCGTTGTCGACCCAGACGAGTCCGCGCGGCGCGCTCGGTGACATCCTCGATCGATGGATCGGCCGTGTCGAGGACAGCCTGATCACTCTCGGTGCCAACCCGGACGCCGCCGACTTTGACAACAAAGTTCGCGCGAAGCTCCAGGAGCAGCTCGCGACGATCACGAGCGGTCGCGCGCCGGCCGATTTCGTGCGCGTAGTCCAGACGATCTTCGACCTCAAACAGAAGGGAGAAGTCGTCGATGCATCGACGCTGATCTCGTGGCTCTCGGGCAGCGAGAACGTCGCGGCGAACGCGAAGAAGCTCGCAGACGTCAAAGGCGACATCAACAGCACCGACGCGCTTGCGTACCTGCGCGGCGTTGTCGAGATTGCGAAGGCCGCTGGTTACAGGGGCATGCTGATCGTCATCGACGAAGCCGAGACGATCCTGCGCATGCGCAGCGACAGCCGACACAAGTCGCTCAACGGTATGCGCCAGATCTGCGATGCATCCGGCGACTACCCGGGCCTCCTGTGGATCTTCACAGGCACGCCGGACTTCTTCGATAACCGCAAGGGCGTCGCTGGCCTAGCGCCGCTGCACGATCGCATCGGATTCCAGGACAATGGACGGTTCTCGAACCTGCGCCAGCCCCAGCTGCTGCTCCGGCCCTTTGACGGTGAACGGCTTCGCACCGTCGCCCATCGACTCCGCGAGCTGTACCCGATGCCCAACCGCGCGCGTGTGCTGTCACGCGTGTCCGATCAGTTCATCGACAATCTCGTCGATCACGTCACGAAGGGATTCAAGGGCGACGTCGGCGTGGTTCCTCGCCAGTTCTTGCGCGAGCTGATCAACGTGATGGACACGGTCGACCAGCACGAGGACTACGACCCGTCCGCCGAGTACCGCTTCTCGATGGATACGTTCGCGAACCTTTCGCCAGAGGAGAAGGCGTCGATCGACGGCCGCAAACTCGCTGCGCCGCTGCCGGATGACGAGCCCGACGAGGAGTTCGTGCCGACCGAGCAGGTCTGGTGAGCAGCGCTTAGGACATGATGAGGAGCACGTTCAATTGCTGGCGTTGCGGCGCAGCCCGCGAGTCGCTCGTCGGCGGATGTATCAGCTGCGGCCGCGCCATGCCTCGCCATCGGGTCGACAGATGGAATCGCTCGCGTAGCTGGCAATTGGAGGTTGGTGGCGAGCGCTTCACCGACCTCAATCACAACGCGATGATGTGGTACGTGGCGCGCGCCGCGATCGAACGCGGGATCTCACCCAACGAGTTCAGTCGCCACCACGTAGGCTTCGAGCGTTCACGCTGGCTCCCGCTCGATGGAGAGTACGATCTCGAGAGTTTCCGTGCGGAAGCACAGCGGCGCAACCACCGACGCTTACAGCTCAAGCACGACGACGACCTATTCTGGTTTGATGGCCAGACATGGGCGCTGACTACCGAGTGGGGGGAGGGAACAGGTGAGGCCGCGATGAGTTTCGGCCGCGCGTACCCCGAGCTCGAGCTACGCATTATTGGAGCTACGGACGAGTCGCAGCGGGCTGTTAACCCTCGCCAAGCTGGGATCACGCAGTCTCATGCGTCCGGTCGGGGAGTCGCTCGACGGCCGCCCACCGTGCCTTCGGCGGAGCTCGTCGAGCAAGCAGAACGACTCGAGAGCGAACGGCTCCAACTTGAACGCGAACGCAAACGACTAGAAGAAGAACGACATGCACTGGAAGTGGCGAAGCATCGTCTGCGGTTGCTGTCCGACGACGACGGGGTTCGCGCTGACACTGATTTGCCTTATCAGGATGAGCTTCCCGAGTGGCTCTTGAAGATTCCTGAGCCTGCGCGGCGCGTGTTTCATCATATTGCCGAGCATGGTGCGGTGAACGAGGTAGAGGCCACGCGCTTGCTTGGTGCGCCTCGGTACTTTCGCCAGTTCAGCCTCGAGTTCGAGACGTACCGTTGTCCGTTTAGGGTCCGCATCGAGATGTCGGCCGGAATCAAATGCTACGTGCGTGATGAAGGGGAGACCGAGTGAACAGCGTCTTCAGCCGGTTCCCACCGCGCCTTCAGGAGGCGATCGTGCAACGGCTCGGATGGAGCTCGCTACGCCCGGTCCAAGACCTGGCAGGCGCCGCGCTACTCGACGGCAAGAACGCCGTCGTGCTTGCGCCCACGGCCGGCGGCAAGACCGAGGCCGCGATGTTCCCGACGCTGTCGATGCTGATCGAGGATCAGCCCGAGGCAGTCGGTGCCCTCTACATCGCGCCGATCAAGGCGCTACTCAACAACCAGGCCGAGCGGCTCGGCATGTACACGGAGATGGTGGGACTCAGCCGGTTCCTCTGGCATGGCGACATCGACTCGTCGGAGCGGGGCAAGTTCGTCAAAGACCCCACCGAGCTATTGATGACCACGCCGGAGTCGCTCGAGGTGATGCTCGCTTCGTCGAAGGTCCCGGTACCGAAGCTGTTCGCCGAGTTGCGCATTGTCGTGATCGACGAGGTCCACGCACTCGCCGGCACCGATCGCGGCGCGCACCTCATGTCTGTACTCGAGCGCGTCGCCGAGGTGAGCAAGCATGACGTCCAGCGCGTCGGCCTGTCTGCCACCGTCGGAAACCCCGATGCGATCCTTCACTGGATCCGCGGCACGTCGCAGCGCGACGGCGTGGTCATCGATCCGCCGAAGGTGCCGCAGCGGCGCCAGATCGTGGTGCACCTCGACCCGGACGAGGAGCGACTCGCGGCGCGTGCAGCCGAGGCAGCACGTGGCCGCAAGTCGCTGTTCTTCTGCGAGAGCCGTCGCTTGACCGAGTCCGTCGCCGACCGCATGCGCGGCCGCGGCACCGACGTGTTCGTCCACCACAGCTCGGTGTCGCTCGCCGAGCGCCGCCTCGCCGAAGAGAAGTTCCAGGGCACCGGCGCCGCCGCGATCGCGTGCACCTCGACGCTCGAGCTGGGCATCGACGTCGGCGACCTCGACTACGTTTTCCAGGCCAACACGCCCGCAACCGTGTCGTCTTTTCTCCAGCGCATGGGCCGCACAGGACGACGCGAAAACACCGTCGCCAACACCACGTTCTTCTGCGACGACCCCGAGGCCGTGCTCCAGGCGATCGCGCTTGTCGAGCTGGCTCGCGAAGGCTGGGTCGAGCCGATCCCGCCGCAAGAGCGCTGCTGGCCGGTGCTCGTTCACCAGCTGCTCGCGTTCACGCTTGCCGCTGGTGCGATCACGCGTGACGTCGCGTGGCAGAAGCTGTCGCGCCTCCCGGACCTCGCCGGCATCACTCGATTCGAGTTCGATCAAGCGATCGACTTCATGGTGCTGCATGACTACCTGTTCGAGTCGAGCGGCATGCTCTCGATGGGCAACGAGGCCGAGCGGCGGTTCGGCCGCAAGAACTTCCTCGAGCTGTACGCCGTGTTCTCGAGCCCGCAGAGCTACACGGTCGTCGGTCCCAACGGCACCGACATCGGGTCGCTCGAGCAGAGCTTCGTCGATTCACTTGTCGAAGATGTCACGAGCTTTCTGCTCGGTGGTCGCGCCTGGCTCACGCATCAGATCGATCACAAGCACCGCACCGTCAGCGTCGTCCCCTCGCCGCGCGGCAAGAAGCCCCAGTGGGGCGGATTCGCGCCGAGCATGATCGGCTTCGAGATCTGCCAGCGCATCAAGCAGATCCTCTGTGACACGACCGAGTACTCGTACCTATCGGAGCAAGCCGCCCAAGCGCTTCGCGAGTACCGCGAGGAATTTGCAGCGCTGCTCCAGCGCGGCAATGCGCTCCAACTCTCGAACGACGGCGTCCGCTGGTGGACCCACGCCGGTGGACGGATCAATCAGACGCTGCGCTACGCGATCGCCGAGCTGACCGGGTGGAAGGTCATCGCCGACAACTTTCACCTCAAATTCGAGGGTGACGGCCTGTCCCAGGCCGCGGTGATGGAGGCGCTCGAGAAGCTCGCGAGCCCCGCGTTCTGGGACGACGACGAGCTCTGGCGCAAGATCGTGGCGCGGATCCCGCCGTACCGCTTCAGCAAGTTCCAGTCGGCCCTTCCGCCGCGGTTCGAGCTGGAGCTAGTCGGACGCTACCTCCTCGACCTCGATGGCGCCCGCCGCTTCATGCTCGGCACAAGCGCAGCGCCGGCCGCCGAGCGTGTGGCCGACCTGCTCCGCCGAGTGATCTCGACGTTTCCCGTATCGGTGCCCGGCCGGCAGCCGCCCGCGATCCAGGCCGCGCGGCCCGAGCGAACCATTCGATACATCGACACCGACGCTGCGCTCGAGAATCTATGTGCGCAACTCGAGAACCGTAGCTTCATCACGCTCGACGTCGAGACCACACTGTTCGACCGCAACCTATGCTTGATCCAGGTCGGCACGGACGACCTCAACGCGGTGATCGACGCGCGCGCACCGATCGATCTCGAGCCGCTCGCGCGAATCTTCGAGTCGCCCAAGGTCGTCAAAGTCATCCACAACGCCACCTTCGAGCGTTCGGTGCTCCAGCGCGTCAACATCGCGCTCGCAAACGTGTTCGACACGCTTGCCGCGTCGCGCCGCATCCGTGGCAAGCAGCCCGGCGGCCACAGCCTCGCCGCCGTATGCCGCCGCGAGCTGGACAAGGTCCTCGACAAGGGCCAGCAGGTGTCCGACTGGACGCGCCGCCCGCTCAGTGCGGAGCAACTCGCCTACGCTGCGCTCGACGTCGAGGTGCTCGTGCCACTGTACATGCTATTCATGAGCCTACAGCCCGAGCTCAGCCTACCCGTGTGAAATACGGACCTCCAAGCGGCAGCCGCTCTCAAGCTCGACGAATCGCGTGAAACGCGGCTACTCGCCGGAAGCAACGCGCTTGGGGGCACCCACGACGACGGGACGTTCGAGGTCGACCTTCTTGAGGTCGGCGATGCTGCCCTGCCAACCGAGAAACCGCTTGAGGCCGTCCCAGTTCACTGAGACCTCGGTGGTTGTCGGGACCTTCTTGTTGCCGTTGTCGGTCATCGTTGCCTCAGGTCCTCGCGCAATCGATAGAGTCGCGACAGACCAACACCGAAAGCTTGGGCCCAACGCTGCAGGATGTCAATCATCTCCTCTGCGCGGCTTCCTGTCGTCGGAACTACGCGAGTTTCCCACGTAAAGCACAAGGCTCCGAAGGGCTTTCGATTGCGGCGCAGTAGTACGACCGCCATGCCTTCGGCGGGGTGATCCTGCTGCGGGTTGACCAGGTACCAGGGATGCGCGTGAAGGTCGACGCCGATCAGGTACACGTCTCCGCGATGGACCGTGCTTGCGATCAACGGTGGCGATACGCCTGCGGCGAGGTTCGTGACGATTCCTGCCTCGCGAGACTCGGACGTCACCGCCTTCTGTCGGAACTGCTGCTCCGATGGCGAGGTCGTAGCGGCGCATATGAACCATTCGCCGGCGGACTCGTCGATCGCCCACAAGCTCGCCTGGTCGACGGCACGCGGGAGCAGCGAGAGGTTCACTGCGAGTTGCAACATGCTTCCCAGGCTTGCCGTGAGCTCGTCAAAGGTCTTCGCACGGCTCGCGCGATCGGCAGCCTCGATCACTGGCGCGCTCAACACGGCGATCCTGAGCTCGGATACTTCTCGGAGCGCGGCGCTCGTTTCGGTCCGGGTCTGAGCGGACCGGAATACAGCGAGCAGGCCGCCGAAATTCGTCGCCGCAAGTAGTGTCACCGGGATCCAGACACGAGCGCTGGTGTCGTTGGCTGCGAATGCGGCATAGAGCAGCGCGCCGAACGTCGCGCTCGTCCAGGTCACGGTCAGCGTCGCTGTTGCGGTAAGCCCGGCGATCCGTGCGGCGTTGTAACGATCGGCATGCGGCACCGATCCGAAGAACAACCATGCGCCGCCAGTGAACGCGCTCATTAGGGCCGGGAGACGACGGCCATCACCCCAAAGGCCGATGGCAGCCACGACCAACATGAGCGTGATGACCCAACTCCACGCTCTCGGCCGGATGAGCCATGTGGATAGCGCGGTCTTTGGCACGAATCGATCATACGCACTGCCTCTGATGATATCGGGATGAAGACTCACAGCGCGTCGCATGAATGTCGCGGCACCGCAACTGTGATGGAGTGGCTCCGATCGTTCGCGCAGGTATCGCGCACTCGTGGATGTTCGGGCACTCCGGGCGGTTTAGTGGGTGGGACGATCGCG
The DNA here is from genome assembly GCA_023386455.1 of Pseudomonadota bacterium. Classification (GTDB taxonomy): domain Bacteria; phylum Myxococcota_A; class Polyangia; order Haliangiales; family Haliangiaceae; genus JABFXX01. Next base: position 1,494 of record JAEWJO010000751.1, on the reverse strand, counting down.
TAGAACGCGACGTAGATGCCGCTGCGATGCGTTCTGAGGCAATCGCGGCATGACGAAAAGCGCGCAGCAACCTAGGTAGCGTCGTGGTTCCTACGCCAACGATGCAACCAAAGGACTGCTGTGCGCGTCACGACGCTACTCCGTTCCCTGCTGGGTCTGGAAGGGACCCGCGTACTCGACGTGAGCTTCGACGAGCACGGTCTGGTCGTCGAGGTCGCCCCGTAGTGGCGGCGAGGCCGCTGCTCCGAGTGCGGCAAGGTTTGCCCTCGCTATGACCGCGACCGTGGTCGTCGCTGGCGCCACCTAGACCTCGCGGGAATGACGCTGCACCTTCGCTACGACACGCGTCGATCTGGGCGTGAGCTCGACGCGGATGCGCTCGCGTTGTTCCTCGGGCGCAACACGCCAGCATCGGACCTGACAACTGCGCCGTGCTTGGGCATCGGCGGCGCGAGCGCTGCTCGCATGCCTTGACCGGCTCGGGCAGCGCTACTCAGCGCAGCGCGCCGCGCAGCGCCTCGGCTGCTTCGATCGGCGGGTGCCCGATCCAGCGCTCGAGCAGCGAGTCTGTTCGCGCGAACGCGCCCGCTCGACTCGCGTCGAACAGGCCGACGAACAGATCCGCGAGGTGCGTCGGCAGTCCGTTCGCGAGCAACGTGCCGCGGTACGCCTCGTCGCTGACGACGACGCGCCGTACCGTTCGCCCGGTTGCCTCGGATGCGATCGCCGCGAGCTGCTCGAGCGTGAGTGCCGCGCGGGCGGTCAGCGGCGCCGTCACTCCGTCGGGCACCTCCGAGGTCAGCGCGATCGCAGCAGCCTCCGCGAGATCGGCATGCGTCGTCCACGCGATCGGGCCATCCTCTGGCGCCACAATCTCGCCGCTGCGCATACCGGCGCCAAACATCTGGATCGCGGACGCGATGTAGAAGCCGTTGCGCAGCGCCGCGAACGGCACGCCGCAGTCGCGCAGCATGTCCTCGGTCGCCGCGTGCGTGTGCATCGGCGGAAATGCCGAGCGAGGGTCCGAGCCCATCTGGCTCGTGTAGAGGATGCGGCCGACGCCGGCGTCGCGCGCGGCCGCGATCGCGGTGCGGTGCTGGGGCACGGCGACGCTGGTCGGCAGCGGCAGCGAGACGATCAGCACCTTGGTCGCGCCGGCGAACGCACGCGCGACACTCGCGGCGTCGGCGAAGTCGGCCTGACGGACGTGGACGCCGCGCGCGGCGAGATCGGCCGCCTTGGCGGGATCGCGGACGCTCGCGATGATGGTGGTCGCGGGAACGCGGGTGAGGAGGTGATCGACGATGGCGCGACCGAGCGCGCCGGTGGCACCGGTGATTGCGAGCATGACTTGTCTCCTGTGGGTGTGACGACACGTGACCGTGTCGCTCGCCGACCCTCCGAACCCCTCGCGCCGAGGCGCGACCCACGAGACGACTCCAACTCGAACGAACGTGTTGTAGCTCAGGTCGCCAGCGCGAAGTAGTGCCGGGT
>JAEWJO010000736.1 GCA_023386455.1 Pseudomonadota bacterium | reverse complement strand
TCGAGCGGCTCCCCCGCATCGATCAGCGCGGCGGCAGCGAGCCGCCACGGCTCGCGGATCGCGAGCTCGCCGCCGGGCAGCGCGAGCGCGCGCAGGTGGCCGAGGCGTCTCGACGTGTCGAGGTCGGCGTCGAGGATCTCGCCGCCCCACAGCGTGCCATCGTCGCCGAGGCCGGTACCGTCGAACGCGATGCCGACGACGCGATCGGTCCGGCCGTGCTCCGCGAGGCACGCGGCGACGTGCGCGTGATGGTGCTGCACCGCGAGCCGCGGAAGGCGCGCGTTCTGCGCCCAGCGCATCGCCCACCGCGTCGAGCGGTAGTCGGGGTGCAGGTCGTGAACGACCGCCTGCGCCTCGGCTCCGACGAGCTGCTGCAGGTGGTCGACGGCCTCGCAGAAGAACTGATCGGAGTCCGGGTGGTCGAGGTCGCCGACGTGCTGCGAGAGGACCGCCTGGCCGTCGCGCACCATGCACACGGTGTTGCGCTCGTGGCCGCCGACCGCGAGCAGCGGCGGTCCCGCGACCGGTACGCGGATCGCGTCGGGAACGACACCGCGCGCGCGGCGGATCGGGATCGTCGTCCGGCCGGTGACCCGCACGACCGAGTCGTCGGCGCGCGAGTGGATCTCGCGATCGTGCACGAGCACCAGGTCGGCGATCGCGCCGAGCTTCGCGAGCGCCTCCGTGTTCGTCCGCGCGATCGGCTCCTCGGCGAGGTTCCCGCTCGTCATCACCTGGAGCGGCGGGCCATCGGCGAGCAGCAGGTGCTGGAGTGGCGTCGGAGGCAAGAAGACCCCGACATCGGCGAGGCCCGGTGCGACCGATGCCGCGAGCGCGCTCGGCCGGCGCGCCGGTGCGAGCACGATCGGCCGTGCACGATCGACGAGGAGCGCACGCGCCGCGGCGTCGAGCGACGCGACCTCGGCGAGGAGCTCGAGCGAGCGCCCCATCACCGCGAACGGCTTGTGCGGCCGGCGCTTGCGCTCGCGCAGCCGAGCGACGGCGCGCTCGTTCGTCGCGTCGACCGCGAGCACGAAGCCGCCGCCACCCTTCACCGCGACGATCATTCCATCGCGAAGCGCCCGCGCGGCGGCGACGACGGCGTCGTCTCGCGTCGCGACGACACGTTCGGCGTCGACGAGCTGGACCTGCGGGCCACACGCCGGGCACGCGTTCGGCTCGGCATGAAACCGCCGATCGGCCGGATCGGCGTACTCGCCGCGACACGCGCCGCACATGACGAACGCCGCCATCGTCGTCTTCGCGCGGTCGTACGGGACCTCGCGCACGATCGTGAAGCGCGGGCCACACGCCGTGCAGTTGATGAACGGATAGCGGTGGCGCCGATCGTCCGGATCGGCGAGCTCGCGCAGGCAGTCCGCACACGGTGCGAGGTCCGCCGGGATCGCAGCCGCGGCGCGCCCGCCGGCGACGCGCGCGCTGTCGACGATGCAGAACCTGGTCTCGTCGCACGGCGCGATCACGGACATCTCGAGCGCCTCGATGCGCGATGCATCGGGTGCCGCGGCCGGCAGATCGGCGACGAAGCGAGCGACGCTGGCAGCTCCGCCCTCGACCTCGATCCACACGCCCTCGCGATCGTTCTGCACGAACCCGCCGACGCCGAGCGAGCTCGCGAGCCGGTACATCGCCGGCCGGAATCCGACGCCCTGCACGACTCCGCGAACACGGATCGCACGGCGCTCGCGAGCACGCGATGACATGTCACGCACGATGGTCCATCGATCGGCACTCGGCAACGCGATCGTACTGACTCGTTATCGACGACGCGCGAGCACGTATGGATCGAGCATCCTCGTCACACAGTGACGGGAGGGAATATACGGGAGCATCCGCACGCGCTCGATCGAGCCGTGCACCGCGCGATCGCGCTGGTGTCGCGTTCGCATGAGGGCGCGCCGTATGCACGAGCTGGCGCTGATGGAGAGCATGGTCGAGGAGGTCGAACAACGCGTCGAGGGGCGCGTCGCCGTCGTGAGGCTCGAGCTCGGGACGCTCGCGGGCGTCGCGCGCGACGCGCTGCGCTTCGCGTTCGACGTGTGTACGGAGAAGACCGTACTCGAGGGCGCGACGCTCGAGATCGTCTCGATCCCGGCGCGGGCACTGTGCCGCGGCTGCGGGACCGAGTCGCCGCTCGAGGCCTACGCCACGCCGTGCGCGTGCGGCTGCTTCGACCGCGACCTCGTCTGCGGCGACGAGATCCGCGTCCGCGAAGTCGAGGTGCTGTGATGTGCAGGACCTGCGGCTGCGACGAGCTCGCGCACGACCACGACCCGTTCCAGGTCCACGGCGGCCACATCGACCGCAACAAGGTGGTCTCCGTCGAGACCGACCTCCTCGCCAAGAACGATCGCCGCGCCCGGGCGCTGCGCGAGCGCTTCGCGCGCGACCGGATCGTCGTCCTGAACCTCGTCGGCACGCCGGGCGCCGGCAAGACGACGCTGCTCGAGCACACACTGCGGACGCTCGGCCTCGTGCGGGTCGCCGTGATCGAAGGCGATCAGGCGACCGACCGCGATGCCCGGCGCATCGCCGCCACCGGCTGCTCGGTCACGCAGATCAACACGGGCGCGGGTTGCCACCTCGACGCGACGATGATCGAGCGAGGTCTCGCGCTCGTGTCACCCGCGGCGGACTCGACGCTGTTCATCGAGAACGTCGGCAACCTCGTATGCCCGGCGCTGTTCGACCTCGGCGAGCACGCGAAGGTCGTCGTCATGTCGGTGACCGAGGGCGTCGACAAGCCGCTCAAGTATCCGCACGCGTTCCGCGCCGCGACCGCGCTCGTCCTGACGAAGATGGACCTCGCACCGCACCTCGACGTCGATCCGATGGAGCTCGTCGCGCACGCACGGCAGGTCAACCCGATGTTGCACGTGTTCCCCGTCGCGGCGCCGCGGGGGCTCGGGCTCGCCGAGTGGTGCGGCTGGATCCGCGAGCTCGGAGGTCGCGCGTGACCGACGAGGCCGACAAGCTGCGCGCCGAGTCCGCACAGATCGAGAGCCTGCTCGCCGAGATCCGCGAGCTCGTCCCGCTGCCGGCGTGGCAGCGGATCGAGCAGACGCTGCGCCGGGTCGTCGCGCTCTATGCCGGCGGGCTGTCGCGCGCGATCGCGCACGGTCACGAGGCCGGCGCCGAGACCGCGCGCTTCGTCGAGCTGCTGGCCGGTGACGAGCTGGTGTCGAGCCTGCTCGCGCTGCACGGCATGCACCCGATCTCGACGGAGCAGCGGGTCGTTCGAGCGCTCGCGCAATGCCGCGCGCAGCTCGGCGTCGCCGACGACGAGCTCGTGCTCACCGGCATCCGCGACGGCGTCGCACTCGTGCACGCGAGCGTGACGCTCGGCGGCGCGATGTCCGCCCGCGTCGCCGAGACCGCGGTCCGCCGCGCGATCGAGGGCGCCGCCCCGGAGATCTTGTCGGTCGAGCTCACCGGTGTCGTCGAGGTGCGCGAGCCGCCGCTCGTCCAGCTTCGCGCGCGGAGGGACGCGCTGTGATCGCGTTGCGGGCTCTCGCGCCGTATGCCGCCGACGCCGTCGTCGCGGTGCGCGAGGCCCGCTGCGAGGTGTGCAGCAG
>JAEWJO010000659.1 GCA_023386455.1 Pseudomonadota bacterium | reverse complement strand
CTGTGGGACGGCAAGGCGCTGACGAAGCACTACGTCGCGACGCGCGAGAAGCTCGAGCGCTGGCTCGCGAAGGCGGGGTCGCTCGGCCTCGAAGCCGCGGCGCGCGAGTCGCTGCTGCTCGGCAGTGCCGCGATCCGGACGATCGTGTTCGATCCGCTGCTGCCCGCGCCGATGGTCGACGTCGACGAACGCCGAGCGCTGGTCGCTGCCGTGAAGGCGATCGATCACCGCGGTCACGTGATCTGGCAGGAGCTGTTCGCGCGCGTGCGCGACGAGGAGGAGGCCGCATGAAGCGAAAGATCGGTGAGCTTCTCTCGCGCGACGAGCTACGCATGCTGAGCCGCCGCTCGGATGCGCGCGGTGCGTTCGCGGTGCTGTCGACGTGGGCGATCATCGCCGGCACATTCGCCGGCCTCGCCTACGCGGCGACGCTACCGCTCGCGCTCGCGATCCCGGCGTTCGTGCTCGGCATCGTCGTCCTCGGCGGTCGCCACCTCGCGCTCGCGATCCTGCACCACGAGGCGGCGCACAAGTCGCTGTTCGAGACCGCGTGGCTCAACGATGCCGTCGGCGACTGGCTGTGTGCGCGGCCGGTCTGGAACCACCTCGGCAAGTACCGCGCGCATCACCTCAAGCACCACGCGCGCACGAACCAGCCCGACGACCCGGACCTGTCGCTGATCGATCCGTTCCCGGTGAAGCCGGCGTCGCTGCGCCGCAAGCTCGTGCGCGATGCGGTCGGCATCTCCGGCATCAAGTTCCTCGTCGGCCACGTCCTCATGGATGCGGGCGCGATCCGGTGGACCGTGACGAGCGACGTCGTCCGTCTGCCGCGCCGGACCGCGTGGCAGTACGCGTCGAGCTTCGTGCGCAACGCGGCCGGCATGCTCGCGACGAACGGGATCCTGTTCGCGATCCTCGCGCTTGCCGGCCACGCCTGGCTCTACGGCATCTGGGTGCTCGCGTACGTGACACCGTATCCGCTGTTCCTGCGGATCCGCTCGCTCGCCGAGCACGCGTGCACCGAGCGCAGCCTCGACATCTTCGAGAACACGCGCACGACCCGCGCGGGCCTCGTCGCGCGGGCGACGGTCGCGCCGATCCGCGTCAACTACCACCTCGAGCACCACGCGCTGCCGGCGGTCCCGTTCTACCGCCTGCCGGCGATGCATCGCCTCTTGCGCGAGCGCGGCGCGCCGGTGCCGCCGAGCTACCGCGAGGTCCTGCGGAGCGTCAGCGCGGGCTAGGCCGCGCGAACGCGAGCCGCCGCGGCGAACCGCTCGACGATCTCGCCTGCGCCCTCGACGGCGGCGATGCCACCGACGCTCTTGCCGGCCTGGAAGAAGTCGCGATAGCTGACGCCGGAGAGCGACGCCTTGCGCAGCTCGAAGATGCTCTTCACGCTGTAGTACATGCGCGCGTAGTGCTTGAGGCGCGGATGGCGCAGCGCGCGCTTCATGAGCGGGCTCGCGGTCGTGCCGACCTTCTCGATGTACGGCTTCTTGATCACCGCGACGGGCACACCGGAGATGCGTTCGGTGAGCACGATGTCGCGCGGCTCGGCGCGCAGGATCGCCTGCTTGTAGTCGTCGTGCGCGGCGCACTCGCGCGACGCGATGAAGCGCGTGCCGAGCTGGACGCCGGCGAATCCCATGTCGAGCGCGTCGGCGAACTGCGACGGGTTGCCGATGCCACCCGCGCAGATGAGCGGGACACCGAGGCCGGCAAGCTCGGCGTGCAGCTCGCGCGCGCCCTTCGTGCCGGCGTGACCGCCGGCGTCGCGATTGACGCAGATGAGGCCGTCGACACCGGAGGCGAGCGCCTTGTCGGCCCACTTCCGCTCGGTGACGTCGTGATAGACGATGCCGCCCGCGGCGTGGACCTTGTCGACGACCCAGCGCGGGTCGCCGAGCGCGGTGATGAAGAAGCGGACGCCTTCCTCGAGCGCGACGTCGATCCAGCCGCGCATGCGGTTCTCGTAGACGCTCGAGGACTTCTCGACGATCGCGTTGAAGCCGATCGGCTTCGTGGTCTGCGACTTGATCCAGCGCAGGCCGTCGCGGAGGTCGCGCTTGTAGACGAACGTCATCGAGATCCGCTGGACGATGCCGATGCCGCCGGCGGCGGAGACAGCGGCGATCAGCTCGGGGTTCGAGCACGGATACATCGCGCCGCAGATCAGCGGGACCTCGATGCCGACGTGACGGGTGAACGCGGTCTGCATGGAACCTCGGATACTACGCGGTCGCCGCGAGCTCGAGGATGATCTCGGGCGCGCCCGGCGGACCGTAAGGACCTTCAAAGCGGACGAGGCGGTGCGGCGCGGCGGCCTCGAACCACATTCGATACTTCGGGATGAACGGTTTCGCGAGCTTCGTCAGCACGCTGCCGAGGCTGATCCAGTCGTTGAGGTCCGGATACATGATGACCTTCACCGTCTCGCGCTTGCCGATCGGCGCGGCGAGCGTCTCCTTGCCGGCACTCTCGACGTAGAGCTTCGCGACGAAGCGATCGTTGATCCACGCGTAGAGGCTCTTGCGCGAGTCGAGCGGCATCCAGCCGAGGATGAACGGCAGCGTCACCTCCGGATACATCTCGACCGGCATGCCGATCTTCGCGTGGAGGTAGGTCGGGACGGCCTCGCGGCGGACGACCACGCCATCGTCGTCGATGATCTCGCGGACGAGCGAGTCGGCGACGAGGCCCGACGGCGTGCGCGTGTAGCGGATCTGCTCGCGCAAGCGACCGGTGAACATCGGGTGGTCGGTCTCGAGCACGACCGCGCCGGTGTCCTCGCGCAGCGTGACGACACTCTCGGTGCTCGCCATGCCCGACAGGATCCGCTTGGCGTCGAGGACGCCGTGGTAGTCGCGCTTGTCGCGCGCGCGGATCGAGTAGCGCGCCGTGCCCGCGAAGCCCGCCGGCGGTGCCGGGATCTGGGCGAGCGCGGTCACCGCAGCTCCGCGCTCGTCTTGCCGAGCAGCCGGCGCGCGACGACGAGCATCTGGATCTGCTGCGTGCCCTCGAAGATGTCGAGGATCTTCGAGTCGCGCGCCCACTTCTCGAGCAGCTCGCCCTCGCCGTACGCGCGCGGCCCGACGAGCTCGCCGCCGCGGCGCGTCAGCTCGTTCGCGACACGCGCGGCCTTGGCCTTCGCCATCGAGGCCTCGAGCGAGTTCGGGATGCCGTTGTCGGCCATCCACGCCGCCTTGAGCGTCAGGAGGCGCGCCGCCTCGAGCTCGGCCTCGAGCCGCAGCAGCTCGACATCGGCGAAGCCGTCGCTGCCGGTGACGCCTTCCTCGCGCAGGATCTCGCGCGTGCGCTCGAGCGCGGCCTTCGCGACGCCGAGCGCCATCGCGGCGACGACCGGCCGCGTGTTGTCGAACGTGCTCATCACACCCGCGAACGCCTTCTTCGTGTCGATCTCGGCGCTGCCGAGGATGTTCGCCTTCGGGATGCGGCAGTCGTCGAGCACGATCGTCGCGGTGTCGGACGCGCGGATGCCGAGCTTGTGATCGAGGCGGACGACGTTCATGCCCGGCGTGCCCTTCGGCACGAGGAACGCCTTGATCGCGGCGCGGCCGAGCGAGAGGTCGAGCGACGCCCACACGACGACGGCGCTCGCGCGCTCGCCCGCGGTGACGAAGATCTTCTCGCCGGTCAGCACCCACTCCTCGCCGTCGAGGCGCGCGGTCGTCCGGATCGCCGCCGAGTCGGAGCCGGCGCCGGGCTCGGTGATCGCCATCGCGATCCACTGGTTGCCGTACTGAGCCTTCTGCTCGTCGGTGCCGACCGCCGCGAGCGCCGCGTTGCCGAGGCCCTGGCGCGGGATCGTCAGCGCGAGCCCGACGTCGCCGCGCGCGAGCTCGATCATGCCGAGCACGGTCGCGAGGTTCGCCCCGTTGCGCGACTTCTTCTTGCCGGACGGTCCCGGCGCGTCCTTGTCCTTCGTCAGCGCCTTCGCCGACGCGCCGCTGCCGCCGTCGTTCAGTCCGTCGAGCAGCGCGGCGAGGAAGTCGAGCTCCTTGGGATAGGCATGCTCGGCGGTGTCGTACTTGCGCGAGATCGGGCGGAACACGTTGTTCGCGACGAGCCGCGCCTGCTGGAGCAGCGCATCGAGCTTTCTGGGGATCTCGAGGTCGATCATGCGAGCACCGCTCCTTCCATGACGGCGATCGCGCGCAGGTCGCGATACCAGCGCTCGACCGGATGTTCCTTGACGAAGCCGTGGCCGCCGAGCAGCTGCACGCCGTCGGTGCCGGCCTTCATCGCCTTCGCGCTGCACTGCACGCGGACGAGCGCCGCCTCGTGCGAGATCGCCTTGCCGCGATCGGCGAGCGAGGCCGCGCGGTGGACGAGGAGGCGCATCCCCTCGAGCTCGATCGCGAGGTCGGCGATCAGGAACGCGACCGCCTGACGGTTCGTGATCGGCTCGCCGAATGCCTTGCGGTCGTTGCAGTACGGGATCACGTAATCGAGCACCGCGCGCGCACCGCCGACCGCCATCGCGCCCCACGCGAGCCGTGCCCGCGCGACGATCTCGGCCGCATCGAACGTCGCGGCCTCGCCACCGAGCAGCGCACCGTCGGGGACGAACGCGCCGTCGAACGAGAGCCGGCACAGCCCCGCGGCGCGCAGGCCCATCGCCGGTTGCCGTGCGACCGTCACGCCCTGCGTGTCCTTCGGGACGAGGAACAGGCGAGCGCCGGCACCTCGGATCTCGGCGAGCACGACGAACAGCTCCGCGGTCTCGCCGAGCGGCACGAGCGACTTCTCGCCGTGCAGCGTCCAGCCACCGGGCGCGCGGATCGCGCCGGTCCTCGGCCGCGCGGGGTCGCTGCCGGGCGCGGGCTCGAGCAGCGCGAGCGCGGCGGGGACGAAGCGATCGCCGGTGAACCGCGGCAGCCACTCGGTCTGCTGCGCGAACGTGCCGTACTCGACGAGCGCCGTCGCAACGCCGAGCGGCGCGAGGAGCGCGAGCGCGAGGCCCATGTCGCCGCGCGCGAGCTCCTCGATCGCGAGCACGGTCGTCACCGACGCGCGCGTCTCGGCGAGCCCGCCGGCGGCCTCGGGGACGACGAGCGCCGCGAGCGCGAGCTCGTGTCCGCCGGCGAGCACCGCTGCAT
>JAEWJO010000633.1 GCA_023386455.1 Pseudomonadota bacterium | reverse complement strand
CGGCCGAGGCGACCCGCCGTGCGGCCGAGGACGCCGCGGCGCAGGCGAAGGGCACCGCCGACGAGGCGGTGAAGCGCTTCCAGCAGGCGATGAAGGAGAAGGATCAGGCGAACGCCGAGCGCGACGCCGCACGGCAAGCGCGCGAGCAGGCCGATCGCGATCGCGATGCAGCGCGCGCCTCGCAGTCCGCCGCCGAGAAGGATCGCGAGGCCGCGAAGGCCGCACGCGAGGCTGCCGATCGCGAGCGCGATGCCGCGAAGCAGACGGCCGCCGCGGCCGAGGCCGAGCGCAATGCTGCCCGGGCCGCGCGCGAGGCGTCCGACAAGGAGCGCGATGCCGCTCGCTCGGCACAGTCGGCCGCCGAGAAGGAGCGCGATGCCGCGATCTCCGCGCGCTCCAACATCGAGCGAGAGCGCGACGAGGCGCGCCGCAAGATCCAGGAGCTCGAGCAGCAGCTCCAGGAGCGCGGTGGACGCAACCGGCGCGATCGCGAGCCGCCGCCCGACCCGGGCGAGGGTCCGACGACGCAGCCGACGCCGTAGCTACCGCTCCCAGAGCCGGGCGAGCTCGATCTCGTGCAGGAACGGCGCGAACATGCCGCGCTCCGAGCCGCCGCCGGTCTGCAGGACGCTGTAGTGGCGGCCTTCGAGAGCGAGGACCTCGAGCGTGCGATGGCTCGGGTCGACGAACCACACGTGCGAGACGCCATGCTTCGCGTAGATCTCGCGCTTCTTGCCGCAGTCGAGCGACGCCGTCGACGGCGAGAGACCTTCGCACACCGCGTGCGATCGCGGCTGGCGGTCGCGAGCTCGATCGAGAGCTCGTGGATCGCGACGGCGTGGGTGATGCGCGGACGGCCGAACGCGTAGAGGTCGCCGTCGATGATCTCCCCGACCCATCCGTCGGGCAGAGATTCGACGTCGGCGTAGGTCGCGTTGCGTTTGACCGGCGCGTCCATCTCCTCGGAGTCTAGCACCTGCATCTACAGCTCCGTCCCGAGCCACTCGGCGATCGAGCGGAACCGGCCACCGCCGATCACGACGTGATCGATGATCGGGATGCCGATCAGCTCGCCGACGCCGCGCAGCCGGCGCGTCAGCGCGACGTCCTCGGTGCTCGGCGTCGGATCGCCCGATGGATGGTTGTGGACGACGACGCCACCGGCGGCCGCCATGCGCACGAGCGGACGGAACACCTCGCGCGGATGAACCTCGACGCCGTTGACCGAGCCGCGCGCGACCTCGACGATGTCGAGCAGACCATTGCGGATGTCGACGCCGAGCACGAGGAACACCTCCTGCGCGAGGCCCGCGAGCTGACTCTCGACGACGCGGAACACGTCCTCGGGTCGCGCCAGCGCGTCGCGATGCTGCGAGGTCGCGATCGCACGGCGGCCGAGCTCGAAGACCGCCGCGATGCGGGTCGCGCGCGCGGCACCGATGCCGGTGACGAGCGACATCTCGCGCGGTGACGCGTGCGACAGCGCGGCGAGACCGCCGACGGTGCGGACGAGCTCGGCGGCGACCTCGCGAGCGGAGTGCTTGCGAACGCCGGTGCCGAGCACGAGGGCGATCAGCTCCTCGTCGCCGACGTTGGTGACGCCGCGGTGCCAGACGCGTTCGCGCGGCCGGTCGTAGCGGACAGGGGGCAGGTGCGGGAGGCTGGCGTGCAGGTCGGCGGACATCACCGGGGTGGTCAGCAAGGGCTGCGCCAGCGCGCGCGTGCGTGTCATCGCGAGCTTGCGCGCGTGCGTGTCCGAGAAAGCCGCGCTCGTGTCCGAAGCGCGGGCAGGGCGCCGGACGGCGGCCGGCAGTCGCGGATCCACGGGAGGCCGCATGTTAGATTTGGGGGATGTTCGTTTGCGCCGAGTGTGGTGCGTCGCAGCCGATGGAGGGTCGCTGCGTCGCCGACGGGACGGAGCTCTCGCCGAGAGGCGACGACATCCTGATCGGCACGACGATCGGCGCGTATCGCGTCGCCCGCCTGCTCGGCGTCGGCGGCATGGGTCGCGTCTACAAGGGCGTGCACCCGACGATCGGCAGTCGCGTCGCGATCAAGGTCCTGTCGCGCGAGTGCAGCGACCGCCGCGATCTCGTCGATCGGTTCTTCGCCGAGGCGAAGGCGGTCAACGTGATCCGCCACGAGAGCATCGTCAACGTGCTCGACCTGTCGACGCTGCCCGACGGCCGGCCGTACATCGTGATGGAGTATCTCGATGGCTCGCCGCTGGCGTCGATCATCGAGAACGCGCAGCGGATGCAGACGCCGCTGCCGATCGGCGGCATCGCGAGGCTCGCGGCCGAGGTGCTCGACGCGCTCGCCGCCGCGCATGGCAAGGGCATCGTCCACCGCGACCTCAAGCCCGACAACATCTACGTGACGCCGTCGGGACGGCCGAAGGTGCTCGACTTCGGAATCGCGAAGCTGCAGCCGGAGCTCGGCGGCAGCGCGACGCATACGGGCTCGCTGCTCGGCACGCCGCACTACATGTCGCCGGAGCAGGCGTCGGGCATCGCGGTCGATCGGCGCGCGGATCTGTACGCGATCGGCGTGATCCTGTTCGAGTGCGCGACGCTCCAGCGTCCGTTCATCGGCGCGTCGCTGTTCGATCTGCTGCGCATGCACGTCGAGGCAACGCCGCCGTCGCCGCGCGCGTTGCGGCCGGACATGCCGCCGGCGCTCGAGCAGGTGATCTACACCGCGATGGCGAAGCATCCCGACCAGCGCTTCGCGTCGGCGCAGGCGATGAGCATGGCGCTCCAGCAGGCGACGATGCACCTGCCGCCGGAGCAGTGGTCGGCGCTCGTGCCGGCGTCGAGCCGCGTCTCCGCGGGCGGCTGGGCACCGACGCCGCCGGCGAGCTGGGCGGGAACGGGCCGGCCAAGCGTCGCGCAGAGCCCGACACCGATGACCGGCCAGGTCGGCACCGGTGCCGGTCGCGTGCCGTCGTCGAGCGGCTCGAAGAAGGGCCTGTGGATCGCGTTGACCGCGGTGCTCGTCGTCGGTGGCGGCGTCACCGCGGCGGTGATCGCGAGCAAGGACGACGGCAGCGGCGCAGGCAGCAGTGCCGCGGCGGGCGGCTCCGACGTCGCGCTCGGCCCGAATACGACAGGATCGAGCGCAGCTGCCGGCGGCGGTGGACCGCTCCAGGTCGCGGCTGGCTCGAACGCGAACGCCGGCTCTGGCGATCCGTGGGGCGAGGGCTCCGACGACACGCCGGATACCGTCGAGCCCGACGACAAGCCGCCGGCGCCCGACAAGACGCCGGTGATCGACAAGCCCAGGCCCGACCGGCAGGTGAAGCCCGACAAGCAGACGAAGGATCCTGCCAGCGATCCCGACGTTCCGGACGACATCGCCTCGCTGCCGAAGGAGGCGCGCGATGCGATGGTCAAGGCCGACAAGCAGATCGACGACATGTACGCGAGGATGCCGGCGTCGTCGTTCGACCTGTTGCCGGCCGTGCTGAAGGCCGCGCTGAAGAAGTACGGCAAGTGGTCCAGGGTCCCGCTGTCCGTTCGCCAGCAGATCGCGAAGGCGATGGCCGACGGGACGGCGACGACGTCGAAGGACATCGATGCCGCGCTGCACGAGGACAAGCCGAAGGTGCCGGGCCTCGGGCCGGATGGCTGGCTCGTCTACCGCCGCTTCCGCCCGCCGGCCGGCTTCGATCCGAAGCACGTCGACGCCGCGAAGTACCTGCCGTTCGCGCTCGCCGAGGCGAAGAAGCTCGTGCCCGACGCGGTGCTGTTCCGGATCGACGCGAGCGGCGTGTTCCCCGACGGCCGCGCCGATCTCACCGCCGTCGACAACGGAAGCCTCGACTTCCGCTTCATCTCGCCGTCGCGCGCGAAGCGCGATCCGAGCAAGCCGATCGGCGCGAAGCAGGAATGGAAGTGCATGTTCCGCGTCATGATCGACAAGGACGGTCCGTGGACCGCGCCGATCGACGGCTGGGACTGCAAGGACAAGCTCGTCGGTCCGCCGAAGTGCAGCCTCGTGCAGGTGTGGAAGAAGGCGCTCGCGAAGAAGGCGCCGGCGAACGCGCTCGGCTCGCTCGGCTACTGGGCGAACAGCAGCGGCGTCGCCCAGTGGTTCTTCTCGATCCGCGACGACGACGTGAAGTTCAGCGAAGTCTTCAAGGACGACTGCTGAGCCACATTGGGGACGGTCTTCACTTGCTTAAGTTGCGATCGCCAACATCGCAGAACTATTCGCTCGCGTACCGGTAAAATTAAGTTGTGACGTGCGCGGCTCATTCGCGGCTGCCATCTGCGCGTCGACGTCCGGTGTTCGGACAGCGCTGGGATCGCGCGCGTGTCGGCGGGCCCGGCAACCCACAACTTAATTTCACCGGTACCGACTCAAGGGATTTCGAGGAGATGGCGCGACTAACTTAACCAAGTGAAGACCGTCCCCGTTTAGGGACGGACGGTCCCCGCGAAGTCTTCAAGGACGACTGCTGAGCCAGCCTACGGGCGGATGCCGAACTGGCCGCGCAGCGTGAAGTGCTGCGGCGCGATCGAGAGCGCCGGGTTGTTGATACCGAGCTGCTGGCCCGGCGTCAGGCCGTACATCGCGAGCGACGCGGGGATCGTGAAGCCCGGGATCGGGATCGCGGGCAGCGAGCTGTTGAGCGACTGATCGACGAGCTGCTGCGCGACCTGGACGAGCAGCGTCTGGAGCGACTGCTGGGCCTGGGTCGTCAGGTTGACCGCGTCGGTCGAGGCGTGGACGGCGTCGATCGTGATCCCGCCGAACACGAGGTCGTTACCGACGAGCGATACGTTTGCATGCGCCTCCGCGCCGAGTCGCACGCCGATGTTCGGCGGCAGGTCGGGATGCTGGATGGTGAGATCGACGGCGCCGAGGTGGAGCTGCACGACGTTGCTCGCACTGACGTACGCGACCGGCGGAAGGCGCGTCGTCACGTCGAGGTTGACGCTCGCCGGGATGTTGCCACCGAGCTGGCTGCCGGCGACGACCATCGCGAAGTAGCCGCCGCGCCACAGCGCGTGGAGCGCGCCGTTCAGCACGCCGACGTGGACGCCGACGCCGGTGTTCGCCGGGTTATTGACCGTCGGATCGAGCAGGTTCGTGCCCGGCGGCAGCGGGACGCCGAGCGAGGGGAACGCGTTGGCCGGCGTCGTCGTGAGCTTCGTGCCGATGCCGAAGAGCAGGCGCGAGCTCGTGGCGTTCAGCGCCGAGAAGCCGAGGCCGAACTGCATCGCGAGCGTGCCGCCACCGAGCTTCGGCACGTTGAACGTCGTGCCGAGCGTGTTGATGTCGAGGTTCGAGACGAGACCGTCGAGCACCGCGTTGAAGTTGTTGACGACGAAGTTCTGGATGACGTTGCGGAGCGCGTCCTTCAGCGAGCCCTGCGCGAGCGGGACGACGATGTTGTTGATGATCCAGCCGTCGAGGCCGCCGAAGTCGGTCGTGATCGAGCCGACCTGCGCGCTGACCGAGCCACTGCGGACGCTGATGTGCGGCCGGCCATTGACGAGCGTCGTGTCGAGCGTCAGCTGGATCTGGAGCGACGAGACGTTGACCCAGCCGCTCGTGTCGTACGAGATCGGGCCGACCTTGCCGTCGACGCGGAGCCGGATGTGGACGTTGTCGAAGCGCGCGACCGCCGCGATCCCACCGTTGACGAGCGTCAGCGAGACGGTGTGCGGACCGTCGAACTGCGACGACAGGTAGCGGACCTGCGAGCTGTACCAGCAGATGCAGCCGAGGAACGTGCACGTCTGCGAGTCACACGAGCTGGGCTTCAGCGGGTTCGCCGACGCGAGCGCGCCATGCACCGCGTCCCGGAGGCCCTGGCTGTTGACGATCGTGTGGAGCAGGTCGCCGAACGAGCCGAGCGCGCCGCTGCGGTTGCCGTCGTCGACTGCGGGCTGCGCGAGCTTCAGCGCGACGGTGTCGGGGATGTTCGCGTTCGGATCGTTGTAGCGATTCGAGACGAGGAACGTGCAGACCTTCACGGTCGGCTCGCCGAACGTGTCGGTCGCGGTGACGTCGACGAAGTTCATGCCGAAGCGCGTCGTCACCGGCGCCGAGAACGCGCCGTTCGGGCCGACGGCGACGGTGTTGCCGTTGACCGTGATCGACGCGACGCCGTTGATGTCGTTCGCGCTGCCGGTGACGGTCAGCGTCGCGCCGGGCGTGAGGTTCAGCATCCGCGCGTCGTTGGCGCAGACGATCGCCGGACCGCGGCTGTTGACGACGACGTCGATCGTCGCGCTGACGACCGCGTTCATGTCGGTCGGCGGATCGACGGTGACCGTGATCCGGTAGCTGCCCTCGCCGCCGTAGCGATACGTGCTGTTGCCGGCGGACGTCGTCGGGCCGACGCCGGTGAGCGGCGTCGAGAAGTCGCTCACGGTCGCGTTCGGGACCTCGTTGCCGTAGCGGTCGTAGATGACGTGGATGATCTGGACGTTGTCGTCGAGACCGTAGACGGGCAGGTCGGGCGCCTTCGACAGCACGACCGATGCGGGCAGCGCGGGCAGCACGTCGAAGCCGGCGTTGTTGCTCGT
>JAEWJO010000527.1 GCA_023386455.1 Pseudomonadota bacterium | reverse complement strand
ACCGGCGCGTGGCCACCGACCGGCAGCGTCGGCGGGATCGGGGGCGGCGCGTACGCCGGTGCGCCCGGTGGCGGCACGTTTGGCGCGAACGGCGCAGGCGTCGATGCGGGCATCGCCGGTGCACCGTAGGCGTGACCCGGTGGTGGAGGCGTCGGCGGCTGGAACGTCGAGTGCGCCGGCGGCGTCACGACCTGCTGGACCGAGCTCTGCTGCATGCTGACCGGCGCCGTGCCGCTGCGATTCGGATCGGCGGGCAGCGACGCGAGCAGCGCCTGCAGCATCTCGCCGAACGCGTCCATCGTCGCCGGACGCGACACCGGATCCTTCGCCATCGCGGCGAGCACGAGCTGGTCGATCGACCGCGGTAGCGCGAGCTCGGGCCGGCGCTGCGTCGGCGGCACGACCTGCTCGATCAGGTGCTTCGACAGCATCGCCATGATCGTCGGCGCCTCGAACGGCATCCGGCCGGTCACCATCTCGTAGATCATGCAGCCGAGCGCGTAGACGTCGGTGCGCCCGTCGATCGCCTCGCCGCGGATCTGCTCGGGCGCCATGTACTGCGGCGTGCCGAGCATGTCGCCGGCCTGCGTCATCGCCTGCTGCGTCGCGCGGTTGTCGTCGCGCAGCTTCGCGATGCCGAAGTCGAGCACGCGGACGACGTCCTTCTGGCGGCCGCGGTCCTGCAGCATCACGTTGTCGGGCTTGAGGTCGCGGTGGACGATCGAGTGCGAGTGCGCGTCGGACAGCGACGCGGAGATCTGGAGGGCGATCGCGATCGCGCGCGCGGGATGGAACGGCCCGTCCGTCGAGATCGCGCTGCGCAGCGAGCGACCCTCGATGTACTCCATCGCGATGAACAGCGAGCCGTCGGTGTCCTGACCGAAGTCGTAGATGTTGACGGTGTTCGGATGGCTGAGCTTTGCGACCGCCTCGGCCTCGGCGTTGAACCGCCGCAGGATCATCTGGTTCGCGCCGAGCTCCGGCCGCAACAGCTTCACGGCGACCGCGCGCTTGAGCGACATCTGCTCGCCGCGATAGACCGCGCCCATGCCGCCCTCGCCGAGCTTGGCGAGAATGCGGTAACGGCCGGCAATTTCCTTCCCGATCAGGTCGGGTGCCGCGCCCGCGCCACGCGGCCACGAGCCCGACTCGGTCGGCGACGTCGCCTTGCCGCAGGCGGGACAGAACCTGGCGTCGGCAGCGAGCGGAGTAGCGCAGTGCGGACAGGTCACGGTCGCCGCCCGCGAGGATAGCGCATCACGTGCCCTCGCTCAGCGCGAAGATCGCATAGAGCGGCGTCGCGCCACCGCGCAGCGCCCGGACCTCGACGCGCCGCGAGTCGTAGAGCGCGATCATGACGAGGATCTCACCGTCGGGCGCGTCGACGAATGCCATGTACACGCGCATCGGCGCACCGCCGAACGTCATCGTCGCGAGCGCGTCCGCCTCGGCGCCCTCGAGCGACTCGACGTCGCCGTCGCTGACGATGCCGTCGATCGACAGCGAGCCCGACAGGCCGTGCTTCGTGATGTAGTCGATCGTCAGCCGCGCGTGCGCGTCGCCGGCAATACCGACCTTGAGCGGCGGTGCCTCGCCGATCCGTGATCCAGTCCACTCGCCCTGGAAGTCCCGCAGGTCGTTGCATGCCGCCAGCGCGAGCGCGACGAGCAGGCAGAGAGCGGGCCGCACGGCCTCAAGGTAGCACCCGCCGAGTGCGGTGCGCTACGTTACACGGGTGCGAGGCTGCGTCGTCCTTGTGCTCGCGTTACTCGCCTCGAGTGCGCGCGCGGACGACGTCGCGCCGGTTCCGGGCGCGCCCGCGCCGGGGCCGTCCTCCGCCGATGCGCCGCCCGATCCGGCCGGTGGCCTGCAGCCCGATGACGAGTTCGGGCCGTTGCTCCTGATCGAGTCGATCGAGATCCGCGGCAACAAGTCGACGCAGGAGGAGATCATCCGCCGCGCGCTGCCGATCCAGCCCGGCGACGTGCTCCACGCGAGCGACAGGCGCCTGCGCAACGCGCGCTTCAAGGTCCTCGCGCTCGGCTTCTTTCGCGAGGTGAGCTTCGCGATGAAGAAGGGCAAGGAGCGCGGCAACGTCATCATCGAGATCGAGGTCGTCGAGCGCGGCACGTTCGTGCTGCACAAGCTGTGGTTCGGCCGCACGCCGCTGACGCCCTACTGGTTCGGCGTCGACTTCGCCGAGCGGAACTTGTTCGGCCTCGGGATCTCGGTCGGCGGCGCCGCGTTCTACAGCGCGCACGGTGACGTCGACGGCGCGCGCGATCAGTGGGCCGGCGAGCTCCGCATGGCCGACGGCTCGCTCCACGGCTCCCGGTGGGGCGCCCAGGGCGCGCTCACGCTCGTCCACGGCAGCGAGGCGTATCGCGTTGCCGGCGACAGCGACGCGCTCGACAACTTCCTCGCGTTCCCGTATCGCCGGCTCGGTGCGCGCGTCGGCGCGACCTACGATCTGACCGCGCTCGCCCGGCTCTCCGTCTCGCTTCGGCTCGAGTCGGTCGACGCCGAGCTGCCGGCGGCGCCGACGCGCACGCTGCCCGACGGCCGGATCACGAACATCGATCTGTTCCTCGAGCCCGGCGAGAGTCGCATCGTCACCGCGGGGCTCGGGTTCGACCGCGACACGCGCTCCGATCCGATCCTCCCGCACTCCGGCTCGCGCCTCACCGCCGCGTTCGAGCTCGGCAGCTCGGCGATCGTCAGCGACTACGACTTCGCGACGATGTTCGTCCGGTACGAGCACTGGTGGCCGTTCCTCAGCGACCGGCACGCGATCGGCGTGTACCTGTCGGGCGGCGTCGTCGTCGGCAACGCGCCGCGGTTCGATCGCATCTACATCTCCGACTTCAATCGCATGCTCGCGCCGAGGCCGCTCGGGATGGTCCTCTCGACCGCGGCACCGATCGATTTCCTCGGCACGGCGAAGACAAAAGAGACGTACGGCGAGCTAGGCGGCATCGGCGCGATCGAGTACACGACGCGCTTGTTTCGCGGCGTCGGCAAGAAGCGCGTCTTCGGTGGCGACCTGTTCGTCTCCGGCGGCATGTGGGCGCTCGCGCAGACCGCGGACTTCCAGGTCCGAGACTCGAGCCTGTGGAGTGCATTGCCGGCGGACCTGTACGTCAACGCCGGTGTCCGCATCGACACCGACCTCGGCATCTTCGAGTTCTCGTTCGCGAACGTCCTCGGGAGGCTGCGATGATCGCCGGCCGCCCCGTGCGCACGCTCGTGCTCCTCGTCGCGCTCGCGACGCTCGCGGTCTCCGCGCGCCGCGCCTGGGCCGACGACGAGAAGCCGGAGCTGCAGCGCATGCGCTTCATCGAGCGCGACAAGCAGCTGACGGTCACCGGCAGCATCGCGAAGCTGTTCGACCAGGCCGCGTACGAGGCGCTGCAGTCCGGCTTCCCGACGACGATCCGGATCGGCATCGCGGTCTATCCCAAGACCGGCGGTGATCCGGTGTCGGTCGCGCTCGAGCAGCGCACGATCGTCTACGATCTGTGGGACGAGCAGTACGTGATCCGGTTCGACGGACCTGCCGGGCGCAAGACGCGCAAGATCAAGTACCGCGCGGAGGCGCTGAAGGTCATCACCGCGATCGAGGACCTGCCGATCGGCCTGCTGTCGACGTTCCCGTACGAGGACATCTTCTACCTGCGTCTCACGGCGCAGCTGAACCCGGTCGCGCCCGAGACGCTCGCCGAGGTGCGGCGCTGGCTGTCGCAAGGCACGGGCGGTGGGCTCGATCGCGGTGGCGTGTTCTTCGGCTCGTTCGTGTCGGTGTTCGTCAACCCGAAGATCGCGGAGGCCGATCGCGTCGTCCGCATCCGCTCGCAACCGTTCTACAGGCCGAAGTCATGAGCCGCCGTCCGCTCGGTCTACAGTTCAAGCTGACGGTCGCGCTCGTCGGAATCGTGATGCTGCCGCTGCTCGCGTCCGCGATCCTGATCGATCAGATCGGCAAGGTCGCGGCGAACTTCGGTGCGACGGAGGCGCGCGCCCGTGCGGAGACGATCGAGCAGGTCATCCGCGTCTATCGCGATCTCGTGATCACCACGAAGTCGCTGCAGACCGAGGTCGCGCAGCGGATCTCGGCGCGTCCGGACGTCCTCGTGCCGACGCCGGGCGTGACGCTGCAGAAGATCCTCGAGTCAGAGGCTAACCTGCGCGCGATCGCGGTGATCCGCCCGGACGGCACGCTGATCGACGAGGCGAGCCGGCCCGCCGATCCGGAGGAGTCGGGCCTGCGCGACACGGTGGTCGACCATCACTTCCTGTCCGGCGGCATCCTGCGCCTGACGTTTCGCGTGATCGATACCGAGCGCGAGCTCGTCGACCTCAAGAAGAAGCTCGATGTCGCGAAGCAGTTCGCGACGACGCGCACCGCGATTCCCGGCGGCCTGCAGACCGCATTCCTCGTCGTGATGGCGCTCGCCGCGCTCGCCGCGATCGGCTTTGGCATCCTCGGCGGGACGCTCGTCACGCGCCGGATCGCCTCGCTCGTCACGACCGCGCGGCGGGTGTCCGACGGTCATCACGACGCGCGTGTCGAGCTGCGCGGCACGGACGAGATGGCCGAGCTCGGCAGCGCGTTCAACACGATGCTCGACGATCTCGAGCATACGCGCGGTCAGGTCGAGTACCTCCAGCGCATCGGTGCGTGGCAGGACGTCGCGCGACGGCTGGCGCACGAGATCAAGAACCCGCTGACGCCGATCCAGCTCGCCGTCCAGCAGACCGTGTCGAGCTACAAGGGCGACGACGAGCGGTTCAAGCGCCTGCTCGGCGACACGCGCGAGATCGTCGAGGAGGAGATCGAAGGCCTCCGCCGCCTCGTCGACACGTTCCGCACGCTCGGGCAGCTGCCGAAGGTCGAGAAGGCGCCGATCGCGCTCGCCGAGCTCGTCGAGGAGCTGCGGCTCGATCCGACGTTCGCCGCCAAGCTCGAGCTCCAGGCGCCCTCCGACCCGGTCACCGTCCGCGCCGACAAGCTGCTCCTCAAGCGCGTGCTCGCGAACCTCGTCGAGAACGGGATCCACGCGGGGCTCGAGGCCGGCTCCGACGGCGCGGTCGTCGTCGCGTGGCGCGCCGAACGGGACGTCGTCGCGATCACCGTCGACGATCGGGGCAGGGGCGTTCCCGACGACAGCCGCGACAAGATCTTCGAGCCCTACGTGACGACGAAGGCGACGGGCACGGGCCTCGGGCTCGCGATCGCGCGGAAGATCGCGATCGAGCACGGCGGCGACCTCGCGCTGTCGCCGAACAAGGCGCCGACCGGTGGCGCGCGCTTCATCGTGTCGCTGCCGCTGCGCGGTCCCGAAGCGTCGCTGGCCTGAGGATCAGCCCGGGGGCGGCAGCAGGCGGAACAGCAGCGCGTCCTGGTTCTGCGCGGCGGTCGCGACGCACGCCTTCAGATCGGCGAGTGCGCGGACGGCGACCTCGGCGAGCATGCGGCCGTCGTCGCGGCGGCGCGGCGCGTCCGGGATGCTGCCGATGTACTTCACGAACTCGTCGTACTTGTCGATCATCTTCTGCGGATCGAACTCCTGGAGCATCGGGATGAAGTGCGCCGGGTTCACGACGACCCAGTCGCCCTTGCCGATCTCGAGGACGTTGCGATCCGCGTACGGGGTCGTCAGCTGCTCGTGCGGGATCGTGCCGAGGAAGCCCTCGTCGTCCGCCTGGTACTTGTGCGGCACGATCTCGACGAAGAACGCGAACAGCTCGACCTGCTTGCGCAGGTTCGCCAGGTCGTCCTCGTCGAGCGGTGGGAACTTCTCGGGGAGCCCGACGTGGAGCGCGGGCATCACGACGCGCTCGAGGATGTCGATCGCGATCGGCTGGGTCGCACGGCGGAGCCCGATGATCTGGGCGATTGCCTCGAACAGGCCGCGATCGCCGGTCTGCTTCGCGATCGGCTGATCCTGCTTGGCGCGCGCGAGTGCGGTGACGACCTGCTCGACGATCGGCAGGTTCTGCGGGCCGAGGCGAGGACCCTTCTCCTTGAGCTCGGCGACGAGCTGCTCGACGGGTGCCTCGTTCCACAGCTTCGCGAGGTTCGCGAAGTCCATCGACATCCACTGGCCGAGCGGCACCGTGTGGAGCCGGATGTAGTGCTGCGCGACGAAGCGATCGAGCTCCTGGCCCTTGTCCTGTTCCTTCTGCTCCTCGTGGAGGCCGCGGATGCGCTCGACCTCGGTGACCATCTTGCGCGTCGCGCCCGAGCCCATGCGCAGGAGCTGCTCGGCGAACATGAACGGCGCGATCTCGAGGAAGATCTTGGAGAAGCCGAGGCGCCACGTGTGAGGGTCGTCGCCCATCAGCAGCCAGTGGCCGCCGTGGCGCCGGCGCATCGTCTCGCCGATCCACGCGCCGAACGAGAACCAGACTTCCCAGTGCTCCTCGTTCTTGAGGTCGAGCGAGTCCTTGTCGCCGATCTGGCCGAACAGCCACGTGTCGAACGTGATGAGCTCGAGCGACTGCGAGAGCGCGGCGGCCCCGGTGTCACCCTCGACCTCGGCGAGCGATTCGACGGTCTCACCGTCGGGGTCGATCAGCTCCTCGATGATCAGCTCGGATTGGCCTCGGGCCCGCGACGAGAAGCGATATGCGCCCTCGCGCAGCTCGGTCATCGCGCGCTCGAAGCGCTCCTTCGCTTGGGCTTCTGCTTCGGCGAGTTGCTTGGCACTCTCGGACTGCTTGCCGGACTCGGACACGACCGGCAGAGTATACGAGTGGAGCGGCTGCGGCGAGCGCTGCGCGGCGTCGATCGCGCGGAGAAACCGGCCTTGCCCGTCGGTGAGGCCATGCACCCGATCACGCTCCTCGCGGTCGTCCTCCTCGTGCTGAACGACTGGGTCCTGAAATCCCGCTTTCACGGCGCGGTCAC
This sequence comes from Pseudomonadota bacterium, assembly GCA_023386455.1. GTDB lineage: Bacteria > Myxococcota_A > Polyangia > Haliangiales > Haliangiaceae > JABFXX01. The sequence continues at coordinate 6,879 of JAEWJO010000527.1, read as the reverse complement.
CGGGAAGCTGAGCGACGTCGCCGGCCTCGCGTTCGCGCCGGTCGTGCTGACGGCCACGATCGGGCTCGTGCTCGCGCTCGCCACCCGGCTGGGTGCGCGCATCGATCCATCGCTGACGCGACGCCGGCTCCTGCTCTGCATCGTCGCGACCGGCGCGGTGTTCGCGGCGGTCAAGCTCGACGAGCACGCGGCGGCGCTGCTCGTTCGCGCGCTCTCGTCACTCGGCCGTCCAGCCGAGATCTACCTCGATCCGACCGACCTTCTGACATTGCCCGCACTCGCGATCGCGTACTGGATCGGGCGCGACGAGCTCCGGCGCGTGCCACTCGGCAAGCCGGCGGCGATCCACCGCCTCGGTCGGCCCGCCGGTCCGGCACTCGCCGATTCAGCCTGGGCCGGCCGCGACACGAGCGAGCTCGCGGCCGCGATCGACGCGTGGGACGTGCCGCGCGTCGACGGGCTCCTGCGTTAGGTATTGCGCGAGTCCCAGAGCGTCTCGGGCTTGCCATCCTCGAGCGCAGCCCAGCGTCCCCACACGAACAGCGCGTCGGACAGCCGGTTCAGGTACTGCACGGGCAGCTCGCCGCCGACGTCCTCGGCTTGCCCGAGCTCGACGACGAGGCGCTCGGCACGGCGGCAGACGGTGCGCGCGAGGTGCGAGTACGCCGAGGCCCAGCCGCCGCCGGGAAGGACGAACGACTTGAGCGCCGGCAGATCGTCGTTGACCGCGTCGATGTCGCGCTCCAGCGCGTCGACGTGGCGCTGCTCGACGCGCGGCAGCTTCGCGCGCATCTCGGCGTCCGGCGTCGCGAGCTCGCAGCCGAGGTTGAACAACTCCTGCTGGACGCGGCGCAGGATCGGCGTCAGGTACGACTCCGCCGCCGACGACGCGAGCGCCTCGACGAGGAGGCCGATGACGGCGTTGAGCTCGTCGATCGTGCCGTAGCACTCGAGCCGAGGATCGGCCTTCGAGACGCGCTCGCCGCCGATGAGAGAGGTCTCGCCCTTGTCACCACCGCGCGTGTAGACGCGATCGATCCGCATGACAGGGGTCTATCACGCGCGGCGCTTGATCACACCCACGCGTGCGAGCACCTGCGGCGGGACCTTGTAGATCTCGAATGCCGCCGTGTGATCGAACATGTGGAGGCTCTCGCGCAGGATGATGAAGTACCACGCAGCGGTTGCGGCCTCGTCGAGGCGCTCGTCGTCGCTGCCATTCGCGAGGTCGGCGAGCGCGGCCTCGAGACGACGCCCGGCGTCGCCGAGCGCCGTGGCGCGTTCACCCTGGAGCTCCTTCTCGATCGCGTTGACGCCGGCGTCGCGGCCGTCCTTGGTCACCTCGGTTGGATGACACGAAGCGCGGAGATCGTCGCGGGGAATTTGACGTGCGCCATCGCCTCGGGGTCCGCCGGTACGGCCTCTCCCGACGCGAGCTCGAGCTCGAACCCGGCGTCCTTGATCATCTGATGGTCCGCGGTGACGGCGGCGCCGGGAGTCGTCAGGTAGCCCTGCGTGAAGATCGAGTTCGCCGGGTACAGCGCGAACGCCTGGAGCGCGCGTAGCGTGATCTCGCGGCCACCGGCGACGCGCAGATCCGTCCGCGGGTGGACGAAGCGGAACATGCACAGCGCGCGCAGCGCGTAGCCCGGCTCGACGAGCGGCGAGCCCGCGAGCGGCGTGCCCTCGCGTGCGTCGAGGAAGTTGACCGGCACCGAGTCGACGTCGAGGTCGCGGAGCGCGAACGCGAGATCGAGCAGGTCGTCCTCGGTCTCGCCGAGGCCGACGATGCCACCGCAGCACGTGTCCATGCCCGCCTTCTTCGCGATCTGGACGGTCTCCACGCGATCGCGCCACGTGTGCGTCGAGACGATCTCGTTGTAGTGGCGCTCGCTCGTCTCGAGGTTGTGATTGAAACGATCGACGCCGCTGTCGACGAGACGCTTCGCCTTTGCCTCGGTCAAGATGCCGAGCGACGCGCACAGCTCGATGTCCATCTCGCCCTTGATCTGCTCGGCGGCCGCGCAGATCGTGTCGAGGTCGCGCTGCGACGGGCCGCGCGTCGCGGTCACCATGCAGTAGCGCTTCGCGCGCGCGGCGTGAGCGCGGCGTGCACCGGCGACGAGCTCGTCGACCGACTTCATCGGCGCCTCGCCGCTCGGAGAGGCGTGCTTGCTCGACTGCGAGCAGAACCCGCAGTCCTCCGGACAGGCGCCCAGCTTCGCGTTCTCCAGCACGTGGAGCGAGACGCGGCGGCCCCAGTACGCGCGGCGCACGCGGAACGCGGCATCGAGCAGGCCGAGCAGGTCGTCGGCGGGAGCGTGGAGGACGGCGCGGGCGGCGTCACGGGTCGGAAGGTCGCCGGCGAGACAGCGATCGGCGAGGGCGGACCAGTTCATGGCCGGCGACCCTAGCACGCAACCGTACGTAGATCGCGGCGTCTCCGCGTGCGTTGGCACTGCCAACGCCGGGGAGGACTGCCATGAAGCGCGCGCTTGCAACGCTAACGATCTTGATGGGCTGCGGGACGCCAACGAAGCCGACGAAGCCACCTTCACCGGCCACGCCGGGCACGCCGGGCACGCCGGCCAAGGGCGAGATCGTGACCGACCGGGTCAACGAGATGAACAGCGACAAGTACGCCCGCCCGCCTGCGACATTCCGCGCCGGTTCGGTCTCGAAGATCACGTCACCGAAGCCGACCAGGCTCGCTGCCGGCTTCCAGGTCGAGTTCGCGAGCCGCGCGCTGATCACGACGCCGACGGTCTACGACCACAAGGTGATCGTCTCGGGCGGCTTCCGCTCGAACCAGCTGTACGCGTTCGAGGCGAAGACCGGCAACCCGGTCTGGGCGCTCGATCTCCACGACGACGGACCCTCGAGCCCCGCCTGCGAGCACGAGGTCTGTGTCGTCAGCACCGAGTCGTGCACGATCTTCGCGATCGCGGCCGACAGCGGCAAGCTGCTGTGGAGCTACTGGCTCGGCGATCCGCTGACGAGCGCGCCGACGATCGCGGGCAACCGCGTGTTCGCGTCCTATCCCGCCGGCGCCAGTGGCGAGGACGGCAAGCCTCGCCCGCCCGGCGCCACGCACGCGCTCGCCGCCTTCGATCTGTCGAGCGGCAAGATCCTCTGGCAGCTCTGGCTCGACGGAGACGTGATGTCGGCGCCGGTCGCGGTCGGCGAGTTCGTCTACGTCACGACGTTCTCGGGCACCGTGATCAAGCTCGAGCAGGCGACCGGCAAGGTCCGCTACGCGATGAAGGCGCAGGCGACGTCGGCGCCGGTCGTGCAGTTCGATCAAGCCGGCCTCGAGTCGATGTACTTCACGCAGGGCGACTACTGGAAGGACGAGACGGGCTACTACCGCAAGCGCGAGGCGGTGATCCGCACCGACCACAACGAGCCGCAGACCAAGTACAAGGCCGCCGAGAAGGACGCCGACTACATCGACGCCAAGGTCCAGGCGAAGAGCGCGCACGCGAAGAAGTCCGAGGAGGACGACGCGGCGAACGGCTTCTCCGGCGGCGCACCCGCCGCGGCGGCCGCCGACTACGCGTTCGAGAGCGTCGGTGTCGGCAGCGTGTCGTCGATGCAGTCGTTCCAGGGCTCGCGCGTCCTGCGCATGGGCACGCAGAGCTTCAACACGATGGGCGACGAGGTCGTCGCGACCGATGCCGACTCCGGCACGACGCAGTGGTCGTTCAAGCTCGCCGGCGACACGACGAAGCAGGGCGGCTTCCTCGGCACCGCACCGCTCGCCGCCGGCAACAGCGTCCTGCTCGGCACGCTCGACGGCACCGTCGTCCGCCTCGATCCGAAGAGCGGCCGCATGACCGACGTCTACAAGGTCGGCTCGCCGATCCGCAGCCAGCCCGTCGTCGAGGGTGGCTGGATCTACGTCGGGACCGAGGACGGCAAGCTCGTCGCGATCGACACGAAAGATCCGTCGGTCACCGGCTGGCCGACCTGGGGCGGCAACGCCCAGCGCACCGGTATCGCGACTCCGTGACGATCACGACGAGGCGGGCTTGCGGCCGTCCTTGAGATATCTGATCACGCTCGCGTCGAGCTGGCTCGCGACGAGGCGGATCACGCTCTCGATCTGATCGACCGGTAGATCGAGACGCGCGGCGAGGCGGCGATGGGTCGCGGTGACGAGCGCGGCGCGGGCGCGGTTGAGCCAGCGCGCGGCGGTCGCGCGATGGACGCCGTACGCGGCGCCGATCGTGTCGATCGACATGTCGTCGACGATCTGCTGGCGGAGCAGTGTCCGATCCTCCGCGGAGAGATCCTCGATCGCTTCACGGAGCGCGACCGCGAACTCGGCGCGGTACTCGGCCTTCAGCGCGGCGAGGGCAGGGTCGACACCGCTCGAGAGCAGCTGGTCGAGGCTGCGCTCGATCGGCGTCTCGCGCTTCTTCTTCTTCTTGTGGCGAATGAGCTCGCGCGTCGCGGTGATGCGGACCCAGCCGCGGAGCGGGCCCTTGCCGCGATAGCCGACGATGCCGGGCGGCTTGCCATCCTTCGGGACGAGCAGCTGGACGCGGAGGACCTGCTTGACCTCCTCGACCTGATCGCGGGTCGCGCCCGTCGCCGAGCCGGCGGCCTCGACCTCGGCGAGCACGGCGTCGAACGCCGCGTGGGCGGATGGCTCTTGCGCGGCGCACGCGGCGGCCAGTGCGAGATCGGCGGCGGGCGCGGCGGTGAGCGCCGACGACAGGTCGGTGCCGGCGAGGCGCGCACCGATGTAGCCGGCGAGCGTCTCCTCGTCGAGGATCACCGACGGCCACGCGTCGCGTGCGGCGGCGAGCGCGTTCTCCCACGCGGCAACGACGGCCGTGCGCGACGAGACCGCGAGCCCACTCGCAGTCGCGAGCTGTTCGACACGATCGCCGGGCACGACGCCGATTGTCTCATGTCACAATGCCCGTGCGGCAGACATGGAGTGCCTCGACGCGAACGTCGTCCAGGATCTGATGTCGGGGGCGCTCGACTCCGGCGTGCGGAGCGCCGTGCTCGGCCACCTCGACACCTGTGACGACTGTCGCGAGCTGTTGAACATCACCGCGAGCGACACGCTGCGAGAGGGCCTGCCGCGGTTCGCCGACTCGCAGGAGGTGGGGCTCGCCGCGACGGCGGCGGGGATCGCGCTCGATGCGACGACGATGCCGAGCGGCACGAGCCCGACGAAGCGCGACCTCGCGCTGCTCGAGACCGCGGCGGCATCCGAGTCGCCGGCGCGCAAGCTTCGTGGCCTTGCCGACGAGCCTTTGGTCCAGGGCAAGCGGATGGGGCGGTACGCGATGATCGAGCGGCTCGGCGCCGGCGCGATGGGCGTCGTGTGGAGGGCCGAGGATCCGACGCTCGGCCGCAGCGTCGCGCTGAAGCTGCTGCGTCGCGCCGACGAGTCCTTGACCGAGCGGCTCGTGCGCGAGGCGCGGTCGATGGCGGCGGTGAACGATCCGAATGTCGTCACGGTGTACGAGGTCGGCGAGGCGGACGACGGCACGACGTTCATCGCGATGGAGCTCGTCTCGGGCCAGAGCCTGCGGCAGTGGCAGAGCAAGACGCGGCACACCGTGCCCGAGCTCGTCGGCGCGTACATCGCGGCGGGACGCGGGCTCGCGGCGGCGCACGCGGCGGGCATCATCCATCGCGACTTCAAGCCGGACAACGTGCTGGTCTCCGACGACGGGCGCGTGCGGGTGACCGACTTCGGGCTCGCCGCGGCGAAGCCGACCGCTGGAGCCGGCGGGTCGAGAGCGGCCGCGATCAGCGACGTGAACCTGACGACGTCGGGGAGCGTGCTCGGCACGCCCGCGTACATGGCGCCGGAGCAGTTCACGGGAGGCAACGTCGACCCGCGCACGGATCAGTTCAACTTCTGCGTCGCGCTGTGGGAGGCGCTGTACGGCGAGCGGCCGTTCGAGGGCAAGACGTTCACGGAGCTCGGCGACAACGTGTGCGACGGCAAGGTGAAGGCGCCACCGGCGGGGTCGCAGGTGTCGAGCGCGCTGCACGCGATCTTGCGCAAGGGCCTCAGCGTCAAGCCCGGCGATCGCTACGCGACGATGCACGAGCTGATCGTCGATCTCGGTCGCGATCGCGCCAAGCCGTGGCGGCGAACGGCGATCGCGTCGGCGGCGCTGGCGGCGGCACTCGGGCTCGGGCTCGTCGCCGACTGGCAGGTGCGCGCGCGCGTCGCCGGCGAGATCCGGCAGTCGTTCGCACTGACCGGGACGCAGCTGGATCGCGCGGTCGCCCGGCTGACGAGCTCGTTCTACACGGTGTCCGCGATCGCGTATCGCGAGCAAGCGCTGCGCGAGGTCGCCGGCCACCACGATCAGGCCGACTTCGGCCTCGGCGATCCCGCGGCGGATCAGGCGGAGCTCGAGCGGCTGAACAGCACGCTCGCGTCGACGGACTGGGTGAAGCTCGGCGACAGCGCGATCGCGATCGCCGACTACAAGGGCCGCCTGCTGTACACGAGCGCGGCCCCGACGGTGTGGGGCGCCGATCTCAAGGTACTCGCGCCGGTGAAGCGTGCGCTCGATGCAGGCAAGGGCGATAGCGTCACGGTGCTGCCGTATGCCGATCCAGGGCTCGCATCCACGGGTGTGCTCGGCAGCGCGGGGCGAAATGGTCTCGCCGTGCTGTTCGAGCGCACGGTCGCACTCGGCGACAAGGCGAGCGAGGGCAGCGAGGCGCGTGCGCTGTATCTACAGCTGCAGGACGGCAAGCAGCTGCTCGACGACGTCCGGCTCGACGATCAGACGCTCCTCGCGCTCGTCGCGCCCGATGGAACCTCGATTGCCGACGACAAGATGCCCGCGGGGCTCGTGGCCGAGGCGACACGTCACGGCGATGTCGCCGAGG
>JAEWJO010000440.1 GCA_023386455.1 Pseudomonadota bacterium | reverse complement strand
GTGATGACGAACGCGGCGCCGAGCGCCCACACGCTCGCGAGCGCGAGCCAGCCGACGGCCGGCCACGCCTGCGGCGTTGCCGCGGGTGCGAGCGCGCCGGTCCCGACGATCGCGATCGGATGATCCTGCGTCTGCGACGAGAAGCTCGCGATCAGGTCGGACAGCGACCACGGCATCGCCGGGCCCCACGGCAGCGCGAGCTTTGCGGTCACGACGAGCCACAGCGCGGCCTGCCAGGCGGGACGCATGCGGCCGACGCGCGCGAGCAGCAGCGCGGCGATCGCGAGCAGCGTGCCCTGCGCGGCCATCATGCCGAGCGTGGCGAGCCAGCCCTTCGCGAGCGCGCCGGCGCTGATGACGAACGTCATGGCTTGCGCTCCTTCTTCGGGGCGCCGGTCTTCTCGGCGTCCGCGATCCGGCGCTCGATGTCACGGAGCTCCTCGCGCGTCAGGCTCTCGTCCTCGACGAGCCGCAGCACGAGCGAATCGGCCTGGCCGTCGAACACGTCGCGGACGAAGTCGCGGAGCCGATCGCGCAGGACCGACTCGCGGCGGTGCGCCGGCTTGTAGACGAACGGCTCGCGCGTCTTGTCGACGCTCAGCGCGCTCTTCGCGGCGAGCCGGCCGAGCAGCGTCATCACCGTCGTGTACGCGAGGTCGTGCCCGCGCGCGGCGAGCTCGGCGCGGACGTCCGAGACCGAGCCCTTGCCGAGCTCCCACAGCGCCTTCATGACGCGGAGCTCGGCGGGGGTCATCTCGGGGCAACGTGCGGCGGGCATGGCACCTCGGTTACGACGGTCTTCGTAGCATTACTACAACCGTAGTTGCCAAGGCAACGATCTTTTCCGCGGGAACGAACGGCAGGAACGCGATGCCGAACAGCGGATATGGAAACCAGATGTTCATGAGCAGCACGACACCGACGTGAAATCCCCAGGCTCCGAACGCCCAGACGTGGCCGACGCGGCGATGGAGCAGCGCGAGCGGCGCCCCGAGCTCCAGCGTGAGCGACATCACGGAGAACACGACGAGCGGTGTCGGGTGCTCGAGCACGAGGTGCGCGAGCGGCGCGACCGCGTCGCCGAGCAGCGCCTTGCGCAGGTTGTCGACGGCGATCTGGTTGCGGAGCAGCTCGCCGTCGATCCAGCCGAGACCGGCGATGCGCAGCTTCGCGATGCCGGCGAGCAGGTACGTCGAGACCGTGAGCAGCGCGAGGAGCTTGATCGCCCAGCCATAGCCCGTGCTCGCGACACGCATCCGTCGCGCGTCGAGCGACCACACGTCGGCGGCCGGCGTGCACGCGAGCGCGATCACGTGGAGCACCATGAGGTTCTCGGTGTGGAACGGCATGCCCCACACGTTGCGGTAGGTGATCGTCCACAGGAGCGCCGCCGCGGCGAGCGGCCCCGTGATGCGGAACTGCCAGCCGGCAACGAACGCCGCGAGCAAGACGCACGTCGCCGCGGCGATCGCGATCGCGACGCTCGGCGGCAGCGGCGTGTCGAGGACGCGCACGACGCCGAGCGGATGAAAGTGCGACGCGCCGTAGCGCGAGACCGCGACGAGCTCGCCGAACCGACCGACGACGTACACGAGCGCATAGGCGCCGATCAGGATGCGCAGCGCCGCGAGCCGCGTCGCCGGCGCCGGCGCGAACCACCACCGGGATAGCAGCGTCATCGCGACACCTCGCACCGCACGCGCTCGTACTCGGTGCCGACGACGTCGTGGGCGAGGTACTGGACCGCGTCGTGCGTGCCGGTGACGAGGCGGATCGCGACGATGTCGGCGAACTCGCTGTCGCCGGCGACGCGCGCCGCGATCGCCGTGCAGAGCTCCCGGAGCGCCGGCCTCCCGGCGTTGGTCGCGGCCGAGATCACGCGCAGCGCCTGGAGGATCTCGCCGGTGCCGCCGACGACGGCCGGCGCGAGCGTGCGGCGCTTGCCGTCGGCGGTCACGCCGAGTGCGTAGTGGAACGTCTGCACCGTCGGCCGCTTCGACGCGAACATCGGGTACGTCGACAGCGGGAACCCGTCGTCGTACGGGTCTCGACGTAGTGGCGAGAGCGTCGCGCCGACGAGCACGACGGACACCACCACGGCGAGCGCGCGAGCGCGGTCCATGACGCGAGACTACGCCACGGGCGCGTGTAGTTCGCGACCCGGGCCCGGTCGCGCAGACCTCGCGCGATCCGGCGCCGTACCTGCGCGACTTGCGCCGGCCCACCGGGCATGGCGGTCGCAGCTCGCCCTCCCCCATGGACAGCAAACCGTCGGTCATCCAGCTCACCGGTAGTCAGGCTGTAGCCATCCGTGCACGCGTCCCGCTCGGCGAGATCGCGACATTCTTCGACGCGGCGTTCGCCGAGCTCGAGGTCGTCGCCGGCCGTCAGATCAGCGGCCCGCCGTTCGCGCTCTACTACGCGAGCGACGAGCACGGGCTCGACGTCGCCGCGGCGATTCCGACGTGGTCGCGTGTCGAGGCGGTCGGTCGCGTCGAGTCGATCGAGCTTCCCGCCGGCCCCGCCGTGAAGGTCGAGCACGTCGGCGTGTACGAGGAGCTCACCACGACGTACGCGCTGCTCGAGCAGTGGCTCGCCGAGAACCAGCGCACGCGCGGTGGGCCGCGCCGCGAGGTCTACTTGACGATGCCGATGGCGCAACCGTCGGAGCAGATCACGATCGTGCTCCAGCCGCTCGAGCCCGTGCCGGCGAAGGTCGCCGTACCGGAGCGTCACATCGAGCGGACGACGCGCCAGGAGCTGCGCGGCGCGCCGATCTCGAAGTAGAACGAGAACCCGAACACGATGTTGCCCTCGGCGTTCGCGAGCTCCTTCGGCGGGTTCACGAACGGCGCCGCCTGCTGGAACGCACGGACGGCCTCGTCGTCGAGCTCGGCGACTCCCGACGGCGCGGTGACGACGATCTTCGTCAGCTGGCCGTTGCGGGCGAGTGTCACGCGCACCTCGGTGATGCGGGTCTTGAAGCCGTAGACCTGACCGCTCGGATCCTGGCGACGCCACACCGACGCGGGATCCCAGTTCTGCGCGACCTGGCGCTTCAGCCGGTTGAAGAACGTCGCGTGCACCCAGCGCTTCGCGTTGAGCGCGGTCTCGTCGTCGTTCGCGACATCCTCGAGGTGATCGACGCTGCCGCCGCCGAGCGCGCGCTCGAGCACGTCGCGCGAGGGCTTGAGATCGAGATCGGGAGGCGCGCCGCCGCCGGCGCCGCTCTCGCCCTTCGGGATCTCGCTCTTCTCCTTCTTCTCCTGCTCGAACGCGCCGGTGCCGCGCCGCGGCATGAAGCCGTCGAACGCGAGCGGGCCGGTCGCACCGTTCTCGGCACCGAGCGTCTTGGCGTCCTGCTGGATCTCGGCGGGCCGCTGCGCCCCGGGGTTGCGCATCGCGAGCGTGCCGGGCACGTCGGGCGCGGTCTTGTTCATGCCCTTCGTGCGATCTTGCTCCTGCTTCGCCTGCTCGACCTCCTTCGGCGTCTCCTTCGGGGTCAGCTCCTCGGGCTTGGCCTTGGCGACCATCGGCTCCTTGACCGCGCCGCGCGAGACCTTCTGCTTGTCGGCGGACGAGTTGTATTCCGCGAGGAAGCGCGCGTTGTCCGGCTCCTTCTCGGCGCTCGGCTTCACGGTCTCGACGACCTGCATCTTGCGCGGCGGGGTCGGCGGCGCCGGCGGCTGCGGCGGCGGTGGCTGCTGCTGCGCCTGCTGCTGCTTCAGCTCCGGCGGCGGCGGCTGGTCGGGCTTCTTCATCATCTCGATCAGCGGCTCGGGATCGATCGGCGTCACCTTGTCCGCCTGCTTCGGCTCGAGCATCGAGATCTCGGACAGCGCGAGCGCGTCGCGAACCGCGACACACGAGGACATGTCCATGCGCATGTCGAGCTCCGCGCGTTCCAGGCATGCGTCGGTATCCGCACGCCAGGGCGCCAAGCACATCGAGAACCGTGCGCTGCCCGCGAGCAGGGCGTCGCCGACACAGCCCGACTTCAGCTCGACCACCTCGGCGGGCTTGCGCGCCCGCGTCGAGAAGCCCTCGCCGACGACGGAGATATCGAGCGCGTGGACGCTGCTGAGCAGGATGCCGTGGACGATCAGCGCGGCGCAGGCCGCCACCCACGTGGCGGCCGGCGTAACCTGTCTCCCTCGTCGTGCTGCGGTCGGCATGCTGCGAAACCGGCTACTCGGTCGAGTATAGATACGCGCCGACCGTCCGTCAGGTCGATTCGACGTCTCGATCGGGTCTCGCGTCGGCGAATGAGGGTTGCTTAATCCTCAGCAGTTGAACAGGTTTCCCAGCACACAGGAGTGATGCGGCGCATACGGGGTCGCCGGGACGGCACCGTGCGCCAGCGCGCTGTCACGTTCGCGCGTCGAGATTCGTCCTTCGAGAGAGAGACGCACCGCACCATGCTGGACGACCACGGAGAGGGCCTTCACGTGCCGATTGACCACCTGGTCAGCCGTGGTAGCGTCTGGCTGACCGGGTGGTCAATGGGAGTCGCATGAACGCGATCGAGATCCAGTCGCTCCACAAGGACTACGGCCACGGCCGCATCGGCATCGAGGACATCACGCTCGCGGTGCCGACCGGCGCGATCGTCGGGTTCATCGGACCCAACGGCGCCGGCAAGACGACGACGATACGGATCCTGCTCGGCCTCATCGCCCCGACCTCGGGGACGGCGCGGCTGTTCGGCCACGACGTTCACCGCGACGGTGCGCGCGCCCGCGCCGGGATCGGCTACGTACCCGGCGACACGAACCTCTATCCGGCGATGAAGGTCAGCGACCTGCTCGCCTATGTCGCGCGGTTCCATGCCGGCGACCACCGCGCCCGCCGCCGCGAGCTCGCCGAGCTCTTCGACCTCGAGCTCGACGCGACGACGACCGACCTCTCGCTCGGCACGAAGAAGAAGGTCGCGATCGTCGCCGCGCTCGAGCCGGCACCGCGCCTCGTGATCCTCGACGAGCCGACGAGTGGCCTCGATCCGATCATGCGCGCGCGCCTGTTCGATCGGTTGCGCGACGAGGCCGCGGCCGGAACGACCGTGTTCTTCTCGTCGCACGCGCTCGCCGAGGTCGAGGCAACCTGCGAGCGCGTCGCGATCGTCAACCGCGGCCGCGTCGTCGCGTACGACGATGTCGCCGCGCTGCGCCGGCGGGCGATGCGCCGCGTTCACGCCACGTTCGACGGCGCCGGCACCGGTGGCGACGCGCTGACCGGGCTCGCCGCGCGGCAGCTCGACGGCGTCGAGGCGTTCGAGCGCCACGGCCACTCGATCACGTTCCTCTACCGCGGGCCGGTGCCGCCGCTGCTCGACGCGCTCGCCGCCGCGAGCCCCACCGACGTCCGGATCGAGGAGGCGTCGCTCGAGGACGTGTTCCTCGCCGACTTCGCGCCGGAGCGCAACGGAGTCCATCACCATGTCGCGTGACCTCGCCATTCCCCTCGAGAGCAGTCACGACGTCGCGCCGCCGTCGATCACGCTGCTCGTGATGACGCGCGAGCTGCGCGCGAACGTCCGCACGGCGCTCGCGTGGGGCGTCCCGCTCGCCGCCATGCTCGCGCTCGTGTGCGTGCTGCAGCCGTCGCTCGCGAACGGTCCGCTCGGCGCCAAGCTCGCGTCGATGCCGGCGCTGATGCGCCGCGCGTTCGGCCTCGAGATGGTCGACTTCCAGAGCCCGGTCGCGTACCTCGCGACGAACGGGCTGACGTTCACGCTCGGCGTCGCGCTGTTCGCCGGCCTGCTCGGCGCGTCGATCGTCGCCAAGGAGGAGATCCAGCACACCGCCGAGCTGCTCTACGCGCAGCCTGCGAGCCGCTCGCGGATCCTCGCCGGCAAGCTCGCCGCCGTCGCGATCTACGCGGTCGCGTTGCCGGTCGTGCTCGGCGTCGTGTCGACCGTGATCCTCGTCGCCGTCGCGGCGCGGCCGGTCGAGCCCGCGATCGCGGAGCTGTGGCT
>JAEWJO010000369.1 GCA_023386455.1 Pseudomonadota bacterium | reverse complement strand
TTCCAGCGCAGCGCACGCGGCGCCGCCATCGGTCGCGCGGGCGCGGGCGCGGGCACGGGCGTCTCGTCGACGCGCGACAGCAGGTCGGCGAGCTCGGTCGCGGTCGGGCGGTGCGCGTGGTCGAGGGCGATCGCGCGATCGATCGCGGCGGCGATGTGTGCCGGCACCTGCGGCGCGAGCGTGCGCAGCGGCGGGATCTCGGCGAGCGGCGCGCCTCCGGCCTCGATGCGCGGCCAGCGCCCGGCAGCGGCCTGGTACAGCGTCGCGCCGAGGCCATAGACGTCGCCGGCCTGCGAGGAGATGCCCTTGATCATCGCCTCGGGCGGCGCGTAGGCCGGCGAGCCGACGAACTGGCCGGTCATCGTCAGCGACGAGTCCGGAATGTGTGCGACGCCGAAGTCGGCGAGCTTCCAGCGGCCGTCACCGGCGGCGAGGATGTTGCCGGGCTTCACGTCGCGGTGGACGACGCCGGCAGCGTGCGCGGCGGCGAGCGCGCGCGCGATCTGGATCCCGAGCGGAGCGAGCTCGCCGACCGGCAGCGGGCGCTCCTTGATCATCCGATCGAGCGAGGGGCCGGCGACGCGCTCCATGACGAGGTACGGAGGCTCGGCCGCGAGATCGATGTCGAACAGCTGAACGACACCCGGGTGGGCGAGCTGGGCGATCGCGCGCGCCTCGTTGCGAAACCGATCGTCGATGATCCGGGCGGTGATCCCCGACGACGCGCGCAGCGTCTTGATCGCGACCTCGCGTCCGAGCACCTCGTCGACCGCCTCGTACACCTCGCCCATCGCGCCTGTTCCGAGCGATTTCGTCACACGGTAGCGTCCAAAACTGTGCGCAGTCGCCACAGTGTCGCGGTCGGGAGATTCGGCCATGCGCGTTTAATTCGCTGTTTCAGGAAAGCCCATTGAGTTGGGACGTCGCGGTGGACGATGGTAGCTGGCAGCGAAGCCGACGTCGCGCGACGGCTCGATGCTCTCGCATAGAGGATGTACAGCGCGAAGGATGTAGCGGTGGAGACACACGACAGAGTTTCGACGGGAGTTCCCGGACTCGATACATTACTCGGGGGCGGCCTCATCGGCGGCGGCGTGTACCTGGTCATGGGCCGACCGGGAACCGGCAAGACGACGCTCGGGAACCAGGCTTGCTTTACCCATGTGAGTACGGGACGGCGGGCCGTCTACGTGACGCTCCTCGCCGAGACGCACGCTCGCATGCTCCGCAACCTGACTTCGATGGCGTTCTTCAAGCCCGAGGCGATCGGGGCGCAGATCGCCTATGTCGGCGCGTATCTCGTGCTTCGCGAGCGCCGGCTCTCCGGCCTGCTCGCGCTGCTGCGGCGCGTGATGGCCGACGAGAAGCCGAGCCTGCTCGTCCTCGACGGTCTCACCACGGCAGCGGCGCTCGGTGAGCCCGAGTCCGCGCTCAAAGAATTTGTCGCGGAGCTCCAGGTCCTCTCCGACATGTCTCGCTGCACGACGATCGTGCTCGCGAACATGAACGCGGTGAATGCGGCAGGTGCCGAGCACTCGATGGTCGACGGCATGGTCGAGCTGACGCTCGATCGCAACGCCCAGCGTGCGGTGCGCGAGATCGAGATCCTGAAATTTCGCGGTGGCGATCACTTCCTCGGCCGCCACGATCTGGAGATCACGCGCGACGGGATCGTGGTGCGGCCGCGCACCGAGCAGCTGCTCGCCAAGCGTACGGAGGTCGGTCAGGCCACCCACTACCGGCGGGTGTCGTCCGGGGTGCAGCAGCTCGACGAGATGCTGCATGGCGGCCTGCTCGCGTCGTCGACGACGCTGCTGCTCGGGTTCTCCGGCAGCGGCAAGACGCTGCTCGCCACGCATTTTCTCGATGCCGGCTGCAAGAAGGACGAGCCGGGGCTCTACTTCGGGTTCTACGAGACACCCGAGCGGTTGCTCGAGACCGCCGAGCAGCTCGGCATTCCGCTGCGCGCGCACTGCGAATCGAAGGCGCTCGAGCTCGTGTGGCAGCCCGGCGTGCGGTTCGGGCTCGACCAGCTCGCCGAGCGGCTCCTCACCGACGTCAGGGACCGCAAGGTGAAGCGCGTCGTGATCGACGGCATCGACGGCTTCCGCCAGAGCGCGGCCTATCCGGAGCGCACGATCCGCTTCATCACCGCGGTCGCGAACGAGCTGCGCTCGCTCGACGTCACCGTGATGATCACCGAGGAGACGCAGAAGCTGTTCGGCCCGGAGGTCGAGGTCCGGATCCCGGGTCTGTCCGCGCTCGTCGACAACATCATCCTGCTCGAGTATCTGGACGTCGGGAGCGAGCTGAAGCGGCTCCTGTCGGTCGTGAAGACGCGTGGCTCGGGCCACGACGCCAACGTGCGGGAGTTGAACATCACGTCGAAGGGGATCGAGATCGCGGCCGACGCGACGACGGCGACCGAGATCCTGATGGGCGTCTACCGCGCGGGTCGCGACCCGGGGAGGTCGCGAGGTACCTGATGTTGACGGTCCTCGTCGCAGACGATGAGTTCGCCGTCCTCGAGGTCCTGTCGATGGCACTCGAGGGCGAAGGCCACCGCATTCTCAAGGCGGGCGATGGCGCGGATGCTCTGCGTCTTCTCGCGTCTCAGCCGTGTGACATCGTGGTGTGCGACGAGAACATGCCGGTGATGAATGGCCACCAGCTGATCGCCGCGATGCGCGCCGAGCCGCGGCTCGCGGACATCCCCGTGATCATGATGGCCGACACCTGGGGCCGGCCGCTGCCGGTCGTCGACAGCGCGGTCGTGCTCGGCAAGCCAATCCTGCTCTCGGAGCTGTTCCAGCACGTCGAGCAGGCCGGGAAGTCTCGACGTAAGCCATAGGCTGGGGTAGGGTCCGGCCCACGTAGAGCACGCACCGCGATAACGGGGGAGCTTCCATACCGGAGGCTGAGAGGCGATTCGCGACCCCAGAACCTGATCCGGGTAATGCCGGCGTAGGAAGGCCGCCAGTGTCCAAGAAGCTACCGATCGTCGAATCCGTCGAAGTCACGCCCATCGAGGGCTTCCCGAGCTCCGAGCGGGTCTACATCGAGGACAGCGGGCTTCGCGTCCCGATGCGCCGCGTCCACCTCGCGGGCGGCGAGAAGCCGTTCGACGTCTACGACACGTCGGGACCGCAGGGGCACGATCCGAAGCAGGGCCTGCCGAAGCTGCGCGCGCCGTGGATCGAGGCGCGCATGAAGGACGGCGACAGCGGCAACCGCTCGCAGATGCACTACGCGCGGCGCGGCATCATCACGCCGGAGATGCGCTTCGTCGCGATCCGCGAGAGCGTCGCGCCGGAGCTCGTGCGCGACGAGCTCGCGCGCGGCCGCGCGATCCTGCCGGCGAACATCAACCACCCCGAGTCCGAGCCGATGATCATCGGCTCGAAGTTCCTCGTGAAGATCAACGCGAACATCGGCAACTCGGCCGTGAAGGCGTCGATCGGCGACGAGGTCGACAAGCTGCGGTGGGCGGTCAAGTGGGGCGCCGACACGGTCATGGATCTGTCGACCGGCGAGCGCATCCACGAGACGCGCGAGTGGATCATCCGCAACTCGCCGGTACCGATCGGCACGGTGCCGATCTACCAGTGCCTCGAGAAGGCCGGCGGCGATCCGACGAAGCTGAACATCGACATGTTCATCGACACGCTGATCGAGCAGGCCGAGCAGGGCGTCGACTACTTCACGATCCACGCCGGCGTGCGCCTCGCGTACATCCCGTACACCGCGAACCGCGTCACCGGCATCGTGTCGCGCGGCGGCTCGATCATGGCGAAGTGGTGCCTCGCGCACCACAAGGAGAACTTCCTCTACACCGAGTTCGAGCGCATCTGCGAGGTGATGAAGAAGTACGACGTCGCGTTCTCGCTCGGCGACGGTCTGCGTCCGGGGTCGACCGCGGACGCCAACGATCGCGCGCAGCTCGCGGAGCTCGAGACGCTCGGCGAGCTGACCGACATCGCGTGGAAGCACGACATCCAGACGATGATCGAAGGCCCCGGCCACGTGCCGATGAACAAGATCAAGGAGAACGTCGACCTGCAGATGAAGATCTGCAAGGAGGCGCCGTTCTACACGCTCGGCCCCCTCGTCACCGATATCGCACCCGGCTACGACCACATCACGAGCGCGATCGGCGCCGCGATGATCGGCTGGTTCGGGACCGCGATGCTCTGCTACGTGACGCCGAAGGAGCACCTCGGCCTGCCCGATCGCGACGACGTGAAGGACGGCGTGATCGCGTACTAGATCGCGGCGCACGCGGCCGACCTCGCGAAGGGGCACCCGGGCGCGCAGCTCCGCGACGACGCCCTGTCGAAGGCCCGGTTCGAGTTCCGCTGGGTCGACCAGTTCAACCTGACCCTCGACCCCGACACGGCGAAGGACTTTCACGACGAGACGCTGCCGGCCGACGGTGCGAAGGTCGCCCACTTCTGCTCGATGTGCGGCCCGAAGTTCTGTTCGATGAAGATTTCCGAGGAGGTGCGCGAGCACCTCGCCGCGAAGTCGACCGAGTTCGTGGAGTCCGGCGCCGAGCTGTACGTGAAGAATCCGTAACGCGGACGACTTCGGGGCGGTTCCGTTACAAAACATGAAGCCGGATCGTCTTCAGTAGACATCTCCGGCTCGTTCCGCCATGATCTTGCTTACGTAGGCCGTAAGCAGTGACGGTTCAGCCCAAGCGCACTCTCAAGGTCGAGAAGCTGGCGCGTATTTACGACGACGAGATCGCGCCCGTCTGGGGGACTCGTTTCGGCAAGATGCTGCTGCGCAACCTCGCCGTCCCCGAGCGAGGGCAGGTTCTCGACATCTCCTGCGGCACGGGCTACCCGACGACCGAGATCCTGCGGCGGATGTCCGACGGGTCGCGCCTGATCGCGATCGATGCCTCGAGCGCGATGCTCGATGTCGCGCGCCGCAAGATCGCGGACCTCGGCCCGCTCGGCAAGAAGGGCGTGTTCTTCCGGACCGAGAGCCCGGTCCCCAAGCTGTCGTTCGCCGACGACGTCTACGACCTGGTCGTCTGCAACCTCGGCCTGACCGAGATGCCGAACCTCGAGGTCGCGCTGCGCGACTTCGCGCGGGTCGCCAAGCGGGGCGGCGAGGTCCGCTGCACGCTGCCGCTCGCGGGCACGTTCCAGGAGTTCCACGACCTCTACCGCGAGGTCCTCATCAAGCACGACAAGCACGAGGCGCTCGATCGCCTCGATCGCCACATCGCGCGCTACCCGACGGTCGATCAGGTGGAGCGCTGCATGCGCAACGCGAACCTCGACGGAGACATCGAGGCCGAGGAGTTCACGCTCCTGTTCAAGAGCTCGCGCGAGTTCTTCTTCGCGCCGGTGATCGAGTACGGACCGCTCGCCGAGTGGAAAGAGATCGCCGGCAACGGCCAGGAGATGCAGGACGTGTTCTGGTACATCAAGGAGGCGATCGACGCCTACTTCGATGGCCGGCCGTTCCAGGTGACCGTCAAGGCGAGCTGCCTCATGGGCAAGAAGGTCGAGACGCGCGCGGCCGATCCGGACGAGATGGTGGTCGACCTCGACGATCAATCGCTCGTGGAGATCGACGAGGAAGATACCGGCCTGCCGGCGCGCCCGCGCAAGATGGCCGCCGGCTCCGTGCGCGCCGACTTCCAGGTCGAGGAGATCGACGCCGACGACGCGGACGTCGTCATCGATGCGGAGTCTCCCGAGGAGCAGGACCTCGACGCGTTCATCGACGGCAAGCGGCGCCCGTCGCATCTCGATCGGACCGGGCCGTACGACGACGACGAGCTCGATACCGCCGGTCACAAGCTCGCCGACGCCGACGACGACTGAGGGATCCGCTATGCTGCCCCCGTCATGGGGCAGATGGATCTCTTTGGCCAGCAGCCTGCGGCTCCTGCGAGCGGCGAGACGCAGAACGACTACCTCGCGCTCGTCGACGAGGTGTCCGAGCACGACCGGCGCTACTACGTCGACGCCGAGCCCACGATCAGCGACGTCGAGTACGACAAGCTGCTGAAGAAGCTGCGCGAGATCGAGACCTCGCATCCCGACTGGACCGTCGCGTGGTCGCCGACCCGGCGCGTCGGTCACGCACCGGTCTCCGAGTTCCCGAAGGTCACGCGGCCCGTCGCGATGCTGTCCCTCGACAACACGTACGGCCACGACGACCTCCGCGAGTTTCACGAGCGCGTGCTGAAGGGCCTCGACGGCGACAGTGTCACCTACTCGATCGAGCCCAAGATCGATGGCTTCGGCATCGAGCTCACGTACAAGGGCGGCCTCCTGACGCTCGGCGCGACGCGCGGCGACGGCCGGATCGGCGAGGACGTCACGCAGAACGTCCGCACCGTGCGCGGCGTCGTGCTGAAGCTCCGCGAGCCCGTCGACATCGTCGTCCGCGGCGAGATCTACATGACGAAGGCCGAGTTCGCGGCGATCAACGCCGAGCGCGCGAAGGCCGGCGAGGAGCCGTTCAAGAACCCTCGCAACACCGCCGCCGGCACGATCAAGCAGATGGACACGCGCGAGGTCGCCAAGCGGCCGATGCGCACGATCCTCTACGAGGTCGTCGACGGCGAGCGCTACGCGCGTGGCCATGCGGCCTCGCTCGACTACATCGCGAAGCTCGGCCTGCCGACGTCGCCGCACAACTCGAAGGCCTCCGACTGGGACTCGCTGCTCGCCGCCGTCGAGGCGTGGCAGGCCAAGCGCGACGACCTGCCGTACGAGGTCGACGGCCTCGTCATCAAGGTCGACGACTTCGGCCAGCGCGCCGCGCTCGGCACGACGTCGAAGTTCCCGCGCTGGGCGATCGCCTACAAGTTCCCGGCGCGCCAGGTCACGACGATCCTTCGCGACCTCGAGCCGAACATCGGCCGCACCGGTGTCGTCACGCCGGTCGCGATCCTCGATCCCGTCGACGTCAGCGGCACGACCGTGTCGCGCGCCTCGGTCCACAACTGGGATCAGGTCCAGCGCCTCGGCCTCGGCAAGGGCGACCGCGTCCTCATCGAGAAGGCCGGCGAGATCATCCCGCAGATCCTCGGCGTCACCGAGAAGGGGCCGGGGCCGGCGTTCGAGGCTCCCACGGCGTGTCCCGTGTGCGGCGGTCCGCTCGAGCGCGAGGAGGGCAGGGTCGCACTCGCGTGCGTCAACCGGCTCGGCTGCCCGGCGCAGCTGCTCGGCGCGATCGAGTTCTTCGCGTCGCGCGGCCAGATGAACATCGACGGCCTCGGCGAGAAGGTCGTCAT
Source organism: Pseudomonadota bacterium (assembly GCA_023386455.1). Lineage (GTDB taxonomy): Bacteria > Myxococcota_A > Polyangia > Haliangiales > Haliangiaceae > JABFXX01. The sequence continues at coordinate 25,173 of JAEWJO010000369.1, read as the reverse complement.
CCAGCTCGTCGCCGCGGGCCTCGCGAAAGATGTCGCCGACCTGTTCGTCCTCGAGGCCGACGACGTCGCCAAGCTCGAGCGCTTCGCCGAGCAGTCGGCGAAGAACCTCGTCGCCGCGATCGCCAAGGCGAAGGAGACCGCGACGTTCTCGCGCCTGCTCGCGGCGCTCGGCATCGCTCATGTCGGCGGCGTGATCGCCAAGCCGATCGCGCAGAAGTACGGTCAGCTGTCGAAGCTGCGCGAGGCCGCGGACGCCAAGGACAGCGAGGCATTCGTCGCCGAGCTCGAGGAGATCGACGGCGTCGGCGACACGATCGCGGTCGCGATCGATCGCTTCCTTCGCGATCCACACGTCCGCCTCGTCCTCGACAAGCTGAAGGAGCGCGGCGTCGATCCTGCCGAGCCCGTCGTCGTCGCGAGCGATGGGCCGCTCGTCGGCAAGACGTTCGTCGTCACCGGTACGCTGTCCCAGCCGCGCGCCGACGTGCAGAAGAAGATCGAGGCGGCAGGCGGCAAGGTCGCCGGCTCGGTCAGCAAGAAGACCAGCTACCTCGTCGCAGGGGCAGATACTGGCAAGACCAAGCTGGAGGCGGCGGAGAAGTACGGCGTGACGGTGATCGACGAGGCCGGACTCGACGCGCTGCTCGGCAGCTGAGTACAATCCCCTTCGGGGGAAACGATGAAGTTCGCACTCATTGCATGCGCGCTGCTCGCGGGCGGTTGCATCCTGCCGGTCTCGACCGGCGCACCGTTGCCGGCGACGACCGTCGGCAAGGGCCACCTCGGGTTCGCCCTCAGCGGCGAAGCGCCGACGCTAGACTTGATCTCCGACAACAAGGACAGCGATCAGGCGGGCTCGACGAGCGCGGTCAGCTACGGCGCCGCACCCGCCGCCGCGGCGACGATGACCGTCAGCTACGGCATCGGTGACGACACCGACATCGAGATCGCAGGCGAGGGCGCGCTCTACTTCTTCGTCCTGCCGATTCCGACCGGCGGCTCGATCGGCCTGCGCCAGCACGTCGATCTCGGCGAGTCGTTCGACATGGCGTTCGCGCTGAAGCTCGGCTCGGTGTCGAGCTCGGCGAGCGTGACGACGGGCAGCGGCGATTCCGAGGAGAGCTCGGCGCGCGCGACGTACGGCTCGTTCCAGGCCGTCGTGCAGACGAAGCGCGGCTTCGTCCGGCCGCTCCTCGCCCTGAACGTCATGCCGGCGACGATCAGCCGCGACCCGAGCGACGCCGATCCGTTCAAGTTCAAGGGCGTCGCGTCGTCGTTCACGGCGGGCATCCACTTCGTGGGCCGGCACGCCGTGTTCGGGCCGTACCTCGCGGCGACGAACTTCTACAGCGACCGGTTCGACAACAGCGGCTGGTTCGTGTCGGGTGGCCTCGTGTTCGCGATCCGGCCAGACCGCAATCGCGAGCAGCCCGCGATCCCGCCGGCACCGGCGTATCCGGCGCCGATGCCGACGACCGGGCCGCAGCCGGCACCCGGTGGACCGCCGGGCGGGCCGCCGCCTCCGCCGCCGTCAGCGCCGACGCCGACGACGACGCCGATGTAGTTACCAGCGGTCGTGGAGGTCGCGCTCGGCGTCCTCGATCGTGTTGCGGAACAGGCGCCACTCGGCGCGCGCGTGCCACCACGCACGCCGGAGTGGACGTGGCCTCACGTACCCCATCCGGCGCGAGTTGTGGGAGATCGCGGCATCGACGAGCGGCGCGAGCAGCGCGAGCTTCGTCGAGCGGCGCGCGACGGCGAGCACCAGGATGCCGATGGCCGCCGCCGTACCGACGGCATGCAGCGCACGCGACTTCGGGTGCGCATACAGCTTCTGGTAGTGGTCCCAGTAGTCGCCGAAACACTGCGCATCGTCGAGGCTCGTCGTCTCCGTCATGCGGGCTCCTTGTGCGTCACGAGGTCTGGTCGAGGTAGCGCTCGAGTGCGGCGATGACCATCTGACGCTTGGTGGTCTCGCGCTGGTTGGCCTGCGCGTCGAGGCGCTTGTAGAGCGCCGACGGCAGCTGGATGTGGAGTCCGACGATGTCGTCGTCGCGCACGAACACGCCTTCGCCGGTCTCGAGCCGGGTGACGAGCTTCCAGCCCTTGTCACGCTGGCGCGCGATCTCGTGCTTGGACTCGTACTCCGCGAGCGCCTCGAGCTCGGTGCGGCTCGAGCCAGTCGCGTCGGCGAGCCGGCGCGCGAGCCGGCGGGAGTAGAGGCGCTTGATGCGGCTTTGGCGTGACATCAGTGTTCTCTGTTCCTTATACATTGTACAAGAAATGGAACACGGTCAAGAGATTCCCGACCGGCCCGCCGTTTCGGCTGGCTAGTCGAGGACTTCCATCCACTCGACGATCGAGTGGCGCACGACCACCCCGCCGAGGACGAACGGATCGCCGGCGATGAACTCCTCGGCAGCGTCCTTCGAGGTGAACACGCCGAACGCGCGACCCGAGCCATCGAGTACGGGGCCGGCCATCAGCAGCTTGCCGCGGCGCTGGAACTCGTCGATGCGATCGCGGTGGCCCGCCATGAGCGGCGCCGCCTTCGCCTGCGTCTCCTTCGTCGTTTCGTACGTCATCAGGTACTTCACGGCGGCGAGCGACTTTCCGAACAGGCCGAGCATGCTGTTCCAGCCGCCGTCGGACTCGAACGTCTTGCGGAGCTCTTCGGCCTTGTCACCGAACTTCTCGAGGTTGCGGTGCTCGAGCTCGACGCGCGTGCGGCGCGGCGCCTCGGCCGTGAACGTGACCTCGACCTCGGTGATGAAGTCGGGATCGAACTTCCACTCGCTGGTGATCTGCCACGTCAGCAGCACGCGCGAGTAGGGCTCCCACGCGCGGACGCGACCGACGTCGGCCTCGCTGCCGTCCTTGCCGACCGAGTACCAGCGACCGCCCTGGCGCGGCTCGATGATGAACCGCTCCAGCGGCGACTGGCCGATGTGGTGCTCGCGCGGCCACCACCGGTCGATGCCGTCGGTGAAGACGCGGAACGCGCGCTGTTGCGAGGCCTCGACGGTGATCGACTTCTTGATGTTGATTGCGGTCACTCTTCCTCCGATTCGACGGCCTGCTTGAACGCGGCGAGGGCGCGGTCCCAGAACCTGTCGAGGTAGTCGCGCATCGCCTGCACGCCGCGCGGATCGACCTGATAGATCGACCGCGCGCCCTCCTTGCGCTGGCGCACGAGCCCGGCCTCGAGCAACACCCGCAGGTGCTGGCTGACGGCGGGCCGCGATACCTCCAGACCCTCGGCGAGCTTGCCGACCGAGGTCGGGCGCTTCGCGACGCGCTCGAAGATCGTCCGGCGCGTCTCGTCGCCGAGTGCCGCGAAGCCCTGCTGGTAAGCCATCACTTACCGTAAGTATCAGCTTACCAGTGTCGCGTCAATGGTGGCCAGCAGCTGGCCCGGCGAGCGCGGTGACGACCTGCTTGATCGTCAGCTTGCTGGTGTCGAGCGTCCGGTCGGCGCGCGCGTACAGCTTCTGCCGCGCGGCGAGCAATGCACGGAGCTCCTCGAAGGCGTGGGGATTCTCGGCCATCGGTCGCTGATCGCCCTGCGCGACGACCCGGTTCCAGTGGTCCTCCGGCGTCGCGCGCAGCCACACGGTGGTCGCGCGCGCCTCGAGCAGCGCGAAGTTCGTCGGGTCGTTGACGATCGAGCCGCCGGTCGCGAGGACCGTCGGATGCGGGTCGGCGAGCAGGCGGGTCAGCACCTCGCGCTCGACGCGGCGATAGTAGGCCTCGCCGTGCAGCGTGAAGATGTCGGCGAGTGCGAGGCCGGCGGCCTGCTCGATCTCCTGATCGACCTCGATGAAGCGCAGGCCGAGCTTCTTTGCGAGCGCCGCGCCGACGCTCGACTTGCCGGCGCCGCGCACGCCGAGGAGCGCGATCGGCTTCTTCTGGGCAGGCGTCTCCGCCGGCTCGAGCAGCGCCGTCATCGTCGTGCCGAGTGCATGCGCGACCTCGGCAAAGCGCCGGAGCGAGATGTTCCCATCGCCGCCCTCGAGCTGCGCGAGAAACCGCTCGGACAGGCCGCTGTGCTCGGCGAGCTCGCGCCGGGACCAGCCGCGCTTCTCGCGCTGCGCGCGGACGGCGGTGCCGACGGTGGCCAGCAGATCCATGGGTGAAATATAGTGCATGGTGATAGGAGGTGACAAGCAATAAATTGCTTGATAGACGATCGGGATGGACCCGACGACGTTCGAGACCCACCCGAGCCGCTACAAGCACTGGCGGCTGACGACCGCCGGCGACATCGCGACGCTGGTGATGGCCGTCGATGGCGATCACCCGCATCGCCCCGGCTACGAGCTGAAGCTCAACTCGTACGACCTCTCGGTCGACATCGAGCTCGCCGATGCGATCCAGCGGATCCGCTTCGAGCATCCCGAGGTGAAGTGCCTCGTCATCACGGCCGACCTCGACCGCGTGTTCTGCTCCGGCGCGAACATCTACATGCTCGGGCTCTCGACCCACTCGTTCAAGGTCAACTTCTGCAAGTTCACGAACGAGACCCGCCTCTACCTCGAGGACGCGTCGGCGCAGAGTGGGCTCGCCTCGCTCGCGGCGTGCAAGGGCACGACCGCCGGCGGCGGCTACGAGCTCGCGCTCGCGTGCGACGAGACGATGCTCGTCGACGACGGCAGCTCCGCCGTCAGCTTCCCCGAGACGCCGCTGCTCGCGGTGCTCCCCGGCACGGGCGGCCTGACGCGCCTCGTCGACAAGCGCAAGGTGCGCCGCGATCGCGCCGACGTGTTCTGCACGACGGCCGAGGGCATCAAGGGCAAGCGCGCGAAGGACTGGGGCCTCGTCGACCACCTCGTGTCGCGCACGAAGTGGGACGAGGCGGTCACCGCTCGCGCGAAGGAGCTCGCCGCCAAGCAGCAGGTCGCGCGCGGTCCGGCGTTCGTGCTGCCGCCGCTCGAGGGAAAGGTCAGCGCGGAGAAGCTCGCGTACAAGTTCGTCGAGTTCACCGTCGACGCCGGCGCGCGCACCGGTGCGCTCGTCGTCAAGGCGCCGACCGCGGTCGACTCGTTCGACGGCGCGAGCGAGCCCCCCGTGTCACGGAGCCAAGGTCTGGCCGCTGGGGTCGAACCTTGGTCGCTGCGCGCGTTCCGCGAGCTCGACGAGGCGCTGCTTCGGATCCGCTTCGACTACCCCGACATCGGCATGGTCACGGTCCGCACGAGCGGCAACCAGGACCTCGTCAAGCAGTGCGACGAGGCGCTCGCGAAGTCGGCCTCCGGCTTCGCCCGCGAGGTCCGCCTGCTGCAGCGCCGCGTGCTGAAGCGCTACGACAACACCGCGCGCAGCTTCTACGCGGTCGCCGACGCGGCCGACTCGTGCTTCGCCGGCGTCCTGCTCGAGCTCGCGCTCGGCGCCGATCGCTTCTACATGCTGATCGATGGTGACGAGAAGGTCGGCATCGCGACGAGCGTCGCGAACAGCGGCTTCATGACGACCTCGACCGGCATGTCGCGCCTCGACGCTCGCTTCTACGGCGAGCCGGCGCGTGTCCAGAAGGTGCTCGCGCGCGGTACCGAGGGCCTCATCCCGAGCGAGGAGGCCGAGCAGCTCGGCATCGCGACGGTCGCCGCCGACGACATCGACTTCGAGGACGAGCTCCGCATCGCCGTCGAGGAGCGCGCGTCGCTCTCGCCCGACGCGCTCACCGGCATGGAGGCGTCGCTGCGCTTCGTCGGACCGGAGACGCTCGAGACCAAGATCTTCGGCCGGCTCTCCGCCTGGCAGAACTGGATCTTCACCCGCGCCAACTCGACCGGCCAGCACGGCGCACTCACGCTCTACGGCCAGCCCGAGCGGCCGCAATTCCAGTGGAAGAGGACCTAGACCATGTCCACCGTACTCGACGACGAGAAGATCCCGAACAACGTCAACCTCGGCGGCGACAAGCGCCTGCAGCGCGCGCTCGAGGCATGGCAACCGAAGTTCATCGACTGGTGGAAGGACATGGGGCCGGTCGGCTGGCAGGAGCGCGACATCTACCTGCGCACGGCGATCTCCGTCGAGGCGAACGGCTGGGCGCACTTCGACTACGTGAAGATGCCGGACTACCGCTGGGGCATCTTCCTCGAGCCGAAGGATCCGGACCGCGTCCACGGCTTCGGCGACAACATGGGCCAGCCCGTGTGGGACGAGGTCCCGGGCGAGTTCCGCAACATGCTGCGCCGCCTCGTCGTCACGCAGGGCGACACCGAGCCGGCGAGCGTCGAGCAGCAGCGCCGCCTCGGCGAGACCGCGCCGTCGCTCTACGACCTGCGCAACCTGTTCCAGGTCAACGTCGAGGAAGGCCGCCACCTGTGGGCGATGGTCTACCTGCTCCACACCTACTTCGGCCGCGACGGCCGCGAGGAGGCGGAGGAGCTCCTGCAGCGCCGCTCGGGCGACGCCGACAAGCCGCGCATCCTCGGCGCGTTCAACGAGCCGACGAGCCACTGGCTGTCGTTCTTCATGTTCACGATGTTCACGGACCGCGACGGCAAGTACCAGCTCGCCGCGCTCGCCGAGAGCGGCTTCGACCCGCTCGCGCGCACGTGCCGGTTCATGCTCACCGAGGAAGCGCACCACATGTTCGTCGGCGAGTCCGGCGTGCAGCGGATCGTCAAGCGCGCCTGCGAGCTGATGAAGCAGGATCCGAACGGCGACGTCCGCAAGCTCGGCGGCGTCGACCTGCCGACGATCCAGAAGTATCTGAACCTCTGGTACACGCTGTCGCTCGACCTGTTCGGGGGCGAGGTGTCGTCGAACGCGGCTGACGCGTTCGCGGCCGGTCTCAAGGGTCGCTACAAGGAAGACCGCTACGAGGAGCACAAGCTCATCGGCAGCCACTTCGCGATGGACGTGCTCGAGGACGGCAAGGTCGTCCACAAGGACGTCGCGATGCGCAACGCGCTCAACGAGGTGCTGCGCACCGAGTACATCAAGGATTGTCAGCGCGGCGTCGATCGCTGGAACAAGACGATCAAGGACGAGGGCGTCTCGTTCGAGCTGAAGCTGCCGTCGCACAAGTTCCACCGCCAGATCGGCATGTGGTCGGGGACTCGCTTCTCGCCCGATGGCGAGATGCTCGACGAGGCGACCTGGAACGCGAAGAAGGGCGCGTGGCTGCCGAACGACGCCGACGAGACGTACATCAAGAGTCTCATGAAGGCGAACTACGAGCGCGGCAAGATGGCGAACTGGATCGCGCCGCCGGCGAAGGGCATCAACGGCCTGCCGGAAGACTTCGAGTACGTGAAGCTGTAGTCACGCCGGGCGGCGCCGTGCGCAGCCCGAGCATGATGTCGGTGATCTTCCGCTGAAACGGTCGATCGCCGAGGATCGGCTTCACCCACGCCCCGATCGCCGCGGTCGCGTGCGCGCGATGCGCGACGATCAGCGGGATCTCCGAGTCGAGCGCCGACGGGCTGCCGTGCCACGAGTGATCGGGGCCGGCGAAGTAGTAGCGGTCGTCGGCGACGTCGCGATCGCCGTTGTGCGCGATCAGCAGGATGTCGCCGGCGCGCTCGCCGTACGGGCCGGCGGCGAGCTCCTCGAGACGCTCCTCGAGAGCGACGTACGTCGGATGCGGGTACGCGCGCAGGTACTCGCCGACCGCCAGCGTCGCGCCACCGCCGACATACACCTCGAACGGGTCGTCGACCTCCGCGCTCGACTTCGGCTGGCGCACCAGGATCATGTCGAGCGTGCCGCGCAGTGCCGGAGCGAGGTGGCCATCGATGTTGTTCGTGTAGAACGCGTCGGCGGCTGCGAGCACGTCCTCGCGATAGCGCGGCGGCGCGGTCCAGTCGCAGCGGTCGCGCGCGCCCGGGCACCGCGAGCGGTCCGCGAGGTACACGTAGGCCATCGCCCCGCCGTACGCGAGCACGGCGCTGAACGGATCGCTATCGGCGACCACGTGCCGCAGCGGCCGCAGCCGGAAACCGGCCTTCTGCAGCAGCCCGACCGGGCCGTCGTCGCCGGTGCTGATCGAGTGCACCTTGTCCTTCCGGATCTCGGTGTGGCCATGATCGCCGGTGACGATCACCCACCGGTTGTCGAGCGCGCGCCTCTCGCGGAGCTTGGCAACGAAGCGTCGCAGCGCGGGGTCGACCACCTCGGTGAGATAGCTCCGGCGCGCCTCGTCGGGACCTTCCTTCGCGACGTGCGCCCACAGGTCGGTGCCGGAGATGTAGAGCGTCAGCACGTCGGGCACGGGGGCGCGCGGTGCGAGCCGGCTGACGATCGCGTCGATCGCGGCATCGTCGAGGTCCTTGTAGATCGCGCGCGACGTCTCGCGCGACAGCTTCTCGATCTTGTCCTCGAAGAACACCTCGAGCGCCTTGACCAGCACGGTCCGCCGCGCGAGCAGCAGCTTGTCCGCGCCGCGATAGAAGTGGTTCATGCCGACCCACACGAGCGCGTCCGGATCGTGGTCGTGGATGCGTTCGTAAACGCTCGGCACCTCGACCTGATCGTTCAGGTAGCCATGCGTGTAGATCCGCAGCGTCGGTTTCGCGTCGCTGAACGACACCGGCGCCGGGCACACGAAGTCGCGCCGCTCGCGGACGAAGTACTCGTTGCCTGTCACGCCGGTGTGCGCGGCGCCGGCGCCGGTCTGCACGCTGACCCACGCGGCCATCGTCGTCGACGGCAAGCCCGACAGAAACGTCTCGTCGAGGTACGCGTGCGAGAGGTCGTCGCCGCCGAGCAGCGCCGCGAGGTTCGGTAGCTTGCCCTGGCGCAGCAGATCGTAGAGCAGGTCGCGCGAGATCCCGTCGAATGCGATCAGCAGGATCTGCGACGATCCGGGCGAGCTCTGGCGAGCATGCGGTGGCCGGTGGCGCAGCGTCTTCTCGTCGCCGCCGATCGCGAGCTCGACCACCTGTCGCGTCGTGCCGCACGCGAGCGCGATCGCTGCGAGCAGGGCGACGCGTCGTGGCATCCGAGAGGCTAGCTCGCGTGGGCGGGAGGGCCGTTCTACGTAGCTTCGCGTGCGCGAGCTCGCGCAGAAAACCGAACACGTCGCGTCGATTTCGTGCGACAGGTCGGACCTCCATGGCTCGCGTGTGCATGCAATCGCTCGTCGCGCTCGTCCTGCTCGCGTCCGTCGCGCTCGCCAGTCCGGACCGGGGCGCGCCTCTGAAGTTCGACGACTTCGCCGGCCCCTCGGTGAAGCCGCCCGTCGAGAGTGGAGTCGCCCGGGTCGTCGCACCGATCCAGGGTAGCGACTGGCACGGCTCGCTCGCGATCTTCGAGGCAACGGTCCTGCGAGCCGAAGCAAACGCGCTCGTCGTCGAGGGCGTGAACGGCGAGGTCGTCGTGCCCGGTGCGTTCGTCGCGCCGCCGAACACGTCGCCGGTGCTGAAGCGCGGTGCGCTGGTTCGCTATCAGGAGCGACCGGGCCTCTTCTCCTCGGCACGGCTCGGCCGCATCACGAAGGTCGCGAAGACCGCCGGTGGCGTGGTCTACACGATCAAGGCGTTCGTGATCGCCGAGGTCGACAGCTACGACGTCCCGGCCGCTCTCGTTCGGCCGGTCGACGGGACGCTCTCGATGGGCGCTCCGGTCTCGTTCCGGATCGACGGATTTCTATGCGTGGGCTACTACGTCGGCGCCGGCACCGAGCCGGCGAGCGCGTGGGTCTTGAGCGTCGGCCATGCGAAGCAGAAGACCGACGTGAAGCCGCTCGTGATCAAGCGGTTCAAGAAGGGTGCGAAGGTGCGCGGCGTATTCGCGACGACGAGCGTCGCCCGTCTCGGCGTGGAGCGGGAGCCGCGCCAGTACCTCGACGCCGGCACGGTCGTCGAGGTCATCGCCGGCGGTCTCGCGTACAAGGTCAGGGCCGACGAGGGCGACGCGAAAGGCGAGGTGAGAGAGCTCGAGCTCCACGAGGTGTTCGCTCCCTAGCGGGATCAGTCGCGTCGCCGTGATGCGTCACGGTGATTCTCGGACGAGAACGGCAAAGTCCCGACGCGATCGTCGAGAGCCAACGCGTTTGAGCGATGCTAGGTCTGTCCTCCATGGGTCGCCTCGCCATCATTGCATTCGTATGCGCTGCGTTCGCTGGTTGTAGCTTCGGGCTGCAAGGAATTCCGAAGAACCACGCGATCGAGTCGACGTTCCCTGCGAAGTCGACGTCGGCCGAGCTGCCGAAGCAGCTGAAGGTCGTGACCTTCAACGTCCACAAGGAACCGGCGAGCGTGATCATGCGCGGCATCCAGGGCGACCGCGCGCTGCGCGATGCCGACCTCTTGATCATGGAGGAGGTGCCGCGCCGGGACGACACGTGCAGCGCCGCGTGCGGGGTCGCGAAGGCGATGGGCTTCTACACGGTCTACGCGCCGGCGCACCACGCCGAGGGCAAGGACATCGGCGTCGCGATCCTGTCGAAGGCGCCGATCCTGTCCGCGCGCGTGATCGAGCTGCCGTGGAACGACGTCCACTTCAACGCCGGCCGCCGTGCAGCGGTCGCCGTGACCGTCATGCAGGATGGCCGGCCGATCACGGTGATCGGCGTGCACCTCGAGAACCGGCTGAGCGTGAAGGATCGCCGGCGCCAGATGCTGCCGATCCTGAAGTACGCCGAGCAGCAGACCACGCCGGTCGTGATCGCCGGCGACTTCAACACGAACCCGTTCACGTGGGTCAGCCACTGGCTGCCGATCCCGACGAACACGCAGGACGAGCGCCTCGAGGAGCTCGTCCGGGCGCACGGCTTCGACACGCCGGTGAAGGACAGCGGCGCGACGCACCGCTACATCGGCATGAAGCTCGACGCGATCTACACGCGCGGCTTCGACACGCGCCGGTTCGCGACCGCGCACGCGCTCGACGTCTCGGATCACCTCGCGCTGTGGGCGACGATGACGGCGAAGGCGCGCCCGGCCGAGAAATCTGCGAACGTAACCACCTTGAATTGACCGGGTTTTTCGCCGGCCTGCGAATAAGCCCTTGCGCGCGCGACCCGGAATGAATATTCATTCCCTCGCGATGGCGATAGCAGCGAAGAGCGACAAGCGCGAGGCGATCATGAACGCCGCGCTCGAGCTGTTCGTGGAGCGCGGGTTCTTCGGCACCGCCGTCCCCGAGATCGCGGAGAAGGCCGGCGTCGGTGCCGGCACGATCTATCGCTACTTCGACTCCAAGGAAGCGCTCGTCAACGCGCTCTACCGGCAGGAGAAGCAGCGGTTCGCCGAGCGCACGATCTCCGACTTTCCCAAGGCGACGATCGCGCGCGAGCTGTTCCGCACGATGTGGATGCGGATGGCGAAGTTTGCCGTCGAGAACCCGAAGCCGTTCGTGTTCCTCGAGCTGCACCACCACGCCTCGTATCTCGATGCCGAGAGCCAGGCACTCGAGCAGCGCATGCTCGATCTGTTCACGAACGTCGTCGTCGCGGCGCAGGCTCGCGGCGAGCTGAAGGCGGGCTCGCCCCGGCTCCTCATGGGGCTCGTCATGGGCGCGTTCGTCGGCGTGATCCGCAGCTGCGTCGAGATCAACGCGCCGATCGGCGAGGCCGACTGGGTCCTCGCCGAGCAGTGCGTCTGGGAAGCGATTCGCGCCTGACCTGACTGGAATCCCCTGGGCCGCGGTTCGGGCCCGGGTTGTAAGCCCTCATCGTTGTTTGTCTTCTGACGGAATGAACATTCATTCCACCTACCGCTAGGAGCTACGTCCCATGTCGAACTCGTCGAAGATCGTCCTCATCACTGGCGCCACCGCGGGCATCGGCCGCATGACCGCGCTGCACCTCGCCACGCTCGGTCATCACGTCATCGCGACAGGCCGCAAGCCGGGCGAGCTCGCCAAGCTTGCCGCCGAGACGAGCGGCAAGCTCGACACGCTGATCCTCGATGTCACGTCGCTCGCGTCGATCACCGCGGCCGTCGCCGAGGTCGAGAAGCTGACCGGCGGCAAGGGCCTCGACGTGCTCGTCAACAACGCCGGCTTCGGCACGCTCGGGCCGACGTCCGAGATCAGCGACGCCGAGATGCGCCGCCAGTACGAGACGAACGTGTTCGGCCTCATGAACGTCACGCGCGCGTTCTTGCCGAAGATGATGGAGCGCAAGGCTGGCCGCATCATCAACGTGTCGAGCGTCGGCGGCCGCATCACGCTGCCGTACTTCGGCGTCTACAACTCGACAAAGTACGCCGTCGAATCGCTGTCCGATGCGATGCGCTACGAGCTGCGCCCGTTCGGCATCGACGTCGCGCTGATCGAGCCGGGCGTCATCCGCACGAACTTCGAGGCAACCGCGGTCGCCGGCCTCGGCGCGTTCGACGGCACGCCGTACGCGAAGGCGGTCGGCAAGTACGAGCAGATGTCGAAGCTGGCGGACCGCTTCGCATCGAACCCGATCGTGATCGCGAAGGCGATCGCGCGCGCCGTGAATGCGCGCCGTCCGTCGGCTCGCTACGTCGCGCCATTCTCGACGAACTTCGTCGTCCTGTTCTCGCGCCTGTTCCCGACCCGGGTCTGGGACTGGGCGATGCGCAAGGTTGGCTACCTCCACACCAAGGGCCTCGGCCTCGACGGCTCGGGGCCGGCGCCGGTCGCTGCCAGGCCGGCCGAGACGCCCCTCCCGCCGTCGACGAAGCCGGCCGGCTCCGCCCGCGCGTCTGCGAACTGACGGCGCTCCCGGACCGTTGTCGGCCTGCCGGGCGCACTGTAGAGTGCGCCGCCATGCCCGATAACGACGAAGATTTCGCTGCGATGTTCGCCGAGAGCGAGCGGGACAAGCCGCGCGCCAAGCGCCCCAAGATCGGCGACCTCGTGAAGGGCAAGATCATCTCGATCAGCAAGGAAGCCGTGTTCGTCGACCTCGGCGGCAAGGCGGAAGGCCAGCTCGAGAAGGATCAGGTCTCGGACAAGGAGGGCAAGCTCCTCGTCAAGATCGGCGACACGATCGAGGCGCGGGTGATGTCCGACGCCGGCGGCGTGCTGTCGCTGCGCACCAAGCTCGGTCGCGGCCCCGAGGCGCGCGCGGAGCTGCAGCAGGCGCAGGAGCTCGGCATCCCCGTCGAGGGTCTCGTCACCGAGGTCGTCAAGGGCGGTCTGTCCGTCGATGTCGCCGGCGTGCGGGCGTTCGTGCCCGCGTCGCAGATCGACAACCGGTTCGTCGAGGACCTCTCCAAGTTCGTCGGCCAGAAGCTGACGTTCCGGATCACGCGCTACGAGCCGCGCAACCTGGTGCTGTCGCGGCGCGCGCTCCTCGAGGAGGAGCAGGAGAAGCTCGCCGTCGAGACGCGCAAGAAGCTCGTTCCGGGCGTGGTGCTGCGCGGCAAGGTCGTCGGGTTCAAGCCGTTCGGCGCGTTCGTCGACATCGGCGGCATCGAGGGCATGCTCCACATCAGCGAGCTCGGCTTCACGCGCGTCGAGAAGCCCGAGGACGTGCTGAGCCTCGGCCAGGAGCTCGACGTCGCGGTGCTGAAGATCGAGCCGGGCGAGAAGGGCGAGCGGATCTCGCTGAGCCTCAAGGCGCTCGCGAGCGATCCGTGGCGCGACGCGACCGGCAACCTCGGCGAGGGCTCGCGCGTGAAGGGCACGATCACGCGGCTCCAGCCGTTCGGCGCGTTTGTCGAGATCGCTCCCGGTGTCGAGGGCCTCGTCCACATCAGCGAGCTCGGTGCGGGCCGCCGGATCAATCATCCGAAGGAGGTCGTGTCGGTCGGCCAGCAGGTCGAGGCGAGCGTGCTCGCCATCGATCACGACAAGCGCCGGCTGTCGCTGTCGCTGACGGCCTCGAACGACGCGAGCGCCGAGGATGTCGCCGCGCAGCCGCGCGCTCCGCAGAAGCTCGGTACGTTCGGCGACTTGCTCCAGCGCAAGAAGTAGAATCGCGGCATGCGTATCGCCTTCGCCCTCGCGTTCGTGCTGTCCCTCTCCGTCACCGGATGCGCCAAGAAGAAGGCGCCGCAGTCGCCGGCAAACGCTGCACCTGCGAGCGAGGTCGAACCGGCGTCCGACGAGATGAAGAGCAGCGACGCGCCCGCAGAGGGCGACGAGGACGCGAAGGAGATGCGCTCGTCGGATCCGAGTGAGGGTGGCGAGTAGTGGCCACCGCAGATCACGATCCCGACGCCGCACCGCCCGCCGACGCCGGCCTGTTCGGCTTGCCGACGACGCCCGACGAGGCACGCCTCGTGATCGTTCCGGTGCCGTGGGATGCGACGACGTCGTACCGGCCGGGCACGTCGCGCGGCCCCGCCGCGATCCGCACGGCGAGCCACCAGCTCGACCTCTACGACGCCGATCTCGGCGAGCCGTGGCGCGCTGGCATCGCGATGCTCGACATCCCCGGCGAGGTCGAGGAGTGGAACCGCGCCGCGCGCGCCGATGCCGAGAAGATCATCGAGGTCGGCGGTCGCATCGGCGACGACCAGGCGCTCGCCGCTGCCCTCGCGCGCGTGAACGACGCTGGCGCCCGGCTGAACCGCCACGTCTACGAGACGGTCGATCGCTACCTGCGCGCGGGCAAGCTCGTCGGCGTGCTCGGCGGCGATCACTCGGTGCCGTTCGGTGCGATCGCGCGCATGGCCGAGAGCCACGACGCGTTCGGCGTGCTGCACGTCGATGCGCACTCCGACCTCCGCGAGGCATACGAGGGCTTCGAGTGGTCGCACGCGTCGATCATGTACAACGTCGTCCGCAAGATCCCGCAGGTGCGCAAGCTCGTGCAGGTCGGCATCCGCGACTTCGCGAAGACCGAGGTCGATGTCGTCGCGCGCGAAGCAGGTCGCGTCGTCGTTCATCACGACGCGATGCTCGCCGAGCGTGGCTTCGCCGGCGAGACGTGGCGCGAGATCTGCGACGGTATCGTCGCGGAGCTGCCGAAGCGCGTCTACGTGTCGTTCGACATCGACGGACTCGATCCGAAGCTGTGCCCGTCGACGGGGACGCCGGTTCCCGGCGGACTGTCGTTCCAGCAGGCCGCATACCTCGTGAAGCGCATCGTCCAGTCCGGTGCGACGATCGTCGGCTTCGATCTCAACGAGGTCGTGCCCGGGCCCGACGGCGACGAGTGGGATGCAAACGTCGGCGCGCGCATGCTCTACAAGCTGTGCGCCTGGACGCTGGCCTCGCAGAAGTAGCGCGATGGCCGATCGTCCGCCGCCGCCGCCCGTCGACAGCGATCTGCAGGCGCTGATCGAGAAGCTCGCGGCCGATCTGCCGCACCTGCCCGACAATGACGAGGCGTCGCGCCGGTTCGAGTGGCTGCTCGACGCGTTGATCCTGCGCGGTCAGCTGCCGCAGAGCTTCAAGCGGCTCGCGGCGAAGATCCAGGCAGATCGCGGCACGAAGATCCGGCTCTCGCTCGTCACCGACAAGTACGACGTCGAGAGCCCCGACATCGACTGCGCGTCGCGAATCCCGCTGTGCGGCGCGCGCTGCTGCTCGTTCGAGGTCGCGCTCTCGCCGCAGGATATCGCCGAGAAGATCGTCCCGTTCGTCGTCGACAGGCCGTACCTCTTGCCGCGCGACCCGATGACGAAGAAGTGTGCGTGCATGGACGCGGCAGGCGCGTGCACGATCTACAGCGCGCGCCCGGCGACCTGCCGCACATACGACTGTCGCGAGGACGCGCGCGTCTGGATCGACTTCGAGGCGCGCATCCCGGCGCCGCTACCGGCGTCGATCCGGCCCGAACCGAACGCGCACGTCACCTCCGACGACGACTAGGCGCGAGCGCGACGGCGGCGCAGCACGAGACCGAGCACCGGCAGGCCGAGCACGAGACCGGTGACGCCGCTGCCGGGCGCATCGCAGCAGCCGGCGGGCTCTTCGCCGCCATCGTCGTCGCCACCGCCGTTACCGCCACCGCCGCCGACGCCGGCGTCGGGGCCATCACCGCTACCGCTGCCCGTACCGGCGCCTGCGTCCGGCTGCTCGTTGGCGGTGACCATCACAGACTGCGTCTTGATGTTCGAGCCGCTGCCCGGGTCGATGACCTCGAGCTTGACGTTGTACGTGCCCGCGACCGCGTACGTGTGCATCGGGTTGCCGTCCGTCGACGTCATGCCGTCGCCGAAGTCCCAGTTGTACTTGAGCGCCATCGGCATCGACTCGGCGTCGCTGCTCGAGTTCGTGAACGTCGCCGTCAGGCCATTCGCCGCGAACGTGAAGTTCGCGATCGGCGGCGTGTTGACCCACCGGTAGTTGACCATCGAGCAGCGGATGCGATTGACCTGCTCCGGCGTGAACTTCGTCATGCAGAGGTCTTCGCTGTAGTCCATGTAGTTCTCGATCGGGCTCATGCCGCCGCCGCTGCAGCCCGAGGAGACCGCCGTGCAGCCGTAGTTCGGCTGCGCCTCGCGCAGGGTGTCGGAGATCAGATCGCCGGTCGTGTACGGCGACGCCGTCGAGCCGCAGCCGCTCTGGAACGTGTGATAGAGGCCGAGGTAGTGGCCGACCTCGTGGGTCGCCGTGCGGCCGAGGTCGTACGGCGCGCCGCCGGGCGCGTTGCGGCCGACGTAGACCCAGTTGAGGACGACGCCGTCCTCCTGGCCGCCGGCCTCTTCCGCCGGGAACGTCGCGTAGCCGAGGATGCCGCCGCCGCCGGCGTTGTTCGTGTAGATGTTGAAGTAGCGCGTCGGGTCCCACTTCAGCGCTCGCTTCATCGCGTTCTGGCCGCTGCTGCCCGGATCGTTGAAGTAGGTGTTGTTCGTGACGTACTCGATGCCGGTCGTCGGGTTGCCCTGCGGATCGAGCCGGGCGAGCACGAACTGCAGCTTCGCGTTCGTCCCCATCGCTCCCGGCGTGTTCGCGAGCGCGTTGAAGTCCTCGTTCAGGATGTCGATCTGGCTCCGGAGCAGCGCCTCGGGGATGTTGCCCGTCGTGCCGTCGGACTTCTTGATCACGTGGAAGACGACCGGGATCACGAGCGTCCGGTTATCGTTGTACGTCGCGTTGATCGTCGTGCTGTTCATGCCGCAGTCGGCGGGACCCGCGGCGAGGAGCTGCGCCGTCATCGTCGGCGTGCGGCTGCCGCAGCGCGCACCGCTCTCGCGGAAGAACGCCGAGTGGTGATACGCCTCGCGCGTCGGGAAGACCTGATCGCCGACTTTGACCGAGCCGTCGGCCCGAAAGTCCACATCGTCGTTCGTCGTCGGCGTGCTCGAGGGCGCAGCGCCGGCCACGCCAGCGGCGAACACGAGACCCGATACCACCGGAAATGCGAGGTGCCTCATCGCCACGCATCGTAGAGGTGCGAGGCCGTGCGTCGCTGTGTGCCGCTCTCAAACTTCCTGGCAGTCCGGACGAACCAGGCGCCTCAGTCGGCGCGATCTCGGCGCATCATCTCGAGCCAGCTCGCGTCAGCGAGAGCCCTTCATGACGCGCGCGCTAGAACGCTGCACGTCGAGTGCAGATCGCGTTTCGGATCGTCCGAGAGCACGGGTCAACATCACGAGATTACATGACCGATCGGCATCGTTCGCCCGGCGCCGCGAGGTCGGTTAGTGTTTCGCCGGTGAGCCGTGCCTGGATCGTTGCGCTCGTCGTCGCGAGCACGAGCACGGCGCAGGCCGGCAACTGGCGGTGGATCGCGCCGGCTGGCTGCTCCGACGAGGCGTCACTGCGCGCGGCGATCGCGGCGCGCGTCGAGTCGTCCGTCGATCCATCGTCGCTCGATGTCGATGTCTCGATCGTCTCCGGTGACGGCGGCTTCACCGCGACGCTGGTCGTCGGTGGTGCGATCGCAGACTCGCGCACGCTGACGAGCGCGAGCTGCGCCGAGCTGACGGATGCGATCGCGATCGTGATCGCACGCCTGGCCTCGCTCGCCGAGGCGCCGCGTGTCGCGGTCGTCGAGCCAACGCCGGTCGCGCTCGTCGAGATCGGGCCTGTCATCGCAGGCATGACCGAGCATGTTCCGCGCTGGGATGCTGGTGCTCGCCTGTCGGGCGTCGTTGGAATCGGCGCCGCGCCGGCGCTCGGGATCGCGGCTGACCTCGGCGTGTGGGCGCGCTGGCGAGCACTGTCCGTCGAGGTCGCGCTGGCGCACTGGAAGGCGAACACGGCGACGGTCGGCGATCGATCGATGGCCGGCGTCGACGTCGGGCTCGAGACGGTCGCGGTCCGCGCCGGCTGGCGGTTCAGCGGGCGCGTCCGGAGCTGGCTCGTCGGCGAGCTCGGCACGATCGAAGGAACCGGCGTCCAGATCGCCGGGCCGCAGCGCGGATCGGCCCGGTGGACTGGGGCCGGCGCGGGCGGGGCGTATGCGTGGCCGCTCGCCGATCACGTCGCCCTGGTCGCGGCGGCGGAGGCCAAAATCCTCATCGATCGCGTGACCTTCGCGCTCGAAGGTGGCGCCGTGCTCTACCGGACGCCCCCGGTCGCCGTCTGCGGCAGCCTGGGCATCGAGATCGGGTGGCGCTGATTTTCGTGACGAGTCTTGCCGCCTGCGTGCACTAACTCTCTGCAATGACGGTTCTCGTCGCAGCGCTGGAGGACGGCGTGCTCGTGCCGACCTTCGACGAGATCTATGCCGAGCACCTCGGTTTCGTGTGGCGCGTGCTCCGCGCGTGCGGGCTCGCGTCCGATCAGCTCGAGGACGCCGCGCAGGACGTGTTCGTCGTCGTGCACCGCCGGCTCTCCGAGTTCGAGGGCCGATCCGCGATCACGACGTGGCTGTTCGCGATCACCCGGCGGGTCGCGGCCTCGCACCGCCGGCGCCGTCAGCCGGCCGTCGTCGACCCCATCGTCCTCCCCGAGGTCGCGAGCCCGGCCGATCCATTCGACGATGTCCTGCGCCGCCAGGCCGCGGACGCGATCGCCGCGATCCTCGATCACATGGACGAGGATCGACGCCTCGTGTTCGTGCTCGTCGAGCTCGAGCAGATGAGCGTCGCCGAGGTCGCGCGCCTGCTCGATATCAACACCAACACCGCGCACTCGCGGTTGCGACTCGCACGCGCCGACTTCGCTGCTGCGGTCCGGAAAGCGAAGGTGGACCGATGATCGACGAGCTTCCGCCCGACGCGCGCGCGCTGCTCGCGGCCGGCCGCGACCGTATGGGCCCGGACGCGGCGACCGTTGCCCGTCTCCGCTCGCGCGTCGAGGCAGCGGTCATCCTCGCCGCGAGCGCCACGGCCGTGTCGTCGGCAACGCCCGCGAGCGCCGCAACGGCCTCGACGACCGCGGTCTCCGCGACTGCATCGGTCGCTGCGAAGTCGCTCGCGGTGAAGCTCGTCGTTCTCGCGACCGTCGGCACGAGCACGTACGTCGCGCGCGATGCCGTGATGCGCGGTGCCGTGTCGAGTGACCTCGTGACCCAGGCGACCGGGGCCCCCGCAGCGGCCGAGATGCCGGAGCCCGTGGCGCCCCCGCTCGCGCCCGCGGCGCCAAAGATCCAGCCGGAGCTCGCCGTCGTGCCCGCCACCGTCGAGGCGCCTGCGCCAGCCGCGAACAAGCGGAAGGCTCCCGCTCGCAGGAGCGAGCCCGTGCCTGCGCCGCCCGCGCTGACCCCCGAGCCCGCGCACGCGACGCTCGCACGCGAGATCGAGCTCGTCGATCGCGCGTCGCTCGCCGTGCACGGCGGCGATCTCGTCGCAGCACTCGCCGCGTTGCGCACGTACGACGCCGAGACCGCCGGTGCGGGCCAGCTCGCGCAGGATGCCGCCGCTCTTCACATCGAGGTCCTGTGTCGAACGCACGATGCCGCCGCGACCGGCGAGCTCGCCGCATTCGAGAGGCGCTGGCCTCGCTCTCCCCAGCGTTCCCATCTGACAACCGTTTGCACCGAGGTGACGAAATGATCCGCTCGCGCGCTGCGCTCGCTCTGCTCCTGCTCGCGTCGTGTAACGACACCGAGGTGACCATCGGAGGTCTGCAGGAGGTCATGATCCTCCCCGCGCTTCCAAATCCCAACCTCGACATCCTGTTCGTCATCGACGATTCGCCGTCGATGCTCGAGGAGCAGCAGGCGCTCGTCGCGAGCTTCCCGCACATGATGGATCAGCTCGCGTCACTCGAGGGCGGCCTGCCGAGCGTGCACATCGGCGTCGTCACCACCGACATGGGCACGAGTGCGGCCGATGGCGCCAATGGACCATCGGTGGGGTCAGGGGCGGGCAGCTGCAGCGGTCGAGGCAAGGCAGGAGAGCTTCGTCGCGACATGCTGCCCGAGCTCGGAACGGCGGCGTACATCGAGGACCTCGCGAATCCCGACGGCAGCCGGACACGCAATTACACGGGCAACCTGCGCGACGTGTTCGCCCAGCTGGCGCACGTCGGCGCCGACGGGTGTGGCTTCGAGCAGCCGCTCCTCGCGATGAAGACCGCGCTCCAGAATCCTGCCAATGCCGGCTTTCTCCGGCCCGGCGCCAACCTCGCGGTCGTGATCCTCGCCGACGAGGACGACTGCTCGTTGACGACGCCGCAGCTCCTGAGCTCCGATCCGAATCAGCTCGGAGCGCTGCAGTCGTTCCGGTGCACGCGCTTCGGTGTGACCTGCGACCAGGGCGGCGAGACGCCGGACGCGATGAACATGGTCGGTGTGAAGACCGGCTGCCACGCGAACGAGAGCTCTGCCTACGTCGACGACGTCACCCCGTACGTCGACTTCCTCCGGACCCTCAAGGGCGATCCGAACGCCGTGATGGTCTCGGTAATCGTCGGCGATCCGACGATGATCGCGACCGAGGTTCGCCTGCCGCCAGGAGGCGGCACGCCCCTCCCTTCGCTGGCCCACTCGTGCGCGTACGACAACCAGGGCGTCGGGCAGACTGCCGACCCGGGTCTGCGCCTCGCGGAGGTCGCGAACAGCCTTCCGGCCCGCGGCGACGTGACGTCGATCTGCAACGCGGACCTCGCGCTGCCGATGCTCACGATCGGCTCGACGGCGAGGCAGCTCATGGGTGATCCGTGCGTGGCCGGGCCGCTCGTCGACACGAGCATGGCGACGGGCCCGCAGCCGCGGTGCGAGGTCGTCGACGGCCCGCCCGGAGCCGAGACGATGATCCCGGAGTGCGCGGAGAACCCGACCGGCACGTGCTGGTCGCTCGTGCTCGACACCGCGTATTGCGGGGGCGTTGCCGACAGCCTCCGCCTCCAGGTCACGCGGCCGACGCTGCCGACGAGCCAGGTCTACGCGCACCTGCGCTGCCTGACGCGCTAACGCTTCGCTTCGCGCGCAGCCTGCGCCTTCGACATCGCCCAGCTGCAGATCGGGCAGTCGGCAGGCGTGTGGCGAAGGGCAGGGCAGTACTGCCGGCCGAAGTAGATGATCTGCAGGTGCAGCACGTGCCAGCGATCCTCGGGGAAGACGGCCTTGAGGTCGCGCTCGGTCTGCTCGACGTTCTTGCCGTTCGACAGGCCCCAGCGCTGCGCGAGGCGATGGATGTGCGTGTCGACGGGGAACGCCGGCACACCGAACGCCTGCACCATCACGACGCTCGCGGTCTTGTGACCGACGCCGGCGAGCTCCTCGAGCGCCTCGAAGTCGGCGGGCACCTGACCGCCGTGATGCTCGACGAGGTCGCGCGCCATCGACGCGAGCGCCTTCGCCTTGCCGGGGGCCAGGCCGCACGTCTTGATGTACGGCAGGATCTGCGCGGGCGTCATCTTCGCCATCGCCCGTGCGTCGGGGGCACGCGCGAAGAGCGCCGGCGTCACGATGTTGACGCGCGCGTCGGTGCACTGCGCGGACAGGATCACCGCGACGAGCAGCTGGAACGCGTCGCCATGATCGAGCGGGATCTGCGGCGTCGGGAACAGCTCCTCGAGCTGCCGCATGATCTTCTGGGCGCGCGCCTTGCGGTCACGCGGTACGAGTTGTTTGGAAGCGACAGCAGGCACGTCAGCGAGCTCCGAGGAGACTGTTTAGCAGGCTCTGCGCCTCCGCGTCGCCGGGCTCGACGATCGTCGCCTCGCGCGCCTTGGCGATCGCCGCATCCTTCTGGCCGTGCTGGACGAGCCAGCGGGCCTCGGCGACGTAGGCGCGCGCCTTCATCGGCTCGACGTCCTGCGCCTTGTGGAGCTCGGCGAGACCTTGCTCGCCGGCGTCGCGCGCGAGCAGCAGCCGCCCGAGCTGGTAGTGACCTGTTCCTTCGTCGGGGGCGATCTCGGTCATGCGGCGGTACGCGAGCTCGGAGGTCTTCAGGTCGCCGAGCCGGCGCGCGGAGCCACCCCACAGCCGGTAATAGTCGGAGGCCTGCTTGCTCGCGCGATCGACGGCGGTCCACAGCCCGAACGCGAGGAGGTGAGCAGTCGCGATCCACGCGACGCGCTGGCGACCGCGCAGCGTCGCGGTGATCGCGAGGAGTGCCGCGAGCAGGAGCAGGCCGACGAGCGGCGCGTTGTCGAACCGGGAGATCGCGGCGAGCAGCGCGGCGATCGCGGCGGCAACGACCCACCAGACGATCGCTGCCGTGCCGGTGAAGATGCCGGCGATCGTGCGGACTGCACGGCGAACCGCGACGAGCGGCTCGCGTTCGGCAAGCCCGACCCAGATGCGATCGGGCACGATGAAGATGTAGAGGCCGATCATGAGCCACGCGAACAGGCCGACCTCGAGGCCGCTCGCGACGATGCCGAGGTGAAGCGCGAGGCCGAGCGGCGCCGCGAATCGCCACATGCGCGGCATCCACACCGTGACCGCGAGCACGAGCTCGGTCGACACGACGAGCATGCTGGCGACGCGGATCCCGACGGTGGAGTCGATGAGCGAGCGCAGGCTGTTGTGGATCTGGCCGCCGAGCGTACGGCCGTCGAGCCACGCGCCGTCGAGCTTGGACACCGCGGCCCAGAAGTAGAGGATGCCGAGCTGGACGAGGATCAGGCGCAGCGCCCACGACCGGACCCGCGTCGCCGGCCGCGCGTCGGGCGGACGCTGCCACGGCACGAAGCACGCGAGCACGAGCAGCAGCCACACGAGGTAGTGGTGCTGATACGAGTCGAGGTGGCTCCCGAAGTAGAGCCAGCCGTAGATCGCGGCGGCGATCGGCACGAGGAGCCGCGTCGCGACGCCGCACGCGATCAGCACGAACAACCACGAGCACACGAGCTGACCGACGAGGTATGCGACACGATTGGGCGCGACGAGGTCGAGCAGCGGCAGCTGCGCGACGTTGAACCCACCGGCGCCGTAGCGCGGTGCGTGCGAGATCTGGAGCAGGGCGTCGACCGCGAGCAGCGCGAACAGGACGACGCGTCCGAACGCGAGCTTGGCCCACGTCACCTCGAAGCCGAACCAGAACCCGGGCGGGTCGGCGGGAGTCTGCGGCGACGTCGCGGCGATCGCACCGACCTTCGCACGCTCGGCGCGGGCCTTCTCGCGGCGCTGCTTGCCGCGCGGCGTGGCGGCGGGTGGTACGGGCTTCGCGGGCGCCGACGTGGCCTTTGCTGCATCGTCGACGAATTGCTCGTCGGAGCCGGACGTGAGGCCCTGCGCCTTCGGCCGCGGCGTATCGATCCTCGGCTTGTTCGAGGGCTTCCTACCGCCGTGCTTGCGCTTCTTCGCCATCGCTCACAGCTCGGGTCGGCTGCACATGTCGTGACCACCGAAGTGCTTCACCTCGGCGCGGTCGATGTACTTGCAGTCGAGCGTCATCTCGACAGCCTTGCCCCGGTTCGCCTTGCACAGCTTCGCCGCCATCGCCTCGGCGACGACGAACCGGCCGCGTTCGGCGATGTTGATCCATGCCTCGTGGAACTCGCCGCCGAGGTTGACCGGCTGCTTGTCGACGGTGACGGCGAGCGTGCAGGTCGTCATCCGCATCGGCGAGAACATGCGCCATGCATAGCGCTCGTCGTGCGGATCGCGGCGCACGGCGTAGTACGTCAGCGGCAGCGCGATCTGCACCACGAGGAACGCCAGGATGAACCGCCCGCGCCACGTCGACGCGAGCGCCTTGATGTGACCGATCGGATCGATCGTCACAGCGGCAGCGCGGCCTGCGTCGCGGCGGTGATCGGACGCGGAGGCGGGTGATAGGTGAGGTCGTCGTCGACGCGTGCTCCCGGCGGGATGGGCGCGCGCATGACGAGCTGGCCACCCTCGAGGGAGGCGACCGGCTGGCCGTCGACGTAGAGCACGGCGTTGCCGACGATCGCCGGCACGCGCGGACCCGGTGACAGGATGCCGACGAGGTTCAGCGGATCGGTCGCGGAGACGCGGCTGATCTCGGGCGCAGGCCCCACGTGGCGGACGCCGCGCAGCTCGTCGAGCGCCTCCGGCAGCGCGAACTGCTCGCCGACGAAGCCGTTGACGAAGCGGCCGCCGCGGATCTCGCCGCGTGCCTCGAGCCTGCGCAGCGCGACGAGCAGGTCGCGCCACGGTGGGATGCTCGACTCGCGCGCGACGAGGTCGCGGAACACGACGCCGTAGCGGAGCAGGAGCTGGCGCGCGGAGGCCTCCGCATCCATCTGCTCGGAGGTCGTCGCGGGAAGCAGCGACCACCGGCCTGCCGCGGTCGGCAGCGCGCGCAGCGCGTGAGCCGGACGCTCGCGATCGCGCGTGCGTGCCTTCTTGATCGCCTCCTGCCACTTGCGCACCGGAGGCGCCGGCGCCACGGGCGGCTTGTGGCGATCGAAGTGGCTCTTCACCTCGCCGCGCTTGCGATCGACGAGGACACGCAAGCTCGCGAAGCCATCCGCCGTCGCGACACCCGCGCCGACGAGCTCCCACAGCGCGTCCTCGATGGCATCGGGCGAGCAGTCGATCGCGCCGACGAGGTCGGGCAGGAACGACGCGCCGTGCGCGACGAGGTGATCGCGCAGCCGAGCGGCGAGCGGCGACAGCGCGGCTGGCTCGACGGAGGCGATCGTCGCGGCCGCGCGCAGCCATGTCGCGTCGCGGCGGAGCATCAGCGCGAGCGGTGCCGATCGCGACGGTGCGTTGCGACGCTGCGGCGCCTGCGGGAACACGGTGTCGAGCGCCGTCTGCGCGATCGCGAGCGGCGGCAGGGCCGGGAACGTGCGCGCGAGCATGCCGGTGATCGCGAGCGCTGCCTGGTTGCGCGTCGCGCCCGCCTCGAGCGCGGAGGCCAGCGTCGCCTCGGTCGCCGCGCTGACCGCGTGCTCCGGCGCCGACGGTGCGGCGACGGCAGCGGGGGCGACCCACGACGGCAGATCCGCGTCGGTGATCTGCTCCTTCGACCCGCGGGCGAGCGGCTCGTCCTCGGACGGGAGCTTCTCGCGTGGCGAGAACAGCGACGGGAA
>JAEWJO010000272.1 GCA_023386455.1 Pseudomonadota bacterium | reverse complement strand
GGCCACCGTCCGTCGCTGGGGGCTGCCACTTCGCCTCGGCATCGCCGGCGAGCTCGGCACCCGCACGTCCGTCGATTCCGCCGGGTTCAAGGGCGACTTCAGCCACTGGAGCCTGCTCGCGCTCGCGAGCTGGGCGCTGCCGGCCGGCCGCCTCGAGGTCGAGCCGTTCGTCGCCGGCGGGCTCACGCGCACCGTGCTCGATGGGACCGAGTCGAGCAGCGCCCGGCGCGAGGCCGAGCTCCTCGGCACCGTTCGCGGCGGCGCGTGGATCCGGGTCCCGCTGGGCCGCTTCTCGGTCGGCGGCACGCTCGCCGCGGACTTCCTGATCGGCACACCCACCTACACCAAGCTCGGCGGCGGCAGCATGAACACCGTGTTCGAGGTCCCCGGGTTTGCCTTTACGATCGGGGCCTTCGCCGCCGCAGACTTCGCGCCCTGATTTCGTTGTGACCCGGCCGGTATTCCGGCCCACTAGAAGAACGTGGGAACTGCGCATGCAGCCGTACGCGAACAGGACGTCGCCCTCGCGCGCCGTGCTGCGAGCGGTGACCGCACCGCCCAGCGCGAGCTGTTCGCCGCGCAGAAGGCCGCGGTGCACCACACGCTGTACCGGATCCTCGGCAACAACCGCGACATCGAGGACCTCGTCCAGGACGCGTTCCTCGAGATCTTCCGCGCACTTCACTCGTTTCGCGGCGACAGCACGCTGACGCGCTGGTGCCAGACGATCGCGACGCGCGCGGCGTTCCTCTCGATCAGCAAGCGCAAGCCAGCCGCGGTCGAGCTCTCGGTCGTCGAGGAGTCGCTCGCGGGCGATGCCGACACGCGGCGTCATGCCCAGGCGCGCGACGCGGCTCGCCGGCTGTACGCGGCGCTCGATCGGATCGATGCCAAGCAGCGTGTCGCCTTCGCACTCGCGGTGATCGACGGTCGCTCGCTCGCCGAGGTCGCGGAGATGACCGAGAGCTCGGTCGTCGCGGTGAAGACGCGGGTGTGGCGCGCACGCAAGGACCTCATGAAGCGCGCGAAGAAGGACGAGGTCCTCTCGGGGTATCTGCAGGAATTCTCGGGGAACGAGGAGGAAGTGCCATGACGCCAGAACGTCTTGGGCCGCCATCAGTCGAGCCGCTGTCGGAGCTCGCCTGGGCGAGGGTCGAGCGCGGGCTGTGGGCCAAGCTCGATGCCGAGCCGGCCGCCGCTCCGACCATGGAACCGGCGCGGCCGTCGCGCCGCTGGGTGTGGATCGCCGCGCCGCTGCTCGCCGCCGCGGCTGTCGTCGCGATCGTCGTGTCGCGTCCCGATCCGACGACGACCGCACAACCGCACGTCGCCGAGCCGGCGCGCTACGTCTCGGGTGACTCGTCGTCCTCGATCTCGTTCGGCAACGCCTACGTCACGCTCGAGCCGCAGACGGCGCTCGTCGTGTCCGGACCGCGGACGCTCGTCGAGACCGGCGCCGCGACGTTCGCGCTCGCGCCGTCGCCGGTCGAGCCGACGTTCCACGTCGTCGCCGGTGACGCCAGGGTGAGCGCGCTCCGCACGATCGAGACGAAGTTCGTCGTCGGTCGCTCGGCCGAGGTCGTCACGGTCAAGGTCGAGCGCGGCATGATCGAGCTGACCTATCGCGGCGCGAAGACGATGCTGCGCGACGGCGACACGTGGACCTCGGAGCCGCCGACGCCTGTCGACGTCCTGACGCCGGAGGACACGGACGTCCACGAGGCCGCACCGACGGTGAAGAAGGCGGCGAAGGCGACGAAGCCGGCCGAGTCGCCGCGTGCGCGTTACGAGCGGCTCGCCGCGCTCGAGGTCAAGGATCCCGCGGCCGCGCTCGCCGGCTATCTCGAGCTCGCGAAGGGATCGTCGAGCTGGGCCGAGGTGTCGCTGTTCGCGGCCGCCCGGCTCGCCGGCGATCGCAAGGACCCACGCGCACGCGCGCTGTTGAAGATGTACCTGACGCGCTTCCCGAAGGGCGCGAACGCGGCGGACGCCCGCGAGCTGCTCGAGCACCTGCCGGCGCGGTGATGTGATCATCGCGCGATGAAGTTGTACGGCGCGGCGATGCTGGCGGCGGTCGGCTGCGGTGCGGCGATTCCTCCGGTGCCGAGCCAGGGCGGCCCGCCGTGGCGCGAGCTGACGAGCGAGCACTTCACGGTCTGGACCGACGGCTCGCGCGAAGCGGGTGACGCGCTGATCCAGCGCATGGAGGACCTCCGTCACGCGGTGATCGGCATCGGCTTTCGAGCTGCCGCCGGACCGGGTCGCGTGTTCGTCCTCGCGCTGCGCGATCGATACGAAGTGAGCGCCTACGTCGGCGAAGGTGTCGGCGCCGTCGCTGTCACGAGCCGAGGAAGCCTCTATCAGCCGTTCATCCTCCTTCCGGTCGAGACGGCGACCCAGCGCCAGTTCGAGGTGGCCGCTCACGAGCTGACGCACTCGATCTCGCATCTCGTCATCGCCCGTCAACCGCGGTGGTTCGCGGAGGGGCTCGCCGAGTACTTCGAGACGATCGTCATCGATCACGCGGGCGGAACCGTCGAGCTCGGCCGTGCGCCGACCTACCAGGGCCGCCCTGTGCGGCAGGAGCGGCCGTACACGTTCACGACCCTGTTTGGATGCGGCCGCACGACGCAGTGCGAGGGTAGCCGGTTCTATTCGACGGCATGGGCGCTCGTCACGTTCCTGATGAACAAGCATCCCGGCGCGTTCGCAGCCTACGAGCAGAGCCTCATCGATACCGACGGCAATCACGA
This sequence comes from Pseudomonadota bacterium, assembly GCA_023386455.1. GTDB lineage: Bacteria > Myxococcota_A > Polyangia > Haliangiales > Haliangiaceae > JABFXX01. The sequence goes on along the minus strand of JAEWJO010000272.1, from coordinate 2,959 downwards.
CCAGGCGTGGCTCGATGCGTTCGGCACCGGATCGCTCGACAGCCTGTTCATGGACCTCCGGATGTGGCTGCAGTCGGGAAGCCACCAGGTCCTCCGCTTCAACGCAACGTTCCGGACATGGCCGATTGCGGAGCGTCCTCTCGGCGACGCCGATGTCCATGCGGCGCGCGCTCTCATGCGCTTGCAGTTCGTGGGGACCGACGAGCAGGTGAAAGCGGAGCTCGCGGGTGCGCTGGCGCTCGAGCGGACGCACGTCCTGGCCCAGCTCGTCGCGTTCCGGCTCGACGAGAAGAAGCCGCTGGATCGCGAGCTCGCGCGCGCGACGACAACGGCGCACCCCGACGACTGGCGCGCGTGGTTCCTGCTCGCGACGGCGCTCGGGGCCGGCGACGAGGCCGACGCCGCTCGCGCGAAGGTCTGCGAGCTGGTGGCGGTGAACCCCGCGATCGTGTCGCCGGTGACGTGCCCGGTCCGGTGACTACTTCGCGATCACGCGGTCGGTCGTGAACTTGAACGACGCCGAGTAGGCCGCGTCGTTGAGGCACGTCGCGAGCGGCACCGTCTGGTTTGCCTGGTTCCGGCAGCCGGTGACCGTCGATCCGGTCCGCGTGAACGTGAACGAGCCGCTGCCCGAGCGTGTCTTGTCGGGCTGCGTCGGCGCGATCACCTGGATGATGATCACGGTGCAGCCGCCGACGATGACGTCGAGCAGGCTGTTGGCCGCGCTGTACTGCGAGCAGTTCGACAGCAGCGCGCTCGGGATCGGGACGGCCGCGAGCGATCCGGCGGTGACGTTGCCGCACAGCTGGCCGGCGGTCAGCGTGCCGAAGCTCTGGAGGCTGGGGTTCAGGTGCTCGCTCGCGAGGTGGCCGGGCGTCGTGCCCGCCGACGTCAGCGGCGTCGACAGCGCGCCGATGTTACCGCGCAGCTTCGCCGCGAGCATGTTGAGCGTCGCCGGCGTGCCGCCGAGGCTGATGGTGATCGCGATGTCCGATGGCCCCGCGTTGAGCGTCTTGGACGTGATGCTCGCGGTTGCCTGCGTCGTCGGGACGCGCGAGCTGTCGATCACCGACGCCGCGGTCGTGTACCACCAGTCGAGATCGCTCGTGCCGCTGTAGCCCGTGCCTGCCACCGGCGTGCCGGTGAGGATGCCGAGCGACAGCGCTGGATCGTTGGTGCCCGAGAGGTCGTCCAGGCCGAGTGCGGCAAGCTCGATCGTGATCGAGCCGTCGGCGACACCATCGGTGAGCGCGGTCCCGATCTGACCCTGCGCCGGGCCACGGATCGCGCCACCGAGCGCGTTCGCAGTGCAGTACGTGTCGGTGTTGAACGGCATCGAGAGCGAGTTGACGCGGTGGCACTGCTCGAACTTGCACGACGCGTCGCAGCCGTCGAGGTTCGTCATGTTGCCGTCGTCGCACTGCTCGCTACCGGCGCGCACGCCGTCGCCGCACGTGATCGAGTGGCAGGCGGCATCGCAGGCACCGGCATTCGGCGGCTCGCAGGTCTCGCCGAGCGCGCCGTCGATGAAGCCGTCACCGCACGTCGATGCCACGCACGTCTGCATGAGGCAGATCTGGTTCGTGCCGCAAGTCGTGCCCGTCGGCGGTGCCGTGCCCGCGCTGCACTTCTGTCCCGGCTTGCCGTTGACGGTCACCGCACCGCAGGTCTCGGTGCCGTTGCACGCGTTGCCGTCGCTGCACGAGTTCGGGCTCGTCGTGCACGAGAACTGGCAGCTCGTCTCGCAGCCGGTGCCCGGGCCGTTGAAGCCGGTCCCGAGGTCACACTGCTCGCCGGTCTCGACGACGCCGTTACCGCAGACGGAGCTCGGCGGCACGCACGCGCCGTTGTTGCAGACGTTGCCGCTGCCGCACGACATGCCCTGCAGGCCCGGGTCGGCGATCGGCGCGCAGACGTGATTCGCGTTGCATGCCTTCATCTGGCACGCGGGCGCTGCCGTCGCGCAGTCGGTCGCGGCATTCACGCAGGCGAACGTGCAGTCGATCGTGCAGCCGTCGTTCGGCATGCCGTTCGCCGTGCCGTGATCGCAGATCTCGCCGGGCTCGGTGACGCCGTTGCCGCACATCGGCTGCGTGCACACGCCGGTCTTGCAGTAGCCACCCGTGCCGCACGCCGTGTCGTCCGCGAGCGGTGTGCCCGGGATGCAGACATGCGTGACGTCGTTGCACGCGCCGTCGCCCGCGCACGCGTCGGCAGCCGAACAGTCGCGCGCGGCGTCGGTCGACACGCACGAGTACTTGCAGTTGTTGTCGCAGCCGTCGCCGGCGACCGAGTTCGCGTCGTCGCACTCCTCGTCGGGGGCGGTCGTGAAGCCGTCGCCGCACACGCTGTCGGTGCACGCGGCGTTGCGACACAGCTTTCCGTCACCACAGCTCGTGCCGTCCGCCGCGTCGGCGCCGGCGACGCACTTGTGATCGGCGCACGTCTCGGTCCCGTTGCAGGCCTCGCCGTCGTCACACGACGCGTCGCTGTTACAGACCCAGTGGCAGACGACATCACACCGGCCGCCGGGCGCACCGTTGTCGCCACCTTCATCACAGTCCTCGAACTGGTCGACGTGACCGTCGCCGCATGTCGGGTTCGGTCCGGCATCACCGGCGGACTTGGCGAGATTGTCTCCACAGCCAACGACGACGAGGAGTACGACGCAGGCGAGATGGCGCATGCGCGGAGAATATCCCCGACCCGGGCCGATCGGATGTCGTGCGTGTGCGTACATGACGAGATCGCAGTCGATCCAATCCGTTGACCCGTGAGTCGCCTCTGTGAAAACATGCCTCTGATACGTGCTGAGGGGAGCACTCTGTATAGGACTCGTCGCAGCGCTCTGTGGCTGCGAGGAGGAGCCGGGCGACCCGTTTGTCCCGTTGCTGGAGAAGCACGCGGGGCTGACCGCGCCCAGACCCGACACGTCGAACAAGTACGCGCTCGATCCGGC
>JAEWJO010000175.1 GCA_023386455.1 Pseudomonadota bacterium | reverse complement strand
CACGCGCACCGTTGTGCGGGACGAGCGAGCGCGCCGCTGCCGGGTCGCCGGGTGCCTCGAGCAGGTCCGGGATCTCGTCGAGCGACGTCGCGAGCCTCGCCGCGCCGGCGGCGACCGCGGCGCGAGCGCGGCCGTCCTGGTCGTCGGCGATCCGCGGCTGCGGCAGGAATACCGCCGGCACGCCGACGTACATCAGCTCGGTGACGCTGTTGTAGCCGCCGGCCGAGACCGCGGCGTCGACGCCGGCGAGCAGCTCGAGCGGGACGTAGCGATCCATCCAGGTCACGTGCGTGCCGCGGCGCTCGTCGCCCTGGTAGAGCGGGCCCGCACCGACGACGACATGCCAGCCGCGTGCGACGAGCTTGTCGGCGAGCACGGGCAGCACGCGAGGTGCGGCCTCGTCGCCACCGCCGCCGAGCGTGACGTAGACGGCGCGGTCGCGCGTGATGCCGAGCTGGCGGCGTGCGGCGTCGCGTGGCACGAGCTCCTCGCGCTCGCGAAGCAGGATCGGTCCGACGCCTCGCTCGTCGGGAACGATCGTTCGCTGGTAGAGCGGCAGGAGCGCGCGATAGGCCTCGTCGCCGGCGATGCTGTCCTTGACCGCACGCGCGACGAGCACGCGCGCCGGCACGGTCTCGAGGACCGGCAGGAGCTCGCCGAAGCTGCCGCCCGGGAACGTGTCGACGATCAGTAGGTCGGGGCCGAGGCCGGCGACCGCGTTCATCACCCACTGGCGGCCGACCGCGAGCCACCGCGTCGGATCGATCGATGCGTCGCGCATCATCGCCTTCGACGGCATCTTGAACGCCGGGATGCCCTCGCGCCGCGCGAGCGTGTCTGCCTCCGACGTCGTCAGCACCCAGCACTCGGGGACGACGCCGAGCAGCGACGCATAGCGGCGCACCCAGCGCAGGATCGCGAGCTGGCGGACGAGGTGACCGACGCCGCGGCCGTTGATCGCGTAGCTCACGATGCGCAGCTTCTTCATGACAGGTACCCGTCCTGCTCGAGCTCGCCCGCGGCGTAGGCGCGCGCGGCCGCGTCACCCGGCTCGGGTCCCATGTCGACGAAGTCCTCGTCGACGAGCGGCACCTCGCCCGGATGCGCCGCGTAGTACATGTGAAGGTGAGGCGCGAAGCGCGGTGGCGGCGCGTGCACGAGGTACATCCACCACATCTGCTGATCGTTGCGCAGATCGAACCCGGCGTAGCTCTGCGACGCGACGAGATCGTCGACGCGGCGCTGCAGCTTGTCGATCTGGGTCTCCATCGACGCGGCCTTTCGATCGAAGTCGAGTCCCGCCGTCTGGTTCGAGAACGTCGCGTACGCGTGCTTGGGCCGCGCGAACTTCGCCGCCTTCTGCTGCGCCTTGCTCGCGCGCTCCTGCAGCTTCTGGATCGTCTCCGGCACGCCGATCTGGACGATGTCGGCGAGGAACACGCGCTTGGCCTGGATGCCGGCGAGCTTGCGCACCCCCATCTGCACGGCGCGCAGGTTCTCGGGCTCTGCCTCGGCCCACTGCTCGAGCAGCGCGGCATCGGCATTGACGAGGTGCTCGCCGAGGAAGTCGCGCGCCTCGGCGAGGTAGATCTCCTCGAGGTGCGCGAGCCGGTCGACCATCCGGTCGCGCTCGCGAACGAGGTCGTGGACCTCGTCGATCTGCCGGCCGAGGCGCGCGACCTCGCCGGCCATGAAGTTCCGCGGCTCGGCGACCCGCAGGTACGCGGGAAGGACGTCGTCGCCGAAGTCCTTCATGTCGAGCTCCTTGCAGATCCGGTCGCCGGCCGCCCAGTGCTTCCAGTAGCTCGCGTGCCACCACTTCTCGGCGAAGCGTGGCGTGTCGTAGCCGATCTCGACGAGCTCCTTGAAGCCGGCGAGCGACTCGTACCGCGCGCAGTCCGTCTCGAGCGGGGCGAGCGTCTCGCGCATCGTGTCGAGCTCCTGCGTCAGCGTGCCCGCCGGCCCGACGAGCACGTCGCGCCGCGCGAACCGATCGTCGCCCTCGATCTTCGCGATCGATGCGGACAGCACCTTGCGCTCGTGATCGATCGCCTGGCGCGGATCGCGCCGCGCGAACCCCTGGAACCCGGTCAGCCGGCTCACCCGCTCGAGATCCGCGTCGGTGAGCGCGCGCAGGTACACCGCGGCGAGCTCGCGCTTGGCCTCGGCAAGCTGCTGGTCGAGCACCTGATCCTGCTTGCGGATGTAGTCGATCGCCTGGCGGTGCTTGTGGGCGAGGCTTTGCAGCCTGCTCGCCTGCGCCGAAAATTGTCGCGACAGCTCCGACCCCGAGATCGCCATCACCGCGTAGTTTCACTACGCCGGTGCGCCGCCGTCTACGGCCGCGGTCTACTGGTTGACGAGCTGCTCGACGAGACGCTGGCCGAGGTCGGTCGGCGGCTCGGGATCCGGCAGGCCGCCGTAGATCGCCGCGATGTCGCGCATCGGCACGTCCTCGTTGCCCTCGCCGGTGCCATAGCGGCCATACGGCGGGATCGTCGGCTTGCGAAGCGAGACCTCGCCGCCGACCGGACCGACCTGACGGATGAAGCCCTTGTGTAGCGCGGTGCCGACGCGCGCCGGGCACCGGCAGGGGTTCATCGGGTTCACGTGCTCGCACCGCGGCGCGAGGTAGTCGCCGACCTTCTTGCGCGCACGCGACAGCCGGACCTTGTACGCGCTCTCGGTGATCGCGAGGCACTTCGCCGCCTGCTCGTCACCGAGCTTCAGCACGTGACAGACGACGAAGGCGGCGCGCTCGCCGGGCGGCAGGCAGTTGACGACCGACGTCATGCAGCCCTGCTTGAGCTCCCAGAGCAGAAAGTCACGCTGCGGATCGCTGAGCGAACGCACGACGTCCGTACGCGTCGCCTCGCTGCGCAGCGTCTCGTCGAGGATGTCGAAGTTGATCTCTGGCTGGCGCGGGAGCCGATCCTCGAGGATCTGGTTCGCGATGCCGAGCAGCCAGATCTCGACCTCGCCCTCCCCCGAGGGCTTGCTGTCGATCTGTTGTGCCGCCCTGCCGAACACGTCGACGAGATATCTCTCGGCGCGATCGCGGTCGAGCGTGAGTCGAAACATGAAATTGTAGAGCCGACGCCAGTTGGGCTCGACGAGCCCCATCAGCTGTTCGCGCTCCAGCTTGGCCACCATCTGCGGGCCCATGGTACACCAGCCAGGTGGCGCGGGCCTTCTTCGCGATGCTCTGCATCTTCGCGGGATGCTATTCGCCCCCGCGGCCGGACTGCGGGTTCCTCTGTGGCGCGCAGGGAGCCTGCCCGACGGACTACCACTGTGCTGCGGATGGGATATGTCACCTCGATGGTACGCCAGCGAACCTGAATTGCGGCCGCGACGCAGGGGTCGATGCGCGAATCCCCGACACGCAGATCGGCGACTTCACGCCCCCGCAGGTCACGCTGATCGTCCCCGGCGACGAGATGACGAGCGTCCCGCTGACGACGACGGTGAAGGCCGGCTTCGACGAGGACGTGCTGAACACGACCGCCGGCATGAGCCTGCGTTATGGCCCGATGGGCGGCGAGGATGTCCCCGGCGCGGTCGTCTACGACGCCACGCTCCACGTCGCGACGCTGACGCCGAATGCGCCGCTCGTCGGTAACATCCAGCATACCGCCACGCTGTCGACGATCATCACGGATCTCGCTGGCAACGCGCTGACGATGCCTGTCACGTGGTCGTTCACGACGGTACCCGATGGGGTCGCACCGACGGTGACGGTGACCTCGCCGCTCGGCGGCGCGACCGCAGTTCCCGTCGCTTCACCGATCGAGGTCACGTTCAACGAGCCGATCAAGTTCTTCAACGCCGCGAACGTGGCGGTCTCCGCGAGCGCGACGCCGATCTCCGGCACGTTCGGCACGACGGGTCCGCGGACGATGGTGTTCACGCCCGACGCCGACCTGCCGGCGGGCTCGACGATCGACGTCACGCTCGCGACCGGGATCGTCGACTACTCGGGGAACCCGCTCGCCACGACGACGTTCTCGTTCGCGACGCAGTAGCGGCGCGCTACGACAGGCGCAGCTTCGGCTTGGCCTGCGCGTCGGCCGCGGCCTGGCTCGGTGGGCTCGACGTCGGCTGCCCCGACTCGACGAGCCCGACGCGCCCGGTCGCCTCGCCTGCCGGATCCTGGAACGTCGACAGCTCGCGGCTGACCTCGGCGACGAGATCGGCCTTCTCGCGGTAGGGCATGAACGCGCTCTTGAAGCCAGCGATGATGATCTCCTTGATCGTCTGGAGCGACCACCCGTAGTGCTTGTGGCAGAGGTCGAGCTCCTTCGACACGGTCGTGTCCGACATCAGGCGGTTGTCGGTGTTGATCGTGACGCGGACGCCGTAGTCGACGAAGAAGTCGACCGGGTGCGTCTCCCAGCTCGACGCGGCGCGCGTCTGCAGATTCGACGACGGACAGACCTCGATCGGGATGCGGTGATCGTTGACGTAGTTGAGGAGGTCGCCGTTCTCGACGAGCCGCGTGCCGTGTCCGATCCGGTGCGCGCCGCACTTGTGGATCGCCTGGTGGACCGAGTCCGGCCCGAACGACTCGCCGGCGTGGGCGGTGCAATTGATGTTGTTGTCGATGACGAGCTGAAACGCCTGGCGGTGGACCTTCGCCGGGTTGTTGACCTCGCTGCCCGCGAGGTCGAAGCCGACGACGCCGCGGTTCTTGAACGCGACGCACAGCTCGGCGATGCGCAGCGACTGCTCGGCGGACAGCGAGCGGATCGCGCACAGGATGAGGCCGTAGCGAATTCCGAGCTCGCGCTTCGCCGTGCGCAGGCCGCGCAGCACGGCCTCGACGACCTGCGCCGGGCGCAGACCGCTGCGCGTGTGGAGCAGCGGCGAGTACCGGACCTCGATGTAGCGGACGTTCTCGCGATGGGCATCCTCGGCGAGCTCGTACGCGGCGCGCTCGAGACCTTCCTCTGCCTGGAGGACCGACAGCGTGATGTCGAACGCGCGCAGGTACTCGTCGAGCGACGTCACGGACTCACCCGCGTAGAGCATGTGGAACAGCTCGCCGCGGTCGAACGTCGGTAGCTTCACGCCCTGCTTCTTCGCGAGCTCGATGACGGTATCGAGACGCAGCGAGCCATCGAGGTGACAGTGGAGGTCCGTCTTCGGCAGTCGCTGGATGAGCTCGAACATCCCCGCACTATCAACCTGGGGGCACGAGCGATGCAACCACGTCGATTTGCCATGAGGTCTTCAACACTTTTCACGGTGTTCGTCGTCGGCGGGGTTTCCGTAGCGTCTGCGGAGCCCAAGCAAGAGGAGACAAGCGGGCGCGTCAGCTACACGGAGAAGAAAGACAGCAAGGAGGCGGACGAACCGCGCCAGCCGAGCGACTGGATCGAGCTCGCATCGGCGACGCCGTCGAAGCACGGTACCGAGTACGTGATGGTCGGTACGCAGGCTGGGTCATTCTCGCAGCTGCGGATCGATGCGGTGAAGGGACGGACCGAGCTGCACGTCGTCAAGATCGTGTTCGCCGACAACTCGGTCAAACGCCTGCGCGTCGACCGCATGATCTCGGCGAAGAAGAAGCAGGTGTTCTACGTCGACCTCGATGCGACGAAGCCGATCCATCACGTCGAGATCAGCGTCGATCCCGGCATGGGCGGCCACTACGCGCTCTACGGCTCTTCCGGTACCGGCTCGGTCGCGACGCGCTGAGGCGTGTGGATCCGGATCAGCGCGAGGGCGAAGCTGCCGGACACGCCGCTGCGGATCTTCTCGATCAGCAGATCGTCTCCGACCGACCAGCGCGTGCGCTTGACCGTGTAGCTCGGGATGTCGGCGACGGAGTGGTCGGGCGCCGCCTCGAGGATCGCGACGCGCTCGGCGAACTCGCGGCCGAGCGTGTGATAGGTCGGCACGCACCGGTAGGTCATGTAGCCGAGCACGGCCGTCGCGCTTAGCGCGGCGAGCGTCTTCGACCACCGCGATGCGAGCTGTGGCACGACCCAGCCGGCAACGACCGTGCACGCGATCACGACCGACGCGAGATAGAGGCGAGGTCCCTGCTTCGGCGAGAGGAGCAGCGTCAGCGTGATCGCGAGCGCGAACGCGGCACCGGCCCACAGCGCGCGCGCGACCGTCCGCGGGAGGGGTCCCGGCTTGGCTTGCCGCCGGGCGATCGCGCCGAGCGCGGCCCACAGCACGAGCGGCAGCAGGTAGAGCAGCCAGACGACGACGATCTTGAGGTTGCCGTCGAGGCCGCGCTCGAGCACGCGTCCGACCGTCGACTGCTCGGTCGCGAGGCCGTTGTAGCGGATCGCCTGGCCGGGCGCGAGGAACAGCGCGACGCCGCCCGCGACGAGACCGAGGAGGCCGGCGATCGCCCACGGCACGAGCCTGTCGCCACGGCGCCAGAACACGACGCACGCGAACGCGACCATCGCGGCGAGCGCCGGTCCCGTGTGCTCGTTGCAGAGCCCGGCGGCAGCACCGAGCACGAGCATCGCCGGCGTCCACCACCACCGGCCTCGGCGCGCGCTCTCGTAGTGGAGCCGATACGGCACGAGCAACGCGAGGTTGATGACGAAGCCGAACAGGTAGTTCCCGGTGAACGGCCGGTAGAACAGCATCATCCCGAACGACGGCACCGTCAGTGCCGCCATCGCGAAGATCGTCGCGAACAGGAGCGCGTCCCCGGCACGGCGCAGCGATGGCCAGCGGCCGAGCACGAGCGTCGCGCAGAGATAGAACAGCGCGAGCTCGACGACCGGCGTCACGATCGCGTGCCACGGCCCGGGCGTGTAGACGAGCAGCGTCAGGACCTGGCCGAGCCGCGGGTTGTTGTGCGTGTACGTGCCCCACGCGAAGTCGAGCAGCGAGTCGACCGACAGCCCGATGTTGCGGTGCCAGCTCCAGTGGCCCCAGCCGTCGTGCGCGACCGGCTCCCAGTGCGTGCACAGGATCAGCACGATCCAGATCGGCACCACCGCCGCCGCCCACGCGATGTAGCTGCGCTTCATCCCGCCTGCCGCGTCGCCGCTGTCACGAAACATTCGTCCTTGCGGCACGCGAGCACCCAGTACGCACCCGTCTTCCACGGCACGTACGACAGCTTGTCGGTTCCGGTTCCGAGCCGGCGCGCCTCGCCGCCGACTTGATAGATGAAGACCTCGACATCGGGATGGCGCAGCGGCTCGGGCAGGACGATATCGCGCTGCGTGTGCCGCGGCTCGCGCTTGATGCGCGAGACGTACGCCTCGAATGCGTTTGGCGTCCAGCGTGCGACGAGAAGTCGCGGGCGCGGCAACGCCGGGCGGTCCCCGACGAACTGGACCGCGAGGTCGAGGCGGTCGAGCGTGCCGGGCAGACGCGACCGCAGCTCGGCGATCGCGGCGAGCGTCGCCTTGTGGATCGTCGAGACGTCGAGGCCGCGGTACCAGCCGAGCTCGAAGCCACCCTCGTAGCAGGCGGCCGGCGTGACCTCGACGTGCGGGACGAGGCGGACGTCGGAGACGCCGAGCGCGGCATCCGGGTCGTAGCCGCGGAACACGACCGCGCGGAGACCGAAGTAGCGCTCGATCAGCTCGCGCTTGCGGACGTCGCGGAAGTCATCGCCGAGGAACCACCACGAGTCCTCGACCTGCTCGAACGACTCGGCGGTGAATACCGAGCCGGGCTTTGCGGCCTCGAGCGCGGCCAGTCGCGCGTCGCTCGCGGCGGCCACGCTCCGGTAGAGCGGGACCGTGCGGAGCGCGGCGTAGCCGGAGGCGAGCACCGCGAGCGCGACGAACGGCGCGAGCCAGCGCGGCGTCAGGAGCGCGTCGGCGAGGCCGATGAAGCCGGCGAGCAGGATCGCCATCGGGAAGATGAAGAACCGCGGGCCGAGCTTGGGCGACACGAACAGCGTCATCGCGATCAGCACGCTCGCGCCGATGCCGAGGCCGATCAGGCGGACCGCCTGCGTCCTCTTGCGTCGCGCCTCGCCTTCGTTGGGAATGCGACCGGCGACCAGCACGATCGCGATCAGCGCGAGCACGGGCGCGCCCGCGAGCATCGCGCTGCGGACGATGTCGAGGTTGCCGACGAGGCCACGCGACAGCAGCTTGCCGACGAGGCCGACCTTCTGGACGAGGCCGTCGTAGCGCTGCCCCTGCCCGGGCGCGAAGAAGATCGCCGCGAATCCCGCGACGAAACCGGCGGCACCCGACCACACGAGCCACGGCACGACCCGCGTGCGGCGCTGCGTCCAGATCGCGAAGCCGACGAGGAACACGCACAGCGTCGGGCCGGTGTGCTCGTTGCACAGGCCCGCGGCCACGCCGGCGAAGAAGTAGGCGACGAGCTTCCACGACGAGCGCGTGATCGCCCACGACGGTCCCGACGCGCTGCCGTCGGTCGTCAGGCGCAGCGGGACGAGGAACCACAGCTGGATCGCGGCGCCGTAGAGGTAGTTCGCGCCGTACGCGCGGTTGAACAGCGTCTTGCCGAGCTGCGGGAACGCGAACCACGAGAAGCCGGCGGCGATCGCGAGCAGCGCGAAGTCGCGGTCGCGGCGCGGGAACCGGCCGGTACCGAGGACCGTGACGGCAAGTGCGATCAGCACGAACGCGAGCGGCGTCGCGACGACGGAGAAGTACTCGAGCTTGTAGCCGAGATACGTGAACGCCTGGCCGAGGCGAGGGTTGCTATGCGTGTACTCGTGCCACCAGTACTCGGTGAACCGCGACAGCGAGAACGGCCGCGCCTGCGTGTCCTGCGCCATGTTCCAGGCGTCGAACGCGAACGGCTCGTGGAGCATGACCCAGCCGATGTGGATCACCGTCGCCGCGATGTAAGCGAGGCACAACGCGCGCAGGAGGCGTGACCACGCCGGCATCCCAACGGGGCGATATCACGCGGCTGTCGGCGGTCGCAAGCGCTAGAGCCGCGGCAGCGCAGGCGGCTTCGTCGGCTTGGGGAGCTCGCGGCGCGTCGGCTGTGACGGTTCGGACAGTGTCACGACCTCGGGAGGCTTCTCAGCCGGCTTCTCCGCCTGGTCGAAGCCGAACAGCTGGCCGATCACGTAGAGCGGCCTGCCCTTCACTTCCTCGAAGATGCGCGCGATGTACTCGCCCTGAATGCCATTGCTGATCAGCAGCAGGCCATTGAAGAACAGGACGACGATCAGGAGCGACGCGTAGCCCGGCGCGCTGATGCCGAAGAACAGCTTCTGGATCAGCGTGATCATCAGGTAGACGAACGCGCCGCCCGCCGAGAGGATGCCGATGTACGTCCAGAGCTTCAGCGGCGCCGTCGAGAACGAGAACAGGCCGTCGAGTGCGAAGCGCCACAGCTTGAAGAAGCTCCACGAGCTCGTCGTCTCGTTCGCACGCTCGCGCGCCTGGAACTCGAGGGACGCGACCTTGAACCCGGGCCACGCGAAGATGCCCTTCATGAAGCGATGGCGCTCCGGCATCTTGTTGATGACGTCGAGGATCTTGCGATCGAGCAGGCGGTAGTCACCGGCGTTCGCCGGGATCTCGACGCTCGTCATCGAGCGCATGACCTTGTAGTAGGTCTGCGAGAGCGTGCGGCGGAGGAAGCCCTCCTCGTCGCGCTTGCTGCGCACGCCGATCACCATGTCGTAGCCCTCGCGCCACTTCGCGACGAACTGCGGGATGAGCTCGACGGGGTGCTGCAGATCGCAGTCGATCGGGATCACGGCCTTGCCGCTCGCGTGCGCAAGACCTGCGGACAGCGCGACGTCCTTGCCGAAGTTGCGCGCGAGCCCGATGACCTTGACTCTCGGATCCTGCGAGCTCGCAGCGGCGAGCATGCCGAGCGTGTTGTCGCGGCTGCCGTCGTTGACGAAGATGATCTCGAACGTCTCGCCAATTCCCTCGAGCACCGGGACGATCGCCGCCAGGAACGCAGCAATATTGCGCTCCTCGTTGTACGCCGGCGCCACGATCGACAGGGTAGGCGAAGACATTGCACCCTCTTAGCACGCCGCCCGGCCCCGGACGCAATGTCCGTTCTCACAGCCAGAAACTCTCCGATCGGCATATCCTGAGGTCATGAGGCGCTACGCACTTTGGTTGGCACTTCTCGGCGGGTGCAGCGGTGGCGACGACTCGTCGGTTCCGCTGCCGAAGGCCTGCGAGGCCCCGATCAGCGGCACCAACATCACGTTCAGGCTCGTCGCCGAGACGCAGGGCGCGGCGCTGCTCGTCACGTCGCCGCCGAACGACATCCGGCGCTTCGTGGTCGAGCAGGATGGCCGCATCAAGCTGCTCGACGAGACCGGGCTCGTCGCGTCGCCGTTCCTCGATGTCTCGAACGACATCGCCGCCGGCGGCGAGCAGGGCCTCCTCGGCCTCGCGTTCCATCCGCAGTACGCGACCAACCGGACGTTCTTCATCTTCTACACGACGACCGACGCGAACGTCGTCGCGCGCTACCAGACGAGCGCGACCGATCCGGCGAAGGCCGATCCGGCGACGAAGCAGGTCATCCTCTCGATCCCCGACTTCGCCGGCAATCACAACGGCGGCATGATGGAGTTCGGGCCCGACGGATACCTCTACATCGGGACCGGCGATGGCGGCGGCGGCGGCGACCCGATGAAGACGGGCCAGGATCCCGACGCGCTGCTCGGCAAGATGCTTCGCCTCGACGTCGACAAGCCGAGCGACGGCAAGGAGTACGGCATCCCCGCCGGCAACCCGTTTGCGGCCGGCGGCGGCGCGCCCGAGATCTACGCGCTCGGCCTGCGCAACCCGTGGCGATGGTCGTTCGACCGCGGCACCGGTGACCTGTGGATCGGTGACGTCGGCCAGGGCGAGATCGAGGAGCTGACGATGGTGCCGGCCGGCACCTCCGGCACGATCAACTTCGGCTGGAGCAAGTACGAGGGCAGCTCGTGCTTCGATCCGCCGTGCGAGGCCGCCGGCAAGACGATGCCTCAGTACGAGGAGACGCACGGCGATGGCTGGTGCTCGGTGATCGGCGGCCAGGTCTATCGCGGCAGCTGCTATCCCGACATGGTCGGCACGTACTACTTCACCGACTACTGTCGCCCGCAGCTCATGACCGCGAAGCGCAGCGGCACGAGCCTCGAGGTCACGCAGCTGACGACGAGCTATCTCGACGCAGACGGCATCCACGCCGGCCCGCCGTCGACGCCGTCGAGCCTGCATGCCGACTCGCGCGGCGAGCTGTTCCTGACGACGACGACGACGCCCGGCTCGCAGGCGCGCGGAGGCGTCTGGCACCTCGAGGCCGGCCCGTAGATGACGAGGATCACGGGCGTCGATCCGGGGCGACGGCTCGTGTTATCAATCGCCCACGTTGTCGCCCGCCGAAGATCTACAAATCGCCGTCATCGTCCCCTGCTTCAACGAAGCAGCGGCGATCGGTAAAGTCGTCAGCGACTTTCGCGCGAGTCTGCCGACCGCGACGATCTACGTCTACGACAACAACTCGACGGACGATACCTCGAAGGTCGCGGCCGCGGCAGGCGCCGAGGTTCGGCGCGAGACCCGGCGCGGCAAGGGCAACGTCGTCCGCCGCATGTTCCAGGACATCGACGCCGACGTCTACGTGATGGTCGACGGCGACGACACCTACGACGCCTCGGTCGCCGGCAAGCTCGTCGACAAGCTCGTCGCCGAGAACCTCGACATGCTCGTCGGCCGTCGCGTCGAGACCCACCAGGCCGCGTACCGCATGGGCCACCGCCTCGGCAACCGCGTGCTGACCGGGCTCGTCGCGTGGCTGTTCGGCTCGCAGATCGAGGACATGCTGTCGGGCTACCGCGTGTTCTCGCGGCGCTTCGTGAAGAGCTTTCCGTCGTTCTCGCGCGAGTTCGAGATCGAGACCGAGCTGACCGTCCACGCGATGCAGATGAAGATGGCGCTCGCCGAGGTCGAGACGAACTACAAGGAGCGGCCGCCGGGGTCGGTGTCCAAGCTCCGCACGTTCCGCGACGGCTGGCGGATCCTCGTCACGATCATAAATCTGATGAGAAACGAGCGGCCGCTGCTGTTCTTCTCGCTGATCGGCCTGCTGTTCATCCTCGTCGGCGCGGGCCTCGCGCTGCCGGTGTTCCTCGAGTACCTCGAGACGGGCTACGTCCGCCGCTTCCCGACGGCGATCCTGTCGTTCTCGCTCGGCGTGGTCGCGGTGATCTCGATCGCGACCGGCCTGATCCTCGACCTCGTCGCGCACGTCCGTCGCGAGGCGAAGAAGCTGAGCTACCTCAGCTACTCCGCGCCGCGTGCCGCGCTCGACAGCGCGGCCTCCGCCGAGCGCAGCCGTTCGAAGATCCGCCCCGCCGGTTAACGCTGCAGCGTCCAGCGCCAGTCGCGCGCCTCGCCACAGGTGCCGACCTGGACGACGCCACCGCTGACGTACACGCACGAGCTGTGGTCGTACAGCATGTTCGGCGACGGATCTGGCGCGACACCCGACCAGAGGTGCCCCTCGTCGTCGAGCTCGAAGTGGCGCGTCGGATCGGGCTCGCACGAGCCGAGCTCGAGCTGACCGTCGTCGGCGGCCTGGAGGCACTCGTCGCCGAGCCGGATCAGGCCGGCAGGTTCGAGCGTCACGTCGGGCGCGGTGTCGCACGACGCCATCACGGCATCGCCGTCGCCTTCGACGTGCACGCAACCGCCGGTCGACATCAGCGACGCGGTGACGCGGTCGTCCTGGGTCCCGATCGGGTAGTGGCGGTGCAAGAAGTCGCGGTACCGCGGATCGTCGACCGTCGGGCACGGCGTCACGCCGCAGACGCCGCCGCAGCTGAGCAGGCACGCGCTGTACGCGCGCATGAACAGCGAGACCTGGCCGAACGTCGCCTCGTCGAGGTTCGCCGGCTCGTAGTTGACGTTGTAGCCGCGATAGCCGATCAGGTCGGCATCGCTCGTCGTCTCGGCGAGTGCGAGCTGGGTGAGCGAGCCGACCATCATGTGATCGGCGTGGTCGTCGCCGTGGGTCCCGGCCATGTCGAGCGTCCGGATCGTGTGGGGACGGGTCTGCGCGATCGCCTCCGCGACGGTCTCGATCAGACCTTGCTGGTCGTACGTCGTCGGCGTCTCGGAGATGGTGACGGCCTCGGTGATCGTGCCCTGCCACAGGTTCAACAGGCTCGACGGCGACTCGCCGACCACACCGCCATCGGGATACCCGAGGAAGACGAGGCTGACGGCACGGTCCTCGAGACGACACAGGCGCGCGGCGTGCGCGGCGAGCTCGATCGGCTTGCAGTGCCACACCATCGACCCGGCGACGGCGCCGTAGGCAGCCTTGACCCCGGTCTCGCGAGCATCGGCGTACGGCAGGCCGCCACCGGCGTCGCCGGCGGTGACGTAGACCGTCGTGATCGATTCGTGCGCGCTCACGACGCCGAACAGGTCGGGCTGCATGAACAGCAGGTCGTCGTCCTGGTGGGCGACGATCACCAGGTTGTCGGAGCGATCGAGGACCGGCTCGACGACCGGCGCAGCGTTGTCGCCACAGGCGACGCTCAGTGTCAGGAGGCAGAGCCACCGGTTCACGCGCGGCATCTTCCGCGTGAAACCACAGCCGCGCAAGGCCCGGCTCACGGGCCGGGAAACCTCATCGCTTCTCGATAGATCGATCGAGCTTCTCCTGCACGATCGCGAGCTCCTGGGTCAGCGCGATCGATCGCAGCTGGATGCGCGACAGCATGACGAGTGCGCGGAGGTGGAGGATCGCGAGCGCGGCGATGGCGACGCAGAAGAAGAAGTTCGAGAGCAGCGTGAAGCCGAGCGCGTGCGCGACCTGCTCGGCGGTGCGGGGAAACAGCGCCATGAAGCCGAGCACGAGCAGGAACGCGAGATAGCTCATGCTGCCTTGCAGCGTGATCCGCTCGCGAAACAGAAGGCGCATGAGGACGAGCGCGATCACGAGGCAGATCACGCCGAACAGCCAGTAGGACTCAACCACCTGTTGCATCGGATTCCTCCCGCGAGGGGCGCAGGCGCGCGCGGACGTACGTGAGCACGACCGCGAGCGTGACCTTGAACATGTAATAGACCGTCGCGAACCCGGTGATGCTCGACGTGCCGCCCTGGCGCTCGCGCATCTGGACGGGAACCTCGGCGACGGTGAGTCCCGACGCACGCGCGATCGCGAGCGACTCGGGCTCGGGGAAGTCGTACGGATAGGTCTCGTCGAACAGGCGGAGCGCGCGCGCGCCGTAGAGCCGGTATCCCGACGTCGGGTCGGAGATCTTGATGCGCGCGACGACGCGGAGCAGTGTCCGCAGCCACCAGCTGCCGAGCCGGCGAAGCGCGGTCGACCGGAAGTTGTCCTTGTCGCGATACCTGGTGCCGACGATGAGGTCGGCACTTCCCGCGGCGCGCGCCGGATCGATCAGCCGGACGAGCTCGCTCGGCGGATGCTGGCCGTCTCCGTCGATCTGGATCGCGGCGTCGAACTGCTCGCGCGCGGCGAGCCGAATGCCCGACTGCACGGCGCCGCCGATCCCCAGGTTGCCGCAGAGGCGCAGCACGCGGGCACCTCCCGCCGCGGCCACCTGGGCGGTGCGGTCGGCCGAGCCATCGTCGATGACGACGGTCTCGAGCTCCACCCCGTCGGGGACGGGTTGCGCACGGATCTCCGAGAGAAGCCCGCCGAGCGCTTCCTGCTCGTTGTACGCGGGGATGATCAACAGGACGCGCACGTCTACCCGTTGCGGCGAGCTATAACACGCGCCCTGCCGGCGCGCGCCATTCCCGCTAGCCGAGCGGCTGGCGCTTCGGCATCGCCAGGATCGTGCGGAGCGCACGCTCGTGGTCGACGCCGATCGTCCGGCAGTACCAGTCGAGCGACGCCCACCGAGGACGATTCTCCTCCTCGACGATGCGGAGCGCCTCGTCTCGCGTCATCGTGCCGTTGCGCACCTGGCCGGCGCGGAACGTGTCGCTCTCGGTGAAGCCCGCCGCGGTCCAGTAGATGAAGTTGTAGAACGCGGCGGTACCGTCGCCGATGCGCCAGGTGCTCTTCGTATCCGGCGCGGTCTCCCAGTCGTAGCGGGAGATGATCGTGTCGACGATCAGCTTCTCGTCCCACGGGACGTAGTCGTAGAAGTCGAGGTACTCGAGCTTCTTCAGGTAGTAGATGAAGTACGAGAACAGCGTGTCGGGGATCGAGGCGTTGAGGTACCCGGGGTTCGAGACGTACGCCTTCAGGTAGTACGCGAGGATCTGCGCGTTGTGGCGCGCTCCCATGCGGATCAGGCTGTTGTCCTTGTAGCCCGCGCGATCGAAGCCGCAGAACCCGGTCTTGAAGTCGCTGCGCTCGAGGCGGTTGTTGCCCCAGATCTGGAACGACACGCCGGTGCGCTTCTGCACCTGCTCGGCGTAATAGAAGTACTGCTTGTCGCCCGCCATGAAGAGCGGGATGAGGCCGAGGTCTGGCTTCGCGAGCCATGCCTCGACGTTCTTGCGGATGTAGCTGCGCTTCTGCGGGATGTCGGCGGAGACGATGATGTGCTCGACGCCGAGCTTGCTGCACAGGCGCGAGCAGTTGCGCCGGGCGAGATCGGTGACCATGCCCCAGTCGTACGTGTACGCGATCGGGTCGAGACCGAGCTCGGTCTTGATGTAGTGGAGCGCGAAGCACGAGTCGCGGCCGCCGGAGAGCGGAACGAGCACCTTCCGCGAGCCGCGCCTCGCGAGGAGCTCCTCGAGTGCTGCGCGCCCCTTGCTCGTGATCGGATGGTAGTTGCGGCAATCGACGCACACGCCGCTCGCGTCGAGATCGACGAACGGCACCGTCTCGGGCTGCACGCAGCGAACGCAGCGCCGCAGCGTCGCGACCGCCGCACGGTGGGTCTCGTTCGCCTCGGTGAACCATGCCGGCTCGGGCAGATCGCGCGTGCCGGCGTGGCTCGAGACCTTCGTGCGCAGTGCCGGCTCGTCGATCCGGATCGCGCGCTGGACGCCGTTGTGCTCCTGCACCGGCTCGCCGGACGCGAGCGAGAACGGCTGGACGGCCGTCGTCGCGAGATCGACGAGCACGCCGTTGCCCGCGGCCAGGTGGATGGCCGTGCCGGCGAGGTCGCACTGCGCGAGCGCGGTCTCGAGGATGTAGCGCTCCGACGCGAACGCGAACAGATCGCCGTGCTTCGCGTAGTACAGCGAGCCGCTGTTCGTCGCGAGCGCGAGCTGATCGAGCTCCGACGCGAACACCGCGATGTTCGCGACGCCCTCGACGGCGGCGTAGGCCTCGCGCAGGCCCGCGACGAACGAGCCGTCGGCCTTCGCACGCTGGCGGATGAGGCCGAACAGGATCTCCGTGTCGACCTCGCCGCTGCGGCGAAGCTCGGGATGCGCGCGGAGCAGCGCCGTCTCGTTGACGATGATGCCGTTGTGGACGCCGACGACGCCTTCGACCGCGACCGGCTGATTGTTCGCGTGCTCCGCCTGCGAGCCGTTCGTGACGAGTCGCGAGTGACCGATCGTCGCGACGCGATTGCCCGCGTGCACGACATCGCGCACGTACGACGCGTACTCGCGCGTGCGCATCAGGTGCTTCGACGACACCGGCGACTTGAGCACGCGGATCGTGTCACCCGCGACGCCGGCGAGGCCCGACGCCTCCTTGCCGCGCGACTCCGACAGCACGAACAGCGAGCCGAGCAGCCGCTCCGCCGTATCGCGGCGCGTCCCGACGGTCACGACGCCGAAGATCCCGCACATGTCAGGCCACCGCGCTCGCCGTGCCGGGCGTCGTCGCGGCGACCGCGTTCTCCCGGAAGTAGCGCTGGATCAGCTCGACGTTCTTCGCGACCTCGGTCTCGCCGTAGCCGGGATACGTCGGCAGCAGCAGCACCGACGTACCGGTCGCCGTCGCGTTCGGGCAGTCGCGGTGCCAGCGCGCATAGCACTCGTAGTCCGCGTTGTTGCCCATGTGCTGGACCGTGAGATCGCGGCCGTGCCTCATGAGGAATCGCAGCAGCGCGTGCCGGTCGGGAACCTGGAGCGCGTAGTTGAGATAGATGTGCGAGCCGTCGTGCCGCATCGGCGGCGTGATGATGCCCGGGATGCCGGAGAGCCCGCGGTCGTAGATCGCGGCGTAGCCGATGCGGATCTGCGAGAGCCGATCGATCTCGGGGATCTGCGGCTTCAAAAGGCGCGCCTGCATCGGCGTCATCCGCCGCAGGTACGTCTCGGGAATCGCTTCCTTGATCGCCGGCGCATCCTCGCCGCGCCACCGCTTGTTCAGCTGCTCGATGTCGCGCAGGTAGCCGAGGCGAAAGATCTGATACGTCGACAGCGGGAAGATGTAGTCGGCGGTCGTGAGGTCGCCGGTCAGGCAGAACGCGGCGCGGCGCAGCAGCAGCTCGCTGCTCTGGTAAGGCAGGCCCTCGAGGTCTGCACGCAGCCCGGCCGCGAGCGCGTCGTCGTCGGTCGCGACGAGACCGCCGTACAGGCAGTTGACGTTCTTCGCCATCCCGAAGCTGAAGATGCCGGCTGCTCCGAACGTGCCGAGGCGGCGGCCGGCGACCGTCGCGCCGAGCGACTGCGACGTGTCCTCGACGAGCGGCACGCCCTTCTCGCGACAGATCGCGGCGACGCCCTCGATGTCGCACGCGAGCCCGTGCAGGTGGGTCACCATCACGGCGCCGGTGTCGTCATCGATCAGCTTCGCGACCTCCGGCGTCGCGATGTTGCAGGTCTTGCGGTCGATGTCCGCGAACACCGGCGTCGCGCCCGCGCAGATCACCATGTTGATCACGTCGTGGATCGTGTACGGCGAAAGGATCACCTTCTTCTTCGTCGCGGTCAGCGCACGCAACGTGAAGTAGATGCCGACGCGAGCCTGCGGCATGCAGACGGCATGCTCGACGCCGAGGAACGTCGCGAGCTCGCGCTCGATGTTCGCGACGTCATCTCCCTCGTGGATCCGGCCGAGCAGCGCGTCCTTCGCGACGGAGACGTAGTTCGTGTGCCGTGCGTAGAAGCGTGCGCGAGACCGCGGTGACGTCAGCATCGTTGGTTGAGGTCCTTCTGCATCACGAGGAACGCCTCGCCGAACGATCGAGACTCGCCGACGGCAACGAACCCTTCCCGCCGGTAGAAGCGGATACCTGCGTCATTATCATCACGCTGGGTATGGACGAAGTACTTCGTGTGACCGCGGCCGCGCAAGTCGGCCTCGCACGAGGCCAGGAGCCGCGCCCCGAGGCCCTTCCCGCGCCAGCCGGCGTCGGTGAAAATCTGTGTCACTTCCGGGACGTGAGCCGGGTCACTCGACGTGCTGTCGCGGCGAGACGCCAGGCGCGCCCGGAGCCCGCGATCCCGCGCGACGCCGCGCGCGACATCGAGCGCGAACGCGAGCGGACGGTGACGCGCGAACCGCGACTGGATCGTGTGCGGCGCGTCGCTCACCACGCATCCCCCGGCGACGGCGCCGTCGGCCTCGGCGACCCATACCCGCTCGTGCGCGGACTCCCCGAGGAACGCGTAGAACCGGGCGAGCGCGGCGGGGCCGAGCCTCGTCATCAGCGAGTCCGGCAGCGAGGCCTCGTGCAGAATCGCGAGCGCATCGGTGTCGGCTCGCGCCGCACGCCGGACCTCGATCACGAGCCGCTCCGCGCGAGGCCGGCGCCGATCCGGTTCGCGTTCGCCATCATCGTGAACGTCAGCCCCTTCGACGGCAGCGTCGGGAATACCGAACCATCGACGACGTGGACGCGCTTCGTGCCGCGCAGCCGTCCGTCTCGGTCGGTCGTCAGCGGCTCGTCGCGGTTCGTCATCGGAAGCGTCCCGGCGAAGTGCGCGCTCGCCGCGTGACCGGGGCGGACCGTGCGCATCTTGATCACGCGCAGCCGGTACAGCGCCCTCGTGATCGCGGACTCGATGCGGTCGTTGCGCAGCTCCTCGTCGCGACCGAGCGCGTACTCGACGGTGAAGCGATCGCCCGTCAGCTCGCAGTACTTCGCCGGCGTCGGCGCGTCGGCGTGCTGCACGATCAGCACCGCGAAGCTCGGCGAGAGGTGCCGCAGGATCTCGAGCCCGTCGCGATGCGGCAACGGCGCGTCCTTCATCAGCCGGAACAGGAGCAGCGAGCGGTACGAGTACAGATGGCCGACCGTGAACGGCCGCGCCGGCCCATCCGGGGCGTGGACGAGACAGAGCTGCGCGAGGCTGTGGCGGACGTCGTCGATCGGCTTGCCGAGCTGGTTCGTGTTGAGCAGCGCCATGTACGTGTGCGGATTGCAGACGATCGGCACGCGCTGGCCCGGGCGGCCGAGCGATCGCAACGCGATCTGGGTCGTCCCCATCGTGCCCGCGCCGATCACGAGCGACCTCGCCCGATGGATCTCCGTCGCGCCGGTCTCGACGTCGCGCGCGATGACCTCGACGTGATCGCCTCGCTCGGCGAACGACGTGACGAGCCTGCGCGCGACGAACGAGAACGTCGAGCGGGCGCGGAGGTCGTCGACGGTCCAGCGAGGCCGATAGACGCTGCGCCCCGCATCGCTCCAGAAGTCGGTGTCCCAGTAGTGCGTCGGTTCGCGGTCGCGCAGCGGCTCGGTCAGCATCGCGAGGCGCGGCCGGCCGACGTAGAGGCCGCGCGCGGTGACCGCGCGGTGCGATCTGCGATAGCGCTCCAGGATCGTCCGCCCGTTGTCGTCGATCTTCGCGGCCGGCTGGAGCGCGCGCAGCTCGCCGAGGTACGGCCACAGATCGTCGCGCTCGCCGTTGATCCCGATCCGCGCAGCCACCGCGTCGTAGTGCGGGACGAGATCCGCGTAGCCGATCGGAAAGCCCTCGAAGTCCGGCTCGACGAACGACGGTGCGCCCGCGCCCCACGCACCTGCGAGCCCACCCTCGGCGAGCGAGTGAAGCGGGAAGAACGAGCTCGACGTGATCGGCTGGAGCTTGTCGGCGTTGCGGTTGATGAACTGCCGCGGCGGCGTCAGCTGCGCCCCGGCACCCATGTGCTCGAAGCCGATGCCCTCGAAGTCATCGCCGAGGAGATACCGGTGCTGATCCGGATCGGTGCGCCGCAGCTGATCGAGCGGACCCTCCGGCACGGTGTAGCGGTCATCGCGATACCCGACGTCGAGCATGCGGACACCGCGGCCGGCCTCGACGAGCGGCACCGCCGCATTGACGGCGCTCGCCCCCGAGCCGACGACGATCACGTCGGCGATGTCACCGACGGTCTCAGCCACGGCGCCTCAGCACGGCGGTGAGCGCGAGCCCGGTCACGACGTGAAGTGTCGCGCGTGCGCCGGCGAGGCCGACCCGGACGGCGAGCCTCGGCAGGCCGACCGCCTGCTGGTTCGTGCGATCGACGAGCTCCGGCGTCGTCTCGACGATCGCGGTCATCACGAGGAGCTTCTTGCGCAGGAGCGAACCGGCCGCGGTGAGACCCGCCGCGGCGTCGAGCATCGGCAGCGACCACGGATGCTTCACCGCGAACTCGAGCACGACGCGATCGTCGTGACCCGGCGCACCGAACAGCCGCTCGTTCGCCCGGGCGTACCGGTCGATCAGCGCCTCGGAAGGTTCTCGATCGACCAGGTACCGGCCGAAGACGACCGCCTCGCTTCGCAGCTCGTGCATCTGGATCGGTCACAATCTATACCTCGACCGGTGTAGTGTCGCCTCACAGGTGGACGTGATGCGGCAGCGGACGTGGGTAACGATCGCGGCGTACAACGAGGCGGCTGTGATCGAGCGCGTGGTCGCGCCGGTCGCCGCCGACGGCTGGAACGTGGTCGTCGTCGACGACGGGTCGACCGATGACACCACCGCCCGCGCCCGCGCCGGCGGTGCCGCGGTGCTGCGTCACGCGGTCAACCTCGGCCAGGGCGCCGCGTTGCAGACCGGGATCGAGTACGCGCTCCGCCGCGGTGCGGAGAACATCGTCACGTTCGATGCCGACGGTCAGCACGATCCCGCCGATCTGCCGGCGATCGTCGAGGCGCTCGCCGAGCACGACATCGCACTCGGCTCGCGCTTCCTCGGTGCGGTCGAGGGTGCGAGCCAGCAACGCCTGGCGTTCCTCCGGGCCGCCGTGATGATGTCGAACCGGCTCGCCGGGCTCGAGCTGACCGACGCGCACTGCGGGTTCCGCGCGTTTCGCGCGACCGCGGCACCGCGCCTCCGCATGAGCCAGGACCGGATGGCTCACGCGTCGGAGTTCCTGAAGAACGTGAAGGCGAGCGGACTGTCGTTCGTCGAGGTGCCGATCACCGTGCGCTACACCGAGCACAGCAAGCGCAAGGGCCAGAGTGGCTTCCAGTCGGTGCGCATCCTCTTCGACTACTTCTTCCGGGCGTCATGATCATCCGCATCATCCTGCTCGGCGCGCTGCTCGCGATCGGCTGGTTCGTGTTCCTGCGGCGAAACAAGCTGCCGGTCCACATCGTGATCATCTTCGCGATGCTCGCGATGGCCGCGCTCGCGGTGCTGTCGCCGGAGAGGACCGACGACATCGCGAACTTCGTCGGTGTCGGCCGTGGCGTCGACCTCATCACCTACGTGATCGAGGTGACCGTCCTGTTCGTGCTGCTGCACTACTACACGAAGTTCGTGGAGCTCCAGCGCAAGCTAACGGACGTCGTCCGCGAGCTCGCGATCCTGCGCGCCGAGGTCGACCGCGCGACGGCGACGAAAGCGGACGGCGAACAGCAGGATCGCCGCGAGTAGCGTCGTCACGACCATCCAGTGCGAGTAGCGATAGTCGGGCGTCGCGGTCAGCGGAAGCATCGACAGCTCGAGGCACAGGCCGGACGCGAGGATCGCGATCACGTCGCGCCGGCGCTCCACCGCGAGCGCGAGCGCGAGCAACGCCAGCGCGAGCAGGGCGTAGACGTGAGGCCGGAACAGCCGCGTGCGCTTTGCCATCCACGTCGGATACCGCGCGGCGATCTCCTGAACCCGCCAGCTGCCCTTCGAGAGCCCCATGTAGTCGAGCATCCCCGGGTACTGGCTGCGATGGGTGATCACCGTCGCGCCGGCGAACTTGCGGTTGACGCCGAGCGCCTCGCCGAAGTTCTCGAGTCGATAGCGTGCGTACGCGCCGAGATGTGTACGGATCAGCGTCGACCACGCGCGGCCGACCGCGTCGCGACGCGCCTCGGGCATCGCGACCGTCCAGTCGACATCCCAGAGCCGGCGGTCTCCGAGCACGAGGTCCTGGAAGTCGTACGACACGTACGCCGCGCGGATCGCGGCGTGGTACCGCGCGTGGACGCGGACGCCGGTCGGCTCGAGCAGCGGGCCGAGCTCGGAGTCGGGAATCTCCTCGTCGACAAACGCGAGCACACCCGCGATGTCCTGGAACGCCATCGTCGAGTGCCACAGGTGAAGGTTGCGATCGGCGAGCAGCGAGTTCGCACCCATCGCGGCCGCGGTGATCGCGAGCCACGCGCCCGTCGCGATCGCGTAGCGCTTCAGCCAGTGCAGCGCAGGCCGCCACTCGAACAGCAGGAAGACGAGCGGGAACGTCGCGGCGAGCGCCATGTAGCGCATCGCGGTCGCGAGCGCGAGCAGCGCGAGCCCACCGAGCCGCATGCGCGGCCGGTCGTCGAGGAGCCACGCGAGGCCGAGCATCATGAAGCCCGCCATCTGGCAGTCCTTCCAGATCACCGCGATCGGCGCGAACACCGGAGGAAACAGCAGCAGCGCACACGTCGCGAGTGCGGCGCGCGTCGGCGTCATCACGCGCCGGAGCACGAGGTAGAGCCCGGCGGTGAAGGTTCCCGTCTGCAGCAGCAACATGCCGACCGGTCCAGCGTGGACGCGATCGATGAGGCCCCACAGCGCGGCCATCGCCGGCGGATGTGCGTCGGTGAACGACCACGCGCGACCCTCGCGCAGCTGATCGAACGAGTCCATCGTCATGATGCCGGGGTACGCGTACAGCACGACGAGCAACCAGCCACCCAGCACGATGACGGCTGGGCGCGCACCGCGAAGCCGTCTCCAGAGCCGCACCGGCGCGGACTATATCCACACCCGGAAGACCTGTGTATTGTCTCGCGAACCGCGATGGACCAGCGCCTACGACGCGACGTCGCGTGGAACCTGATCCCGGTCGTCCTGCTCGCGATCGTCGGGCTCGGCATGAACTTCTTGATCGCCAGGTGGTGGAGCGCCGATGCACTCGGCATCTTCAACCTCGTCACGATCGCCTACTTCGTGTTCACGGTCGCCGGTGCGTTCGGCCTCCAGTTCTCGGTCCTCCGCGCGGTCGCCGAGCACGCGGACGATCCAGACCGGGTCGCGGCGATCGTCGTCGGTGCACTCGTCCCCGGCGTCGCGATCACGGCCGTTGCCACCTGCCTCTTCGTCTTGCTGCGCGGGCCGATCGCAGCGCTCCACGGTTCCGACGCGGTCGGCGAGGGCATGCTGTGGGCGACGCCGGGCCTGTTCTGCTTCGCGCTCAACAAGATCCTGTTCGGCGTCGTCAACGGCCTGCGCCGCATGCGCGCGTTCGCGGTCTACACGTCGCTGCGCTACCTGCTGATCGGAACCGGCCTCATCATCGCGCATGCGTTTCGCGTGAAGGCCGAGCACCTCACGGTGATCTGGACGTTCACCGAAGGCACGTTGCTCCTCGTCATGCTCGGCGAGCTCGTCATCAACGTCCGGCTGCGGCGCTGTGCCGGCTGGACCCGCTGGACGCGCGAGCACCTCACCTACGGTGCGCGCGGCGTCACCGCGACACTCGCCCAGGAGATCAACTCCAAGCTCGATGTGTGGATGCTCGGCGCCGCCGGCGTCGCGAAGCACCTCGTCGGTGTCTACAGCATGTCGGCCGCGCTCAACGAGGGTGCGATGCAGCTCTCGGCCGTCGTCCAGTACAACCTCAACCCGATGATCGCGCGGTCGATCGCCGCTCGCCGCCCGACCGAGGTCGACGAGCTCGCGCGCCGGACGCGCAGGTGGTTCGTCCCCGCGATGGCGGGCGCCTGCCTCCTCGGCGCGCTCGCGTACCCCGTCGTCGTCCCTCGCCTCGTCGGGGACCCCACGTTCTCGCAGGGCACGATTCCGTTCGCGGTGCTGATGGCCGGCGTGGCACTCGCGTCGCCCTACCTCGTGTTCAACCAGCTGCTCATGATGGCGAAGATGCCCGGCTGGCACACGGTCTTCCTGTTGCTCGTCGCCGGGATCAACTTCGTGGCGAACCTGACGCTGATCCCGAGGCTCGGGATCACGGGTGCCGCGGCCTCGACCTCGATCGCGATCGTCGGCTCGGCGGTACTCCTGCATCGCCTCGCGCGCGGCCGCGTCGGCGTCCGCATCTAGCTCAGGCGCGAGAGCAGACGAGGTCGACGTAGCCGAGCTCGTTGTTCGTCGCGGCCTTCACCAGCGAGTCAGCGCCGGCGGGGAGCAAGCTGCCGTCGCGCTCGAGGATGGCGATGACCGGGAACGTGGCCGCGAGGTCGCGCACGAATCCGTCGACGTCGAAGCCGAGCTCCTCGAGCGCCGCAGGCATGAGCTCGAGCGCGACGTGGAGCCGCGGATGACGCGCGACGGTCTCGCGCATGCCGTCGAGCACCGCGGGCTCGAAGCCCTGGACGTCGATCTTGATGAACGAGACCGGGGTCGCCGACCTCGCCACGTGGGCATCGATCGTCGTGATCGGGACGCGCTGCGTCGGCCCCGTCACCGAGTCTCGCAGCGTCGTCGTCGCGATCCGGTGATCGCTGTGGTTGGCCGCGTTGTTCCAGAGCTCGATCGTGCCCTCCGTCGAGCCGACCGCCGCCTGGTGCGCGACGACGCGGTCGCCGAGGCGCTCGATCGTGCGCGACAGCCAGCGGAAGTTGCGCTCCTCCGGCTCGAACGCGTGGACCCGATACGGCGGCTCGACGGCGCGCGCGAACAGCTGCGCCGTGTAACCGATGTTGGCGCCGACGTCGAGGACATCTCCGCCGGCGAACAGCTCGGGGCGAGCCTTCACGAGCTTCGCGAACGGGTCCTCGACGAGGCGCTTGTACGTGAAGTACGAGCGCCGGAACAGGCTCTCGGCGACGCGCGTATCGAGCAGCCCCGATCGATTCGCACGCTTGTACGTCGAGAGCAGTGCGCGCTGGATTCCGGCTCGTAGATTCATCGACAGATCCCGTAGGGCCTGCGCCCCAGCCTCTTCAACCACGACGTGTTGTCATCCATTCGCCACGCTCGATAGAAGCGCTGATACACGCCCGCATACAGCGGCGTCAGCTTGATGAACGGACCCGCGATCACCGCGCCGTTCAGTGCAGTCACGAGCACGACCGACGCGACGAGCGCGCGATACCGCGAGGTGTTGCGGAGCGAGACCGCGGCGGCTGCGACCGTGATGAGGATCGCGACGAACCACGGCTGGAACAGACGCGGGACCCAGGACCCGCGGAGCTGCCACGCGCCCTGGTACGGCGGCGCCGCGTTCAGGAACAGGAACATGCCGAACACGGCGAGCAGCACCGCGAGCGCGACCGGGTGAAACACCGGGCGGCGGCGGCGCAGCACGAGCACCCACACGAACAGCGCCGGAAAGAACACGAAGTTGCTGAACACGAAGTTGCTGGCGAACACCTTCGGCAGGTCCGCGAGCAAGCTGCCCCACCCGGTCAGGCGGTGTGGCGCGTCGAGGTAGCTCGTGACGACGGCACCGTAGGCGGCGGTGTTGGAGTTCTGCGCCGGAAAACCAAAGATCGCCGGCAGGCCCTTCGCGATGAAGGCAGCCCACGCGAGGAGCACGAGCAGCACGACACCGAGATCGAGCCAGCGGCGGCGGACGACCAGGAGGAACAGCAGGGCGCCGCCGAAGAACGGCATCAGGTCGTAGCCGAGGCCGACGACACCGACGACACACGCGGCGGCGATGCCGCGGCGAAGGGACGGCCGCTCGTGCCACCACAAGAGCGCGATCGTGCACGCGATCGAGCCCGGCACGATGAACGCATACGAGTACGGCAGGCCGACCCAGTACGTGATTCCGGGATAGGTCGCGAACAGCCAGGTCGCGAGCACCGACGCGCGCGCGTCGAAGAAGCGCCTGATCGCCAGCGCGAGCCCGAACAGCGTCGCCACGTGGAGGACGATGTTGAAGAGCAGGCCGCCGAGATCGAACCCGAACGCCTTCATCCACGGATACGCGAGCGCGGGGTGAAGGACGCGGCGCAGCACGACGCTGCCGATCCACTGGTTCTCGGGGGCACCGTCGAGCATGCGAAACACGGCCTTGAACTGGCCGTGATCGATGTTGACCCGGTACCCACACGGCCCGCCGTCGGGCTGCATGCCGTACGGCGCGAGCGTGCCCGACGACAGCCAGCAGCCGAGGACGAGCACGAACGCCGCGCCGGCGATCCAGAACCAGAACGTGCGAGGCGAGAGCGGCGCGTCCGAACCGGGTGCGCCGCCGGCTTCCATGCTGCTTGCCACGGCGCGAACCGGCTAGTACTGGCTCTTGAACTTGTTGAACGCGAGCCAGGTCATGCGGCCGAGGATGGCGCCCTCGCGGAACCGCGAGATCTTGGTGTCTCCGTAGGTGCGCGCGCGGTAGCGGACCGGCAGCTCCATGATCTTCAAGTTCTGCTTGGCCGCGCCGAACAGCAGATCGAAGTCGCCGAACGGATCGAAGTCGCCGAAGAACGACCGGCTCGCGGCGATCCGCTCGTAGTCGCGCCGGAACAGGACCTTGGTCCCGCACAGCGTGTCCTTGAGCTTTTGCTCGAGGACCGCCGACAGCGCCATGCCGAAGAACTTGTTGCCGAGCGAGTTGAGGATGCGCATCGCCTCGCCCTCCATCGGATAGACGAGGCGCGAGCCGTTGACGAACTCGGCCTTGCCCTCGGAGATCGCGGCGTAGAACTTCGGCAGGTCCTCCGGCGGCACCGTGAGGTCGGCATCGAGGATGAACAGGATGTCGCCGGTCGCCGCGGCGAAGGCCTTGCGAACGGCGTCGCCCTTGCCACGGCCGTCACCCTGATGGATCAGCTTCATGCGCTTGCGCGTGCCGGCCTTCAGGTGCTTCTCGATCGCCTCGACCGTGCCGTCGTTGGAGTTACCATCGACGAAGATGAGCTCGGTCCCGGTGCCGAGCTCCGGCGTGCGCGCGACGATGTCGTCGATGTTGCCGCGCTCGTTCTTGGTCGGAACGATCACGCTGCACGAGTAATCGCGCGTCGCGATCGGGCCGCCGCCGGCGGCGAGCCTGCACACGAAGTATTGCGTGAGCGCGAGGTGGCGCAGACCGGGGGCCTGCGCGAGGTAGCGGTTCGCGAGCGGCGCGACGACGGGGACGTCGACCGGGAGGAGCTGTGCACTACCCGATCGGATGATGTCGAAGTGGTTCAGCTCGAGAAGGTTCGACAGGTCCTTCATGCCGAGCCAGTTCTCCTGCGGGATCGGCATCTTTCGACCGATTCGCTCGCCGAGCCTCAGCAGTGGCTCCCACACGAAGTTGTAGTACGTGATGACAACGCGCGTGCGCGGATGGCAGAGGCGCCGCAGCGCGCGGAACGCGCTCCACAGGTCGTTCAGGCGACCGACGACGTCCGACAGCACGATGTAGTCGAACGTGCGGCCGGCGAGCTCCGGGGCGTCCAGCGTCTCGGCATCGGCGACGACGAACTCGAGCCCGGGGTGCTTGCGACGCGCGACCTCGACGAGGTTCGGCGAGATATCGATGCCGGTGCCCTGTGCGGGCTTCAGCGCCGCCAGCAGATCGCCGGTGGCCGAACCGATCTCGAGGACGCTCGCGCCCTCGGGGACGATGAAGCGGATGAGCCGCTCGAGGTTCCGATAGTAGGCCGCGTTCTTCTCGCGCCAGCGATCGCGATCCTCGGCGAACCGGTCGTACTCCGCGATCCGGCGCTCGCGCGCCATCGCCTCGCGGACGTGGAATTCCTGAGATTCTGACTTCATACGTTTCTCCGCCACGGCAACACCGGGCCGGACTATGGGGGAGACCCGTCGATGACGGCAAGTCCGGATCACGCGGAAGCTGCGCGTGACCCGACGCACATGATCGGAGCTCCTAGGATCGCTGTCGAGTCGCGCGCCGGGCGAGCGCGAGCGTGCGGTAGGCACCGATGATCGCGACCTTCTTGGCGCGGCCGAGGGCGCGTGTGCGCCACGTCGCGTGCGGTGACTCGGCGGCGCGGTCCGCGGTCTCGGTCATCTGGACGACGTAACCGCCACCGCTCTTGCTCGTCTCGTACCAGCGAAAACAGGCGGTCGGCTCCTCGATGTAGATCGGGTCGCCGCGATGCGCGAGACGCAGGATCAGGTCGTAGTCGAACGCGTAGCGAAACGAATCGGACAGGTAGCCGAGCTGCTCCTGGATATCGCGCCGCCAGAACACCGTCATCTGGCTGACGTAGTTCTCGGTCAGGAAGTTGTGAAGCGTGTGGCGCCGCGCGCGGAAGTGCTTGTACGCGCTCACCCAGCGCCGGACCTCGCGGTCGTGCTCGTCGATGATCTTGCACCGGCCGTGCACCCACTCGGTCTCGGGATGCGCCTCGAACGCTGCGACGATCCGCGCGAGCGCGCCGGGCAAGAGGACGTCATCGCTGTTGAGCCAGCCGACGATGTCGCCGTCGGCGCCGCGCAGGCCCTTGTTGATCGCGTCGACCTGGCCGCGATCGGGCTCGCTGATCCACTGCACGCGATTGCCGTAGCTCTGCAGGATCTCGAGCGGGCCGTCGGTGCTGCGGCCGTCGATGACGCGGAAGTCGAGCTCGAAGTCACCCGCTTGCGACAGCACGCTGTCGATCGTTCGCTGGATGAACCGTGCGTGGTTGAACGACGGCGTGACGACCGAGACCCGCATCGCGAGCTACATCTGCGGAGCGCGGCCCGCGAGCGCGCTGCGCACGTCTTCCTCGTCCGCGCGCACCATCTGCTCGATCAGCTGCTTGAACGTGACCTTCGGCGTCCAGCCGAGCTTCTCGCGCGCCTTGCTCGCATCGCCGCGGAGGTGGTCGACCTCGGTCGGCCGCAGGTAGCGGGGATCGAGCTCGACGTACTTCTTCCAGTCGAGGCCGAGCGTGCTGAACGCGACGTCGAGACAGTCGCGCACCGAGTACGACTCGCCCGTCGCGATCACGTAGTCGTCGGCCTTGTCCTGCTGGAGCATCAGCCACATCGCCTCGACGTAGTCACCGGCAAAGCCCCAGTCGCGCTTCGCGTCGAGGTTGCCGAGGAAGATCTTCTTGTCGAGGTTGTGCTTGATGCGTGCCGCCGCGCGCGTGATCTTGCGCGTCACGAACGGGATGCCGCGCCGCGGGCTCTCGTGGTTGAACAGGATGCCGCACGCGATGAACAGACCGTACGCGTCGCGGTAGTTCTGGCAGAGCTGGTGCGCGAACACCTTGGCGCACGCGTACGGACTGCGCGGCGAGAACGCCGTCGTCTCGCTCTGCGGCGGCGGCGTGCTGCCGAACATCTCGCTCGACGATGCCTGGTAGAAGCGGCAGCCGTTGTCGAGCTCGCGCATCGCCTCGAGCAGGCGCAGCGTGCCCATCGCGACGGTCGACACCGTGTACTCGGGCACGTCGAAGCTGACGCGCACGTGGCTCTGCGCGCCGAGGTTGTAGATCTCGTCGGGGCGGACCTTCTTGACGAGGTTCGCGATCGACGCGCCGTCCTCGAGATCGCCGTACACGAGCCGCAGCTTGTAGTTGCTGACGTGGGGATCCTGGTAGATGCCCTCGAGCCGCTCGGTGTTGAACGAGCTCGACCGGCGCACGACGCCGTAGACCTCGTAGCCCTTGCCGAGCAGGAGCTCGGCCAGATACGAGCCGTCCTGGCCCGTGATGCCGGTGACCAACGCCTTCTTCATCGATTCTCCAGATACCAGGCGACCGTCTTCGCGAGGCCGTCGGCAAACGAGGTCTGCGCGACGAAGCCGAACCGCTCCTTCGCACGCGTGACGTCGAGGCGGCGGCGCGGCTGGCCGTTCGGCTGCGCCGTGTCCCACACGAGCTCGCCCGTGAAGCCTGTCGCGCTCGCGATCACCGTCGCGAGATCCTTGATCGAGATCTCGTTGCCGCTGCCGATGTTGACCGGCTCGCTCGAGTCGTAGCGCTCGGCGCCGAGGATCATCGCCTCGGCGGCATCCGGCGCGTAGATGAACTCGCGCGTCGGCGAGCCGTCGCCCCACAGCGTCACCTGCGTCGCACCCTCGTCACGCGCGGTGACGAACTTGCGGATCATCGCCGGGATCACGTGCGACGTGCGCAGGTCGAAGTTGTCGCGCGGGCCGTACATGTTGACCGGGAACAGCACGATGCTGTTCATGCCGTACTGGTCGCGATACGCCTGCGACTGGACCAGGAGGAGCTTCTTCGCGACGCCGTACGGCGCGTTCGTCTCCTCGGGGTAGCCGTTCCACATGTCCTCCTCGCGGAACGGAATCGGCGCGAACTTCGGGTACGCGCAGATCGTGCCGGCGATGACGGTCTTCGGCACCTTCGCGAGCCGGCACTCCTCGATCATCTGGAGGCCCATCATCGCGTTGTCGAAGATCATGCCGCCCGGGTTGTCCCGGTTCGCACCGATCCCGCCGACTCGCGCCGCCAGGTGAAACACGACGTCCGGGCGGGCGTCGGCGATCGCGCGCTTGCACGCGTCGCGCTGCACGAGGTCGTAGTCCTTGCTCCGCGGGACGAACACCTCTTTCGCACCGCGTGCGCGGAGGCCATCGACGACGAAGCTCCCGAAGAAGCCTGCCCCGCCGGTGACGAGCACGCGCTTGTCTGTCCAGAAGTCGGTCACGAGTCCGCGCTTATAACACCAGAAGCCGCGTCATGCCCCAAGGACGGCCGCCAGGGTCTCGACGACCCGATCGACGTCACTGTCGTCGAGGCCGGCATACATCGGCAGGCTCAGCTCCCTGTCGTAGAACGAGCGCATGCCGGGATGCGGTGCCGGATCGCCGTAGAGCGACCGGTAATACGGCTGCGAGTCGACCGGGATGTAGTGCACCTGCGTGCCGATGCCGCGCTCGCGCAGCGCGTTCATCACGTCGGCGCGAGACCTGCCCGCGGCGACGAAGTCGATCAGCGCGGGAAACAGGTGGAACGCGCTCACCCGATCGGCCCGGGTCGCCTGGACGGCGACGAGCTGTGGGAGGCGGGCGGCGAGGCGCGCGCGATATGCGGCAGCGAGCTCGCGGCGGCGGACGAGCCACGCCGGCTGCTTGCGCAGCTGCGAGAGGCCGAGCGCGCACTGCAGGTCGGTGAGCCGCGCGTTCCAGCCGAGCTCCGCGATCTCGTGATACCAGGGCCCCGGCGACGGGATCGTGAGCTGCTCGCGCTCGACGCCGTGGTGGCGCAGGCGATCGATCCGTCGCTTGAGCGCGGGGTCGCGGACCATGATCGCCCCACCCTCGCCGGTGGTGATGTGCTTGACCGGGTGGAAGCTGAACGTCGTCGCGTCGCTCAGCGTGCAGGTACCCGTCGTCTCGCCCCGATAGGTCGCGCCGAGCGCGTGGGCGCCGTCCTCGACGACCCACAGCGAATGACGGTCGGCGATCGCGCGGATCGCGGCCAGGTCGGCCGGGAGCCCGCCGAAGTGCACGGGCACGATGCCGCGGGTCCGCTTCGTGATCAGCGCCTCGATCTGCGCGGCGTCGAGGTTGCCGGTGTCGGCCTCGACATCGCAGAACCGGACGTCGGCGCCGAGCGCGCGCGCCGCATTGGCCGTCGCCGCGAACGTGTTCGGCGTCGTGATGATCTCGTCGCCGGGCTGAAGGCCGAGCGCCGCGTACGCGAGCTGGAGCGCGACCGTGCCGTTGGCGACGACGCTGGCGTGACCGCCGCCGACGTACGCGACGAGCGCGGCCTCGAACTCGGCGATCCGGGGACCCTGGGTGATCAGCGGCGATCGAAGGGCAGCGACGACGGCAGCGATGTCGTCCTCGTCGATCAGCTGCTGACCGTACGGGAGAAAGCGCTTCTCGTCGGTCACGCGGCGCACAGCGTCCTCGCTGGCGGTGGCAATTGTCAAGCAGGTCGCGCGAAGATGCCCGGCAAGTGCCGGACCTGCACGAGCTCTGCCGCGACCGCGATCTGGTGACGCCAGAGCTCCACGAATCGAACGACTTCTACGGCCACGCCGCGCTGCTCAAGCGCTATGCGAGCCGGTCTCCGCTGCGATCATTGAAGGCCGCGATCGAGCACGGCGTGATCCTGAACGACTACGTCTGGGACAACGACGCGCGCTGCGGCATGCCGCTGTTCCTGTGCGCGAGCCCTCGCCGCGCCGAGCTGTTCGCGGCGCGCGCGGCCGGCACGCGGGCGGTGCCGATCGGGCCGATGCCACACTACGCGGCAGCCGGGATGCCGCCGGCGACGACACCGGCGAAGAAGATCCTGCTCGCGTTCCCGAGCCACTCGTCGCACCGCGTGCGCTCCGTGTTCGACGCGAACGCGTTCGCCGATCGCCTCGAGCAGGTCGGCAAGGAGTTCGACGCGGTCCACGTGTGCATCTACTGGCGCGACGTCGAGATCGGTCTCGATCGCGAGTTCGCGGCCCGCGGCTTTCACTGCGTGTCGGCGGGCCACATGTTCGACCCGGCGTTCTTGCCGCGGCTCCTCACTCTCCTCCGGGAGGCGACGCTCGTGATGACGAACGAGGTCGGCAGCTCGGTGCTCTACGCGGCGTACGCCGGCAAGCCGGTGTGGATCGAGCCGCAGAAGGTCGAGTACGTCGCGCCCGAGGAGATCCTCGCGGTCGACGTGCCGGCCCACCTCGATCACCCGAACGTGAAGCGCCTGCAGGCGCTGTTCGCGGAGCCGCGCGGCGACCTGTCGGCCGAGCAGCGCGACTTCACCACCGAGCTGATGGGCACGCGATACGTGAAGACGCCAGGAGAGATCTCGACGCTGCTCGACGAGGCAGCCCAGCAGTACCGGGCCAACCTCACGCTAGCGCGCCGGGTCCGTGACGGCGCTCGCCGCCTGCACTACGTTCGGGGCCGCGTGAAGCAGGAGCTGAAGAATCGATGGCGATAGCGGTCCGCGCGCTGTTCGGCGAGCTGGTTCGCTACTTCGCGTTCTTCCGGAGGTACGCGGGCAAGCGCATCTATGCGCTGCTCCTGATCATCCTGATCGCCGGCTACCTCGAGGGCTTCGGCATCGCGCTGCTCCTGCCGGTGTTCGGCAGCCTGTTCGCCGGCGGCCAGGGCAGCGACCCGATCTCGTCTCTCATCTACCGGGCCGTCGACGGAATCGGCCTCGCGCCGACGCTCGGCAACGTGCTCGTGTTCATGATCGTCGTGTTCGCGGCGAAGGGCGCGTTCATGGCCTGGAGCGGCGCGTACCAGTACAAGCTCGGGGCCGATGTCACGCGCCGAATCCGCCAGAAGATCGTCGACGCGACGAGGCTCGTCGACTACCGATGGATCGTCGACCGCAACACCGGCGTGCTGACGAACCTCGTCACGCAGGAGGTCTCGCGCACCGGCTCCGCATTCGTGTTCTTCACGCGAGTGTTCCCGCACCTCGTCAGCATGGGCGTGTTCTTCGTGGTGCTGATCGTGATGGACCCCCGGCTGACGATCATGTCGATGGGGTTCGGCGCGGTGCTGGTGTTGATCATCCGCATCCCGAACATCCTCGCGCGCAAGCTGTCGTTCCGCGTCACCGAGGTCAACGGCACGATCACGAAGCTGCTCGTCCAGACGTTCCAGAGCGCGAAGTACCTCCTGTCGACCGCGCGGTTCAAGCCGCTCCAGAAGAAGCTCGACGGCTCGTTCGACGAGATGGCACACCTCGAGTACAAGGTCGGCGCGCTCGCGTCGATCGCGCAGTCGATCATCCAGCCGCTCGTGATCGTGTTCCTCGCGGTCGTGCTCTACATGTACGGCACGAGCCACATGCCGGTCGGCTACGTGCTCGTGTTGCTCGTCTATCTGTTCCGGCTCATGTCCGAGGCGCTCGCGCTGCAGGCGGAGTGGCAGGCCTTCAGCAGCTACTCCGGCGCGCTCGACGTCGTCCACGAGACGATCGCCGACCTCGAGCAGGCGCGCGAGCCGCGCGGCACGAGCGCGTTCCCCGGGATCTCGCGCGAGATCACGCTGCGCGACGTGTCGTTCGCGTACGGAGATCGCGTGGTGCTCGACCACGTCGACCTCGAGATCCCGCGCGCGACGACGGTGGCGTTCGTCGGCGAGTCAGGCGCGGGCAAGTCGACACTGATCGATCTGCTGATGGGCGTGCTCCGCCCCAGGTCCGGCTCCCTGCTCGTCGACGGCGTCGAGCTCGGCGCGATCGACATCGAGTCGTACCGCCGCGCGATCGGCTACGTGCCGCAGGACTGCCTGCTCTACGACGACTCGATCGCGAACAACATCTCGCTGTGGAGCGCGAACGAGCGCGACCCGGCGGCCGAGACGGAGATCCGCGCGGCGCTCGCGAAGGCCCACCTGCTCGAGTGGGTCGACGAGCAGCCCGGCGGCATCCACGCCGAGATCGGCGACCGAGCCGTGCGCATGTCGGGCGGCCAGAAGCAGCGCCTCTCGATCGCGCGCGAGCTGTATCGCAAGCCAGATCTGCTGATCCTCGACGAGGCAACGAGCGCGCTCGACAGCGAGTCCGAGCGTCTGGTCCAGGAGAGCGTCGAGGAGCTGCGCGGACGGATGACGATCGTGATCATCGCGCACCGCCTCGCGACGATCCGCAATGCCGACCGCATCCACGTCCTTCACCAGGGCAAGGTCATCGAGTCCGGTACGTTCGCCGAGCTCTACGCGAAGGCTGACTCGCGGTTTCGCCGGCTCTGCGATCTGCAGAACGTCGTCGTCGATTAGCTCATCAAGCGGACGCCGGCCTGCTCGGTGAGCTCGAGGAGGTCGCGCGGGTACTGATGCTCGCCGTGCAGGTAGTTGTAGTCCTGTCGCCCGGCGATGAAGTCTCGGTAGCGCTTCGCGTGATCGTTGTTGGCGCTGCACGCGAAGAAGACCGCGAGCTTGCGGTGAGAGTCCGGGATCTTCACGAACGGCACCGGCTGGGTCGCTCGATGGTCGATGCGGAAGTCGAACAGCAGGAGATCACCGGTGCGCGTCGGCAGCCTCTTGCGGCCCACCTCGACCTCGACGCGGTTCTTGATGCGCGACGCGAAGGTCGGCGGCCGGTTGACGTACCGATCAGGCCGGCGATGCGAGCCGGGAATGACGTCAAGGCCACCGGCATAGAGGCGATGGTTATCCTGGAGATAGATCGCCGTCTCGAGCATCGCGAAGTCCGCGTCCCACTGGAAGCGATGGCCGGCGCCCTCCTGCGAGGTCGTGTCCTTGTGCCAGCCTCCATAGCCAGAGTCGTGGGCGGAGAGCTCCGGCAAGTAGACGAAGTCCGCGCCGAGGATCTCGCGGACCGCGGCGAGCAGCGGCGGATGCACGAGCAACCAGCGCAGCTGTGGATGAC
>JAEWJO010000127.1 GCA_023386455.1 Pseudomonadota bacterium | reverse complement strand
GTTCGAGCTCCTCTACTGGGTGATCCGCCTCTGCATCGAGGTCCCGTACATCGGCCTCCCGCTCGTCGGCGGCGGCGTGCTCTGGCTCGCCTACTCCGCATACAAGCAGCACGCGAACAAGGACTGGGACAGCGGCCCGCCGGCGACGCTGCGCAGGGCGACCGACCTCGCCGAGCTGCGGGCCTCGCTCGACCCGGCGTTCTCCCAGCCGGGCTTCGAGGACTTCGCATTCCGGCTGTTCTCGACGGCGCATCGTGCGCGCGCGAACGCCGAGTCGCTCGCGACGGTCGCGCCCTACGTCGCAGAACCCGCGCGCGAGCAGCTCGCACGGCGCGAGCCGCGCGGCACCTCCGTCGAGCAGGTCGCGGTCGGCGCGATGCGCGTCGTCTCGCTCGACCTGTCGGCGAGCAAGACCGACCAGGCCGGCCAGCCGAACCACGTCACGATCTCGGTGCAGTTCGAGGCGAACGTCGCGACGCGGACCGCGACCTACTACTCCGTCGAGACCTGGCAGTTCGTTCGCGACGCCGGCCGGCAGAGCAAGCCACCCGATGCCACGCGCGGCTTTCCGTGCCCGAACTGCGGCGCGCCCTGGCAGTCGACGGCGACCGGCACGCAGCGATGCGCGAGCTGCGGTCAGGTCGTCGACAACGGCCGGTTCGACTGGGTCGTCCGCAACATCTCGGTCGACTCGATCGATCAGCGACCACCGACGCTGACGACCGAGGTCCCCGAGCGCGGCACGAACCTGCCGACGTATCGCCAGGGCAACGTCGAGAACCGGTTCCGCCAGAAGGTCGAGTCCGGGCCCGACGATCGTCCGACGTTCGAGGCGCGCCTCGCGCTGATCTACACCGAGGTCAACAAGGCGTGGTCGCAGGGTGCGCTCGAGCCGATCCGCGGCTTCGTCTCCGACGGCCTCTACGACTACTTCCAGTACTGGATCGATGCGTACAAGAAGCAGGGCCTGCGCAACGAGCTCGTCGACATGCGGATCACGAGGACCGAGCTCGCGAAGGTCGTGCGCGACAACTACTTCGTCGCGGTCACCGTCCGGATCTGGGCGACCGGCAAGGACTACGTCGTCCACGAGGCCACCGGAAACGTCGTGCGCGGCAGCAAGCGCAGGGAACGGCCGTACAGCGAGTACTGGACGCTGATCCGCAGCGCGGCGCGCTCGGGCCCGGCGCAGACCGAGAACCGCTGCAACAACTGCGGCGCGCCGCTCCAGATCACGCAGGCGGGCGCCTGCTCCCACTGCGGCGCGCACGTGACCGCCGGCGAGTTCGACTGGGTGCTGTCGAAGGTCGAGCAGGACGACTCGTATCGCGGCTGAACACTACGGCGACAGCTTCGAGCGCAGCCAGTCCTCGGCCCGCTTCGCGACGACGCGCTCGGCGATGTCCTTGCCGAGGCGGACGAGCAGCTGGACCTCCTCGTGCGCGTCGCGCGCTGTCTCGGCGACCGGTAGCTGGACCGGCAGCGTCACCGGCGAGCTGCCGAGCAGGGAGCCGGCGACGGTGAGCATGCCGCCGCGGTAGTCGAGCTGCAGCGTGATCCCGGCGGGCAGCGCGAAGCGCGCGCGCAGCTCCTCGAGCGCGAACAGCCACGACAGCGGCGTGCGCATCACCGTCGGTCCGGCGACGGCGTGGTCGATCGAGATCTCGATGCGGCCGAGGTTCGGGACGAACGCACTCGGCAGGAACACGAGCACGGCCTGGTCGATCACGACGCGGTCGGTGTGGATCGGCGTGCGCTTCGGCGGGTTCACGCGGAACAGCGCTGCCGTCGAGACCTCGAGCCGCGGCGCGCGGATCGCGAGCTCCTTGCAGCCGTGGTCGAACAGCGCAAGCCCGAGCGGCGCGAGCTCGCATCGCACCGACTCGACGTCGATCGCGAGGTGGCCGACGAGGTCGTCGCGCCGGATCGCGAGCCTGTCGATCGTGAGGTGCCCGCGAACGAGCGCGAGGTCGCTGTCTGCCACGGTGACGGTCGCCTGGAGCGACTCGGCGAGCCGCTCGCGCGTCTGCCGCTCCTGCCGATCGCCGACGACGATCGACAGGATCGCGAGCACCGTCAGCCAGAGCGCGAACAGCGCCCCGGCTGCCAGGAGGACTCGCCTCACCGTCACCCGGTCAGCTTACCCCGAGGCCGCGCGTTGCACCGCGGCCGCGTCGCCGTCACTCGGACTGCGACGACTGGACGACCTCGGCAGCGAGCTCCGACCACGGGCTCGAGGCGGGCGCCGTGCGTCCGGCGACGATCACGCCCATGCAGTCGGCCGGCAGCTCGAGTCACCACCACACGCCGCCAGGAAGACCACCAACACGAAGGTTCGAGCCATGCGCTGCACGCTGCGTGCAGACCGCTGTAGGTCGCAAGTCGCCGCGACGAAGAACGCTCAGACGTCGAGCTCGCCGATCTCGGCGGCGTTCTCGGTGATCAGCTTGAAGCGCGCGGCGACATCCTTGCCCATCAGGTCCGAGATGACCTGGTCGGTCAGGAGCTGCTCGCCGTCCTTCACGGTGACGCGCAGTGCCTGCCGCGTCTTCGGATCGAGCGTCGTCTGCTTCAGCGTGTCGGGGTTCATCTCGCCGAGGCCCTTGAACCGGGTGATGCTCGGGTTCGAGTTCGCCTTCGCGTTCGCCTTGAGCAGGCGCTCCTTGTGGAGATCGTCGAGCGCCCAGAACGACTGGCGGCCGATGTCGATGCGATAGAGCGGCGGCTGCGCGAGGAACAGGTGACCCTGATCGATCAGCGGCCGCATGTGGCGGAAGAAGAACGTCATCAGGAGCGTCGCGATGTGGTGACCGTCGGAGTCGGCATCCATCATCAGGAAGATCTTGCCGTACCGCAGCTTGCCGAGATCCATCGCCTCGCCCATGCCGCAGCCGAGCGCACTGACGATGTCCTGCAGCTCCTTGTTCGCGAGCACCTTCTGGCCGCTCGCCTGCTCGGCGTTGAGGACCTTGCCGCGCAGCGGCAGGATCGCCTGCGTCTTGCGATCGCGGCCCTGCTTTGCCGAGCCACCGGCCGACTCGCCCTCGACGATGAACAGCTCGCTCTCGTTCGGATCCGTCGACGAGCAGTCGGCGAGCTTGCCCGGCAGGTTCAGCCGGTGGCTGATCGCCGTCTTGCGCGTCACCTGCTGCGCCGCACGCGATGCCTCGCGCGCGCGCGCCGAGATGATCGTGCGGGCGACGACCGCCTGGCCCCAGTTCGGGTTCGCGTTGAGATAGTTCTCGAGCGCCGGCCGCACGAGCGCCTCGACCTGGCCCGCGACCTCGGGGTTGTTGAGCCGGTTCTTCGTCTGGCTCTGGAACTGCGGGTCGTGGACGTAGGTCGAGAGGACCGCGACGACACCCTCGCGGATATCCTCGGCAGTCAGCGTCACGCCCTTCGGATCGAGCTTGTGCGTCGCGATGTAGTTGCGGACGGCCTTGACGATCGCCGAGCGCAGGCCGGCGTCGTGTGTTCCGCCGTCGGGCGTCGGGACCGAGTTGACGTACGACTTGATGAGGTCGTCGGTCGCCTCCGTCCACTGGAGCGCGAGCTCGATGCCGAGCCGCGCCTCCTCGTCCTTCTTCTCCATGTAGAACACGGCGCCGTTGACCGGCACCGGGGTCTTGTTGCGGTCGGCGACGAGCTTCGGCAGGAACTCCGCGATGCCCTGCGGGTGGACGAACGTATGCGTCGCGACCGGCGACTTCGTCTCGTCGTGGAAGACGATCTCGAGGCCGCCGTGGAGGTAGCTCTTCGCCTCGAGACGCTCCGCGATGAGGTCGGCGTCGAACGACAGCTTGCCGCCGAACACCTCGTCGTCGGGATGGAACGTGATCGTCGTGCCGGTGCCGCGCGCCGCGCCGAGCTTCTTCAGCTTGCCCTTGGCCTCGCCGCGGGCGAACGTCATCTCGAAGCGCTCGCCGTCGCGCTTGACGGTCGCGACGAGCTCGCTCGACAGCGCGTTGACGACGGCCGAGCCGACGCCGTGCAGACCGCCGGATACCGCGTAGCTCTTGCCGCGCTCGAACTTGCCGCCCGAGTGGAGCGTCGTGAAGATGACCTCGAGCGCCGACTTCTTGAACTTCGACATCGTGTCGACGGGGATGCCGCGACCGTTGTCCTCGACCGTCGCGCTCTTGCCGTTCTTGTGGAGCGTGACCTCCACCTTCGACGCGTGCTTGTTGATCACCTCGTCGATCGAGTTGTCGACGATCTCCCAGAGCAGGTGGTGGTAGCCGTCCTTGCCGGTGCCACCGATGTACATGCCCGGGCGCTTGCGGACGGGATCGAGACCCTCGAGTACCTGGATCTCGTCGCCGGTGTACTTGGATGCCTGCGCCATGATCAGTTCACTCCGGGGCTACCCTCGGCGTTCGCCAGGGGCTGAATGGTGACGGGCTTCTCGAGCACCTTGAACGTCACCCGCTTCATCAGCTGGTG
Source organism: Pseudomonadota bacterium (assembly GCA_023386455.1). GTDB lineage: Bacteria > Myxococcota_A > Polyangia > Haliangiales > Haliangiaceae > JABFXX01. The sequence continues at coordinate 14,220 of JAEWJO010000127.1, read as the reverse complement.
ACCCTTTCCGCCGCGCGATCCGACTTCCTTCGGATCGGCGTGGAGCTCGAACTTCTTGCCGCTCTTCTCGCTCTCGATCGTCATCGTGTCGGCCTTGCGACCCGCGATGAAGCCGATGACGATGTCGTCCTCGGCCGTCTTGATCAGCGTGACGCCGCGGCCGGCACCCTCGAGCTTCGCGATCTCGTCGGCCTTGACGTGCAGCACGTGGCCGTCGCGCGTCGCCGCGACGACGATGTCGCCGTCGTTGCACGGCACGACGCCGATGATCTCGTCGCCGTCCTTCGGCTTGGCGTAGCGCCGGCCGGCCTTCGTCGTGATCTCGGAGTGCTGTGCGGTCGCGAACCGCAGGCCGAAGCCGTGGCGCGAGACCGCGAGCATGGTCGGCGGGACCATCGCCCGCGGATCGAGCGTCATCGCCGAGACGATCATCTCGCCGTCGCCGAACTTGAAGTACTTCTGCGCCGGGTCGCCGTAGCCGGTCGTCGGCAGGATGTCGTTGATCTTGATGACGTACGCCGAGCCGCGATTCGTGAAGAAGATGACCTTCTCCTTCGTCGAGCCGGGCAGGACGTAGGTGACCGCGTCGCCGTCGCGGGTGCGCGTCTGGTTCGGATCCTTCAGCTCGCGGACGCGCTTGATCCAGCCGTCGCGCGTGACGACGACGTGCGCGTCCTCGTCGATGATGAACGCGTCGGCGTCGAACTCCTGCTCGTCCGATGCGCCGCCGGTCTTCGTCCTGCGCGGCGTGCCGAGCTCCTTCGCGACCTCCTCGAGCTCGCCGCGAACGACGTCCTCGAGCTTCTCCTCGCTGTTGAGGATCTTCTGGATGCGCTTGGCCTCGGTGGCCTTCTCCTCGAGCTCCTCGCGGATGACGTTGATCTCGAGCTTGGCGAGCTTGTAGAGCTTCAGCTCGAGGATCGCATCCGTCTGGATGTCGTCGAGCTTGAACCGCTTCATGATCTTGCCGGCGGCGTCGACCTTGCCGTCGCTCGCGCGGATGATCTTGATCAGCTCGTCGAGGGCGTCGAAGATCGTGACGAAACCTTCGAGGATGTGGATGCGCTTCTTCAGCTGAGCCAGCTGGTACTCGAAGCGCCGCGTCGTCGTGATGATGCGGAAGTCGAGGAAGTGCTCGAGCATCTCCTTGATGCCGCACTTCTTCGGCTGCGGCGGCGCGCCGGTCGGCACGCTGCCGTCGTCCATCAGCTCCGGCGGCACGAGGCACGTGAGGTTCACGTGGAAGCTCGACTGCAGCGGGGTGTGCTTGTAGAGGTAGCCCATCACGAGGTTCGGATCGGCGTCCTTCTTGATCTCGAGGACGATGCGAACGTCGGTCGTCGACTCGTCGCGCACGTCGAGCAGGTACGGCAGCTTGCGGGAGATGATGACGTCGGCGATCTTCTGGACGACGTCCGCCTTTGTCAGCGTGTACGGGATCGACGTGATGACGATGTCCGTGCCGCCGCGCTTCTTCTCCTCGAGCTTGTACTCGCCGCGCACGCGGATCGCGCCGGCGCCGTCCTTGTAGATCTGGCGCAGCTCGACCTTGCTGTTCAGCATCTGGCCGCCGGTCGGGAAGTCCGGACCGTTGATGTGCTTCATCAGCGCGACGTGCTCGATCTTGCGGTCCTTCGACAGCGCGAGCAGCGCGTCGACGATCTCGCGCAGGTTGTGCGGCGGGATGTTCGTCGCCATGCCGACCGCGATGCCGGTCGAGCCGTTGACGAGCAGGTTCGGGAACCGCGCCGGGAGCACCGTCGGCTCCTCGGTCGTGCCGTCGAAGTTCGCGCGCATCTCGACCGTCTCGAAGTCGAGCTCGCGGAGCAGCTCCATCGCGGCGGGGGCGAGGCGACACTCGGTGTAGCGATAGGCGGCGGCCTCGTCGCCGTCGAGCGAGCCGAAGTTGCCGGAGCCGTCGACGAGCGGCACACGCAGCGCCCAGTCCTGGGCCATGCGGACCATGGCGTCGTAGACGGAGGAGTCGCCGTGCGGGTGGTACTTACCGAGCACGGCACCGACGACGGTCGCGCTCTTGCGGTGCTTCGCGTCGGGACGGAGATGCTGATCGTTCAGCATCGCGTAGAGGATGCGGCGCTGCACCGGCTTCAGGCCGTCGCGGACATCCGGGAGCGCGCGCGACGTGATGACCGAGAGCGCGTAATTCAGGTATCGACGGCGGGCCTCGGCCTCGAGCGAGGTATCGGACATGCCGGGTGCACCCGCACCGCCACCGCCGGTCCCCCCACCGCCTCCGCCGCCCTTTCCGCCCTCACCTTTGGCGGCCTTCTTCGTCTTGGCCGGGGCCTTCGCCTCGGCCTTGGACCCGGCTTTCTTGTCGGACTTCTTGGCCATGTATTCGTCTTCGTCGTCGAACGTTGCGATTCCCGCCGCACCTTGCCCCGACTGGGAGAAAAGTTCCAGCTGCTCGCGAGGTGGCAGATCGCCTGGGTTGGTTGCCATGGGGGAGAGGGCTCTCCGAATTTCGATAGTTGGTCCCGTACCAAGAGGCGTGATATTGCTGGGCCTCTTCAGCGCCCATGGTCCGCAGACGCACGTCCCCGCGCAAGAAAAGGGCAGCCTACCCCTCGCTCGGCGTTCAACCCGCCAAGCGCAGCGGCGCGTGGGTTGTGCTGATCCTTGGCGCGCTCGTGCTTGTGAACCTCTACGTGTTCGTCTGGGACAAGAAGACGAGCGTCAAGGCGATCAAGGAGAAGGCGGAGGCCGCGCAGCCGTCGATGACGATGCCGTCGCAGCCGCTGTCGAATGCGGTCCCGGCCGAGACCTCCGCGACGCCGGTCGGCCCACCGGGCACGATCGAGGGCAAGGTCGGCAAGGGCGAGACGCTCGGCAAGGTGCTCAAGAAGGCGGGCCTCTCGGCCTCCGAGGCCGACGAGGTGATTCGCTCGCTGTCGGGCGTGCTCGACTTCAAGACGATCCGTCCCGGCCAGCCGTTCAAGATCGATCGCGGTCCCGACGGCCGCGTGAAGCTGTTCGAGCTCGAGCTGTCGAAGGCGCAGCGCGTCCGCTCCGAGCGAGCGGCGAGCGGCGAGCTCGAGGGAATCAACGACAACACGCAGACGAAGATCGAGATCAAGTCGCTCGGCGGTACGATCGACAGCTCGCTCTACGCCGCGATCAAGGACGCCGGCGAGTCCCCGGCGCTCGTCGGGTTCTTCGTCGACGTGTTCGCGTACGACATCGACTTCTTCAACGACACGCAGGATGGCGACACGTTCCGGATCGTCGTCGAGAAGAAGCTCGCAGCGGATGGCACGAGCATGTTCCTCGGCTACGGCCGCATCCTCGCCGCCGAGTACCGCGGCAAGGCCGGCACGTTCCAGACGTACTTCTGGAACGGCAAGTACTACGACGGCAAGGGTGAATCGAGCGAGCGCGGCATGCTGAAGACGCCGCTCAAGTTCGTGCGCGTCTCGAGCGGGTTCGATCGCAGGCGCATGCACCCCGTGCTGCATACGGTGCGCGCGCACCTCGGCATCGACTACGCGGCTCCCGTCGGGACGCCGGTGTGGGCGGCGGCGCCGGGCACCGTCGTCGTGCGTGCGCCGAGCGGCGGCGCCGGCAACCTCGTCATCATCCGCCACGACAGCGGGATCGAGACCGCGTACATGCACCTGTCGAAGTTCGCGAGCATCAAGGTCGGCCAGCGCATCGAGGCCAAGACCGTGATCGGCTACGTCGGCACGACGGGCCTCTCGACCGGACCACACCTCCACTTCGGCGTGCGCAAGAACGGCCAGTACATCGATCCGACGAAGCTCGCACCGATCCGCGGCCGCTCGCTCGCGCGGGGCGACCTCGCCGCGTTCAAGTCCGAGGTGGCAAAGCTCGACGGCCAGCTCGCGGCCGCCGCGGTCGCACCTGTCGCGCCTGCTGCCGTGCCCAGCGCACCTGTTGCCTCGCCCACGCCCGCCGTGGTCGGTGCTCCGACGGCCGCGCTCTAAGTCACTCACAGCGTGGCCAACCTCGCGCACGCGCTGAAGGCGATCCGCGCGCCGATCGGCCTTGCCGATGCGTGGCTTCCTCGTCATGCTTGATATGTGGTCAAGCTCCTCGTCGGACTTCTGAAGGGTGCGGTCATCGGCGGCGCGGTCGGCTACGGCGCGGTCGCGTTGTTTGACGCCACCGGCTTCAGCAATGCCTGGCTGACGATGGGTCTGATCGGCGCGCTGGTGGGCCTGTTCGTGGGGCGTCCGCTGTGGGCGCTGCTACGGGACAAGAACCAGACGAACATCATCGCAATCCTGAAGGCCGCCTTCGGATTCGGGGTCGGTTGCGGTCTGTACGCGATCGTCGCAAGGGCCTGGGGACCCGAGCCGGGCACCCTGATGATCGCCGGCTACGACGCGATCTACTGGCCGCCGATCCTCGGTGCCGCGATCGGCGGCGTCTACGGCGGATTCGTCGAGCTCGACGACTCGATCGGCGACGATTCGAAGAAGAAGACCGCCGACGCGACGGGCCCGGTCAAGAAGACCCCGGCCAAGAAGTCGCTGCCGGGAGGGCCGACAGGCCTCCCGGGGGGATCCGGGGGTGTCCCCCGGATGAGGCCTGTTGCCTGGCCAGCGCGGTTGCCGGTTCTCAGCCGGTCAACCACTGCGAGTCTCGCGGGGTTGAGCGCGGCTCGGGCCGTGCATTAATGCCGCTCATGCGAAACGCGCGGCTGTTCATCGCCGGTCACCTGATGCTCGTCGCGATCGCCCTGCTCGGCAGTCTCTAGCCGACCGCGTCAATCCGGGGCGAACAGCTCCGCGTCGACGGAGAGCCCGATCATGTCGGTCGACCCGTCGTAGGTCCCCGGGGGGACCATCCCGTCGCCCGTCCCGAACGGGTTATCGAGCTGCCACCGGCTGACCGGCTCGGGCTCCTTGATCGACCAGCTCCGGGCCCAGCCGAGCGTGATCGTGAAGCCGCCGGCGTTGCCCTCGAGGCCGAGCGCCATCGTGTGGCCGCCGAGATCGCCAAACGTCGGCGACAGCCGCGACCGTGCCGTGCCGCCGCTCATGAACGCGTAGCCGCCGGTCGCCCACAGAAATCCGGGGATCAGCTCGACGTCGAGCGCGCCGCGGATCGCACCGTGCGTGCGCGCCGAGATCCGCGACGGCAGGTCGTCGAGCGCGGCCTCGCGCGGCGAGCCGATCGTCGTGGTGTCGACGAGGCGGACACCTTTGATTTGCCAGCGCGGTGCCGCCGAGCCTCGCGGCATCACCCACAGGTCCGCCCCGACCTCGGCGATCCAGCGCTCGCCGAGCCAGCGCGCGCCGGTGCGCAGCGAGATCGGTTGCTGCAGCTCGATGCGCGCGCTCGCGTCGGCGGCGACCCGCGGCTGGATCGGTGCGGTCATGTTGCTCATCTGCGGAACGGCGGCGGCGCCGACATCGCCCTCGAGGTGCGCGGCAGCCGACCAGCCGAGCGACGCTGAGAGCTCGACGCGCGAGTCCTCCGGCGCGACGAGGACGCCGACCATCGCGGTCGGAGTCGCGAGATCGGCGGCCGCGAACGCGACCTCGATGTCCTGCGCGGGATCGCCGGCATGCTCGGCCACCATCGACGTGCGATCGACGCGCGACACGTCGCCGGCCCACAGCCGCCGCGACTCGCTGAGCGCGACGCGCGACGCGCCGGCAGAGAACCCGATCGCGACGACGTCGGTCACGCGGCGCGCGATGCCGAGCACGACCGTGTCGCGGCGGAGCGAGCCAGCGAGGCCGGCGTAGCGATACTCGAAGGCGTTGCCGAGCTCGTTCGCGGGAATGCGCGCCGGGCGACGGAACTGGCGCTCGCTGCGCGCGCTCGTGATGAATGCGGCGCCGAGCAGCCAGTTGCCGACGGCGCCCTCGATCCCGACGAGCGGCACGAGCCGCGAGCTCGACTGGTCGCGTGCGGCGGGCGCGCTCGCGGAGCTCAGGTAGTAGATCTCGTCGTCGACGAACGCGACGCCGAGCTGCATGCGTGCGGCGTCCCGGCGCGCGATCGCCGCAGGGTTTGCGGTCAGCGCGCCGGCGCCGTCGTCCGACGTGGTTCCCGTCCCTGCCCGGCCGATCGATCGCGGTGTGCGCCCGCCCACGATCGGCGCCTCGGCCGAGGCGGCGCTGGTCGCGAGCATCACGCTCGCGGCAGCGACCCACGCGATCCGGCCAGGCACGTCGCGACGATAGCGCGTCGGCGTTGCCGAGTGGTTCCGGGTGCAAGCCGACTGCGCTGCGGATCTTGCCGACGTCGTCGCGGAGACGGTGTTTCGCCGTATTTCATGGCGCGCCAGCATCCCGCGGAGATGGAATACTGCGCACGTGACTCGCACGGATGCGATCCGGGTCCTCTACGTCGAGGATGACGAGCGCCTCGCGCGGCTGACCCTGGAATATCTGATGTCCCACGGACTCGAGGTTCATCTGGTCCCGCGCGGGGATCTCGCGATCGCCGAGATCCTGAAGATCCGTCCCGACGTCGTGTTGCTCGACCTGATGCTGCCCGGCCTCGACGGCATCGAGGTCTGCCGCCAGCTGCGCAGTCGATCGGCGACGCCGATCATCATGGTCACCGCCCGCGGCGAGGAAGCCGATCGGGTCCTCGGCCTCGAGGGTGGCGCCGACGACTACGTCTCGAAGCCGTTCCAGTCTCGCGAGCTGCTCGCGCGGATCCGGGCGCAGGCGCGGCGCGGGCGCGGCGAGGTCGGCCCGAAGATCGAGCGGATCGAGCTCGGTCCGCTCATGATCGATGCGACGACGATGGAGGCCTCGCTGCGCGGCGCGCCGATCGCGCTGACCACGAACGAGTTCACGCTGCTCCACGCGCTCGCGAAGCGGCCCGGCCGCGTCCTCGATCGCGAGCAACTGCTGCAGCTGCTCCACGGCTCCTCCGAGGAGGCGTTCGACCGATCGATCGACGTCGTCGTGTCGCGCGTCCGGGCGAAGCTCGAGGACGACCCGAAGAGTCCGCGGATGATCAAGACGATCCGCGGCGTCGGCTACATGCTGACGCCCGGTGAGTCGTGAAACCGGCGCGCTCGCTCGCCGCCCGCCTCGTCGCGATCGCCGCGCTGCAGATCCTGCTCCTCGCGATCGTCGCGGTCGTGATCTGGTGGTTCACCGCGCCGCACGGCCCGCACGGCCACACCGCGCACGGTCCCCCTCCCGGGCCGCCGCACGGGCCCCCGACGTTCGGTCCACTGCTGACGCTCGTCTGTTCCGCCGCGATCCTCGCGCTCGGGGCGCTGATCACGGCGCGCTGGATCGTGCGACCGATCCGCCAGCTGACGAGGACCGTCAACGCGCTCGGTGCAGGCGACCTCGCGGTGCGCAGCCGCCTCGATCGCGCCGACGAGATCGGCGAGCTCGGTCACCGGTTCGATGACATGGCCGTCCGGATCGAGCGCCTGCTCGTGTCCGAGAAGGAGCTGCTCGCGAACGTCGCCCACGAGCTGCGCACGCCGCTCGCGCGCATCGGCGTCGCGCTCGACCTCGCGAGCGAAGGCAACTCCGAGCGGGCGCGCGCGTCGCTCACCGAGATCGCCGTCGACGTCGCCGAGCTCGAGAAGATCGTCGACGACATCCTCACCGCGATGCGCTTCGAGGTCGGCGGTCCCGGCACCTCGCTGCCGCTGCGCCGCACGCGCCTCGCGCCGGAGGTGATCGCGACGGCGGCCGCCGAGCGAATGGCCGCGCGCCACCCGGAGCGTCCGCTCGACGTGTCGATCGCGCCGGACCTGCCGGAGATCGAGGTCGACGCGGTCCTGTTCCGGCGCGTGATCGATAACCTGCTCGTCAACGCGCACAAGTACACGCCGGACGGCACCTCGCCGATCGGCCTCGCGGTCGCGCGCGCAGGCGACGCGGTCGTGTTCGAGATCGCCGATCGCGGCATCGGCCTGTCTCCCGACGAGCAGGAGCACATGTTCGATCCGTTCTGGCGCAGCGAGCGCAGCCGTTCTCGCGCGACCGGTGGCGTCGGCCTCGGCCTCACGCTCGTGAAGCGCATCGTCGACGCGCATGGCGGCGGGGTCTCCGTCACCAGCGAGGTCGGTGAGGGGACGACGGCGCGGATCTCCGTGCCGATCAGCTAACCTTAGCGCGGGACGCAGACCGACTTCGACACCGTCGGCGTCGAGCCGAAGCGCGGCAGCGCCATGCACGTCGAGTCGCTCGGGCACTCGGCGGCGTTGCTGTTCGGCGTGCACTGGCGCAGGCACGAGCCGCCGGCTCCGACCGACGGTGCGGCCGCGCAAAACGTGTCCGCATAGCCCGGCTGATCGGCACAGAAGCGCGAGCACTCCATCGTGCAGATGCCCGGCTTCTCGGCGGTCGCGCCACGGCACGAGGTACCGGAGCCGCAGTCCGTGTTCGTCAGGCAGTGATCGCCGACCCAGCCGCGCGAGCCGGGCTTGCACACGCTCGCGGTGACGCTCGGCTGGTTCAAGCGCGGCAGCGTCGCGGCGACGAAGTGATCGTACGGCCGGCACTCGTAGTTCGTCGACTGCGCCTTCGCGACGCACATGCCCTTGCCCGCGGCAGCCGGGTCGGCGACGCAGAACGTCGACGGCTGGCCTGCCTTGTCGGCGCAGTACGACGTGCAGCGCGCGCTGCAGAAGCCGCGCTGGCTGTACGCGTTCTTCGCGCAGAACCCGTTCGTGAACGAGCACTCGCTGTCGGCGCTACACGCGGTGCCGATCCACGGCGTCTGGACGTCGACCTTGCTGCCGTCGGCGCGCCGCTCCGGCTCGCGCTGGAGGTGGACGGGCACCTTCGCGACGCCCTTGATGCGCGCGTAGACCTCGAGCACGTCGGCGGCCTCCATGCGGAAGCAGCCGTGCGAGACGTAGCCGCGGCGGAGCGCGCCGCCGTTCGTCGCGCGGTAGTTGTCGATCGGACCGTGGATCGCGTAGTTGCCGTAGAAGCTCATGAACGGCAGGCCGGCGAACACGGGCGACTTCGCGCCGGTGTCCGGATCGGTCCACCACGTCTTGCACGGCTGGATGCTCGACGGTGTGATGACGAAGTCGCGGCGGCCGGTCGAGGCGATCGGATAGTACGAGTGCGACTCGCCGAGCTCGCCGCTGGTCGGATCGGTCTCGATCTGGCCCGGGCCGACCGGGAACACCTTGTCGAAGCCGGTGTCGTCGGTGAGATGGAGCGTCAGGCCGTCGATCGAGAGCGTGATCTTCGGGTTCACGAGCTGCGGCAGGTTCGGGACCGGCTTGCAGGTGAGCGCGGCGCCCCAGTTGCCGTCGGCCTTCATGTCGTCGGCGGACACGTCGCCGAGGCCGAGGTCGCCGCCGGCCGGCTCGTCCTCGACCGGCATCGAGTCGGACGCGCACGAGGCAAGTAGCGTGGAGAGTGCGAGGAGACGGACGAGCTTCACGCCCCGCGCCGTGTGCAAGCACCGATCCTCGGCGCGCGCCGCGCAAGTCCTCGACGCGCAAGCCGGCTACTCGAGGAGCCAGCTGCCGATCGCCACGCCCGTGGCCGGGTTGCCAGGCACCAGCGCAACTGCGGTATCCACCGGTTCCCCGGACGCCGAGGAGGTCAGAGACAGCTACAGCACGAGTCGTGCGACTTCGTGCACGTCGTCGTCGCCTTCTCGCACTTCGCCGCGGCGTCGTTGTCGGGCGCGAGCTCGGCGGCGAGCTCGCAGATCCGGTCGGCGTTCTTGCAGATCGAGTCGGCGAGCGTGCAGCTCGTGTTGCAGGTGTCGCTGTTCGACGGCTTGCACGCGGCGTCGGTCGCCTTCGTCGGGTGCGGCTGGAGCGCCTGCGGCGTCGGCCTGCCGCAGGCATCGCCCTCGCACGAGAACGGCGCCGGTTCCGCCCACCCGGCCTGCATGCGTTGCGCCTCGATGTCGTCGTAGAGGCGATTCAGCTCGGCCTTCTTGTCGATCCCCATCACCTCGCCCGGCTCGGCGCTGGCGCTACCGGTCGAGGCCGGCGGCGCCGTCGCCGGTTTCCTCCCGCCCATCGCACACGCGACGACGAACATGCAGCCGGCGGCCGCGAGCAGCTTGCCGGTCATGGCGCGGCGGCTCCGGTGGGCGCAGGAGACGGCGACGACTTCGGTGCGGGCGCCTTCGCGGTCGAGCCCGGGTTCGTCGTCTTCGGCTCGCTGCATCCGCAGCACTTCTTCTTCGCGTCGCGACACGACGCCTTCGCGCTCGAGCACTTGTCGTGCGCCCAGGTGTCCTGCTTGCCGAGCTCGTCGGCGAGGATGCAGATCTGCTCGGCGTTATCGCAGATCGCGTCCGCGAGGCTGCACACGTCGCCACAGGTCTGCGGCACCTGGTGGTCCGCCGTGCACACGCGCTGGACCTCGCGCACCGGCGTCCCGATGACCTGGAGCACGTCCTCGCGGCGCGGCTCGACAGGCAAGCCGGCCTCGCGGCGCCAGTCGCGGATCTGCGTCCACAACGCGGTGATGTCGTTCTTTCGCGGATCGACCGGGATGCGCTGCGGTCCACCGCAGGCGGACGCGATCCAGATCGCGAGCAGGAGGACGACGGCGAGCTGCGCGGTCCTCACGGCGCCCCCATGAGCTTGTCCTGGAGCGTCGAGTTGATCGAGTTCGACTTGTCGTACGCGTCGATCGCCGCGTGCTTCTCCTCGACGATCTTCTGCTTCTGCGCCGGATCGCTGCCGTCGAGCAGCGCCGCGCGCGCCTCGTGGATCTCGCCCTTCACCGTGTAGAGGTTCGCGACGAAGAAGCTCTCGCGCTGGCTCTGCGCGATGCCTTCCTGCACGACCCTCATCGCTTCCTCGAGCTGGTTCTGGCCGACGAGCAGCTTCGCGAGCAGCGCGCGCGCGTCGTTGCGGACGTCCTCGGCCTCGGGCGCTCCGGCGGGGAACTTGAGCGAGAGGATCTCGCGGACCGACGCGGTCGCTTCGGCGAGCTTGCCATCGCTCATGTAGACCCGCGCCTTGTGATGAAAATTCTTCGCCTTCGACAGCGCGATCATCAGGTCCTGATCGATGACGTCGGTCGGCTCGGCGATCCGCGTCGTCGGCGGCGCCTCCGGCTTCTCGCCCGAGCACGACACCATCGTCGCGCCCGTGACGCCGCTCACGACGACGAGCATCAGCACGGCGAACAGCTTTGCCGGGTTCTTCATGGCTTCCTCCCGCGAGCCAGACGGCGCTCGCGATAGCCGTCGAGGCGATCGGCGAAGATCGCGTCGATACGCGTGGTCGCGTCGCCCGCGCTCTCGCGCGCGATCGGACCGAACAGCGGATCGGTCGGCCGCGACTTCCACTCGGCCGGCACGCTCGCCTGCGGCTCGACCGGCCGCAGCTTCTCCGGCGCACGCAGCCACAGCATCAGGATCGCGGCAGCGGCCACGAGCGTCGAGCCGGCCGCGATCGCCCACGGCGTGACGCGGCGGGCGCGGCCGCGCGTGATCGGCACGGCGGAGCCGCTGACCTGCGCGCCCGTGCCTCCGATCGCCTGGCGGAGCGCATCCTCGACGAGCGAGCGGCGGCGCGCCGCGGCCAGCTCGACGTTGCCGCTCGCCGCGCGGATCACCGTCGCGACCTCGAGCAGCGCGCGATCGTCGGCACTCATCGCCGGCGGTGTGCGGCCCGCGAGCGTCTTGTCGACGAGCTCGCCGAACGTCTTCGCGTGCATGCGCTCGCTCTGCGACGGCTCTGCCTCCGGCTTCGGCACCGGACCGGTCAGGATGTCATCGTCATCACTCGCCATCGGTCTCTCCTGACTCGGCACGGTCGCCGAACTGCTTGCGGAAGGCGCGAACCGCGCGGAAAAGGAGCACGTCGAACGTGCCGATCGTGACGCCGAGCTTCTTCGCGCAGTCCTCGCGCGGCAGCTCCTGGATCAGGCGCAGCTCGATCGCCTGGCGATAGCGCTCGGCGATCGAACCGAGCGCGTCGTCGATCCGCGTGCGATGCGCGGCCCGCTCCTGATCGGCCATGAGCTGCGCGTCGGCGTGCGTCTCGGGATCGGTCTCGAGCGGCACCTCGTGCACCATCGCGTCGGCGAGGCGACGCGACCGCTTCGACTGGCGGTGCACGTCGTAGACCTTGTTGATCGCGATCTGCCGCAGCCACGGGTAGATCGACTTGCCCTGCCACGTGAACCGCCGGATCTTCTCGACCGCGGTCGCGAGCGTGTCGCGCAGGACCTCCTCCGCGGACGCGGTGTCGCCCAGGCGCGGCAAGATCACCGTGCCGTAGAGCGGCTGAGCGTAGCGTTCGAGGATAGGTCGCATGGCGTCGAGGTTGCCGGCTTGGGCCTCCTCGACCTGGCGTTGCTCTTCTTCGAGCTCTACCGCTGTGGCTGGTTCGGAGGCCACCGACACTCCCTCAACGCGAGTCGCGGCAGCATCTTACACTTCCAGGCCCCGGGGCCCGGGCCGGACGCCGTCATAGCGGACCTCCATCAGCTCCAGGCCGTGCGCCGGGGCGGTGATGCCGGCCTTCGTCCGGTCCTTCCCTGCAAGGATCTCCGCCACTTGGGGCGCAGGGCGCCTGCCGGTGCCCACCTCGGTCAGGGTCCCGACGAGGATGCGCACCATCTGCCGCAGGAACGCATTTCCGCGGATATCGACCTCGACGATGCCGAGCTCCGGACGGGTCAGCGCGATCGAATCGACCCGCCGCGTCGTGGTCCGCGCGGTACAGCCCGCGGCCCGGAACGCCGAGAAGTCGTGCTCGCCGATGAGGAGCCTCGCCGCCTCCTGCATCGCGGGCAGCGACAGCGCGTCGGGGTGATGCCACGCGCGGTCGCGCCAGCGCGGCGATCGCTCGGCGCGCGTCAGCAGCGTGTAGCGGTAGTGCTTGCCGGTCGCCGAGAACCGCGGATGGAACTCCTCGTCGACCTCGCTCGCGTCGCGAATCGCGATCGCGTCCGGCAGGATCGAGTTCAGACCGCGGCGAACGCCGTGCACCGGGATCGACCTCTCGGTCCGGAAGCTCGCGACCTGCCCGCGCGCGTGGACGCCGGCATCGGTGCGCGAGGCGCCGGTGACCTGGACCTCGTGCTGGAGCAGACTCGCGAGCGCCTGCTCGAGGTGCTGCTGCACGGTCGGTGCGTTGTGCTGGCGCTGCCAGCCGTGGAGCTTGCTGCCGTCGTATTCGACGACGAGCCGGATGTGACGCACGGAGGCAGCTTACTATCCCCGGCGGCGCGAACAAGAAGCTCGTCGAGAATCGGATCAGAACGATGCTTCGATGCCGAACGAGGTCGCGTTCTGGCCATCGTAGCCGCCGCCGTGGAGCAGCAGCGCGCCGTCGTAGCGCAGGAACGTCGCGATCGTCGGCACGACGCGCGCGCGCAGCGTCACGTTGAGCGCCGGGCCCGCCGCGTCGCCGGTCAGCGAGGCACCGCCGCCGATGCGCAGCTCGAGCCGGTCGACGAGGCGCTTGCCGAACGTCACGAGCGCGCTGCCCTCGACGTTCAGGCCATCGACGAGCTTCAGGTCGACCTCGCCGCCGATCGACGGCCGGCGCAGGCGCTCGGCGCGCAGGGCGAAGCTCAGGACCGGCGCCGCGTTGCCATTGACGATCGACACACCGCCGCCCGCCGACAGCGAGAACCGGGTGCGCCGGCCGCGCGTGCCGCGGATGCCGAGCTCCTCGGCCTCGTCGACGTACGCGCCCGAGCTGGTGGCATCGATCTCCAGCGCGACCGTCGGCGACACCGGTGCTGCCTCGCCGCGCGGCGCGCGATCGTCCTCGTCGTCGGCACCGGCCTCTGCGTCGAACGTCCTGCCAACCGGAACGTTCTGCGTGTAGTCGCGACCGAGCTTCGAGGTCGAGTCGACCTTCGGCTTGTTGTCCTCTTCGGCCTTGCGGCCGCTCGTCGTCGACGTCGGGTCGATCGTCGGCGCCTGGCCGGCGATCACGATCTGCTGCTGGATGCGCTGCCACTGCATGCCCTCGGGCACCGACACCGGCACCGGCACGCTGTGCTTCACGCCGCCCTCGATGATCACCTCGTCGCCGATCGCGACCATCGACGTCATCGGCGAGACGAGGCCGTAGCGCAGCGCGTGCTCGGTGACCACCGTCAGGTTGCCGGCCGCGATCAGATCGTCGAGCCGGAGCTTCGCCCACCGGCGAGCGAGCGCGCCGCGCGTCGACGTCGCACCGTCGGGCGTCCTGCCCGGTGTCACCGCGGTGAATCCGAACACGTCGCCGCGGACCCGCGCGTTCGCGGTCGTCGCACGCTTGACCTTCGCGAGCACGAGCATCGCCTGACC
>JAEWJO010000744.1 GCA_023386455.1 Pseudomonadota bacterium | reverse complement strand
GTCCACCTCCGTCGCTGCGCGCCGGCGTCGTCACCTACACGGACGTCCCGAAGGCGCGCGAGAACGCACCGCCGCCCGCACATCATCACCACGGTCACTGATGTCTCGCGCCTCGCTCCTCGTCGCTGCGCTCGCCGCCGTCATCGGCGCGTGCGTGCCGTCGCGCAGCGATCTGCGAAGCCCGGTCGATGCCGACCTCGCGAAGCGGCTCGGTGCGCCGGCTGTCGTCGACGGCACCGACGCGCAGGTTGCCGCGCTGCTCGCAAAGCCGATCGATCGCGAGAACGCGGTGAAGATCGCGCTCGCGAACAGCCCGCGCCTGCGCGCCGCGCTCGCCGATCTCGGCGTCGCCGGCGGCGAGCTCGCCGAGGCGATCGGCCTCGGCCCCCTCGACGTCGGTCTCGACCTGCGATTCGGCGGGAGGTCGCCCGACGGCGATCGCCTGTACGAGGTCGAGCTCGACGTCGTCCAGAACTTCATCGGGCTCGTCACCGCACCGCGCCTGCGCGCGGCGGCTCGCGCCGATCTCGCCGCTGCCCGCGCGACCGCAACCGCGACCGCGCTTCGCCTCGCCGGCAAGGTCGAGACAGCGTTTCACGATCTGATCGCGGCGCAGCAGGAGGTCGAGCTCCGGCGCACGGCGTTCGATGCCGCCGATGCGGCCGCGACGATCCGCGAGCGCATGCACGATGCCGGCAACACGTCGGACCTCGCGCAGGCGCGCGATCGTGATGCGCGCGAGCAGGCACGTGTCGACCTCGGCCGCGCCGAGGCCAACGTCGAGGTCGCGCGCGAATCGCTCAACGCGTTGCTCGGGCTGTCGGGCGAGCAGACGAAGTGGATCGCGACCGGCACGCTGCCCGATCTGCCGGCGGCCGCGCCGTCGCTGGACGATCTCGAGACGGCCGCCGTCGCCGCGAGCCTCGATCTGAAGTCCGGCACCTCGAGCGTCGAGGGTGCCTCCGAGCGCGTCGGCGCCGAGGGTCTCCGCGCGTTCTTGCCCGACCTCGGCGCGGGCGTGTCGGTCGTCAACCACGGCGCCGGCGTCGAGATCGGCCCCGCGCTGCGGTTCGGCTTTCCGCTGTTCGACCAGCGCGCCGGCCAGCGCGCCCGTGCAAGCGCCCGCCTCGCGCGCGCCGAGCACGAGCTGACCGCGATTGCCGTCGAGCTTCGCGCGAACGCACGCGCGACCCGCATCTCCGCGCTCGCCGCGTATCAGGAAGCGCGTCACATCCGCGACGTCGTGCTGCCACTGCGCCAGCAGATCGTCGACCAGACGCTGCTCCACTACAACGCGATGGACGCCGACCCGTTCGAGCTGATCGTCGCGCGCCGCCAGCTCGCCGAGGCCGGGCATCAGTATCTCGACGCGCTCCGCCGCTACTGGAATGCGACGAGCGAGGTCCTCGCGCTTCGCCGCGGCGTCTCGCTCGGCGCGGTCGCTCCGATTCCGATGGGCGGCGGCTCCGCCGCGGAACCCTCGAGCCACTAGGAGAGGTCCATGTCCGTCACCCGCCGCAATCTCCTGACCTCGACGCTCGCCGCCGGCGCCGCCGCGCTCGCGGGACGCAAGGCACTCGCGCAGCCGTCGGTCGCGACGCCGCCGGCGACGCTGCCACCGCCGCGTGGCGGCAAGAGCGCGCGCAAGCTGGTCGTGCCGAACGGATCGATCCTGCCGTGGCAGCAGAAGAACGGCGCGAAGGTCTATCACCTGCGTGCCGAGCCGGTGAAGCACACGATCGCGCCCGGCCTCGACATCGAGGCGTGGGGCTACAACGGCTCGACGCCGGGCCCGGTGATCGAGGCCGTCGAGGGCGATCGCGTTCGCATCTACGTCACGAACAACCTGCCCGAGGCGACGAGCGTGCACTGGCACGGCATCTTCGTGCCGCACGGCATGGACGGCGTGTCGGGCCTCTCGCAGCGGCCGATCGAGCCCGGCAAGACGTTCAAGTACGAGTTCGTGTTCGACCGCGCGGGCACGTTCATGTACCACCCGCACCTCGACGAGATGACGCAGATCGCGCTCGGCATGATGGGCATGATCGTCGTGCATCCACGGGGAGCGGAGCGCGGCCGCGTTCGCGACTACGTGCTGATGACGCACGAGATGAAGATCCCGATCGGCGCGGCGCGTCCCGACCCGATGGCGATGAACGACTTCAACGTCCTCACGTTCAACGGCAAGTCATTCCCCGCGACCGACCCGCTCGTCGCCGAGGTCGGCGACCTCGTGCGCATCCGCCTCGCGAACCTCGGCCCGATGGATCACCACCCGGTTCACCTCCATGGCCACGCGTTCGAGGTCGTCGCCACCGACGGTGGTCCGATCGCACCGTCCGCGCGCGTGCCGGAGACGACCGTGCTCGTTCCCGTCGGCACGACACGGACGATCGAGCTCACGGCGCGCGCCCCCGGCGACTGGGCGATGCACTGCCACATGACCCATCACGCGATGAACCAGATGGGCCACTCCACCGCGAACCTCGTCGGTGCCGACACGCGCGGCCTCGACAACAAGCTCGGTCGCGTCGTCCCCGGCTACATGACGATGGGCGCCGCCGGCATGGGCGAGATGTCGACGATGCAGATGCCGCAGCCGAAGAACTCGATCTCGATGGTCGGCGGCAAGGGTCCGCACGGCGTCATCGACATGGGCGGCATGTTCACGATCCTGAAGATCCGCGACAAGCTGAAGGGCGATGGCGATCCCGGCTGGTACGACGCGCCGAAGACGACGACCGCGAGCGAGGCGACCGACGCCGACCTCGCGCGCGACGGCATCAAGCCGTAGCTCAGCGAAGACGGCTCGTGCCGTTGTCGTCGATCACGATCGTCAGCGCCGGCAGATCGATCGCCGGGCGCGCCGTCGGTTCCTCGGCAACCGTCGGTGTGCCGAGGTGGATGAAGCCGAGCATCTCCTCGGTCTCGGACAGACCGAACAGCTCCGTCAGCGCCTGGCCGCGCGTGAACGGCACGCTCTTCCAGACCGCGCCGACGCCGAGCGCGTGGGCGGCGAGGACGATCGCGTAGCCCGCGCACGCCGCGGTCGCGTGCTGCTCCCACTTCTCGATCTTGCCGGGCTTCGGTGACGCGATCAGCGCGATGATCGTCGGCGACCGGAATGCCTTCGCGCGGATCCCGTCGAGCTTGCTCGCCGACGTGTCGGGCTTTCGCTCCGCCGCCGCGCGGGCGAGCGCGTCGCCGAATGCCGCGCGACCCTCGCCCTCGACGATCGCGAAGCGAAACGGGCGCAGCCGTCCATGGTCCGGCACCGTCCCGGCTGCGAGCAGCATGCGCTCGAGCTGCTCGCGTGTCGGGCCGGGCGCTCCCAGGGTCCCGGCGCTGCGGCGCGAGAACATGAAGTCGAGCATGTCACTCCGATCCATGGTCCTACCGTAGCGTCCGGACGGCCGCGCGCACTCGCGGCTGGCTTCAGTATGTGTACGAGACCTGGGCGGTCGCGGTCAGCGGAATCCCCGGCGTGAAGTGCATCTGCTCGACGAGGTCTGCGGTCGGCGACACGCGCGACTCCTCGGCGAACTGCGCCTCGCGCCAGTCGCGGTTCAGGAGGTTGTTGACCGTCAGGTTCACCCCCCACGCGCCGAGCTTCGTGCCGGCGACGAGGTCGAAGATCACGTACCCCTCGGCGACGAGCGAGCCGTCCTCGCTTCCCGGGCGATCGCTGATGCCGCGGCCGCGCAGCGACACGAAGCTCGTGCCCCTCGTCGCGGTCGCACCCGCGGAGCCCATCCAGCGCGGCGCGAGCGCGATCGCGCCACCGTTGCCGGCGTTCGCGACGAACCGCGACTTCGCCCACGTCACGTTGCCATCGATCGCGAGCCAGCGCGTCAGCTGCGCCTGTCCCTCGATGTCGAGGCCGAACCGCCGCGTCGGATCCGACGCCTCGGTGCCGCCGGCGTCGCCGCTCCACACCTGCTCCGACGACAGCCCGAGGTACCAGACATCCATCGAGACGCGCGCCGTGCTCGACGGCTTCACGCGGGCGCCGACCTCGGCCCCCCATGCCCGGGCGAGCGCGCCCGCGCCGTTCATCGCGACCGCCGCGCGCGCGTCGTTCGAGTGAAACCCTCCGCCGGAGTTCACGAAGAAGTTGATCTGGTTCGTCGGGTGCAGCTCGACCGACAGCTTCGGGCTGACGATCGACCGCGCGGCCTCGGCCGGCGCCGAGCCATCGGCGAGCGCCATCGCCCGGTCGGTCACGTCCCACGTGAAGCGATCGACGCGCACGCCCGGGAACACGTGCAGCCACGGCGTCGGGATGACGTTCGCCTCGGCGTACGCCGCGACGTCGCGGATCGAGCTGTCGTGGCGGTTGCACGGGTTCGTGGTCTCGAAGCAGTCACCGAGGCGGACGCGCCGCTCGGCGTGCCACAGCGATGTCGTGACGTCGTCGGCGCGCACCTGCACGCCGGTGGTGACGAGCGCGTCGAACGAGTCACGATGGATCGCCTTCTGGTACGCGCCGTCGAGGCCGTACAGGTACCTCGCGTCGGTCTGCTCGATCTCGTCGCCGTGCACCGGGTCGCGCGCGTACAGCGTGAAGTTCGAGAACAGGTCGAGCCGGTTGCCGACCAGGTAGCCGGCGATGCGGACCGAGCCACCCTCGCCTGCCGGCAGCTCGTAGCCGACCTTGCCGCTCGCGCGCGACGCCTTGCCGCCCTCCGACGGATCGATCGCGCCGAACCGATCGAGCTCGCCGCTCGCGACGAGGCTCGCCGGGATCTGCCCCGACTGGTTCCACGTCGCGCGGTACCAGTTCGTCTCGAGCTTCAGCCGGCCAGGACCGACCTGGCCCTGCCACTTGCCGAGTGCGAGCCCGCGCTGGAAGTCCTGCGGGTGGACGAAGGCACCGTCCTGCTCGCCGATCTCGACGGCGAGAAACGTCTTGTCCTTGTCGCGCAGCTTCGGGCTCGCCATCGCGACCATGCGGCGATCGAGCGCCTGCAAGCCGCGCGCGCTCGCGAGCGGCGCACCGCCCGAGAGATACACGGTCCCCGTCGCCTCGAGGGAATCGAGCGTCTTCAGCTCGAGGGCGCCGGCCGTGTAGAAGTCGCCGTAGCGCGCGGCGTACGGCCCCTTGTGGACGTCGACGACGTCGATCGTCTCGGGGATCAGCCAGTGCGTGTCGGCGTAGCCCTGACCGTGACCGTGCGACGTCATGTTCACGGGGATGCCGTCGGCGAACACCGCGATGTCGGTGCCGTGATCGCAGTCAAAGCCGCGGATGAACCACTGGTCGGCTTTGCCGCCGCCGGCGTGCTGCGAGATCATGAGGCCCGGTACCTGCCGCAGGATGTCGGACATCTGCGTGCGCGAGCGCGTCGCGAGCGTGCCGTGATCGAGGTGCACCGACGATGCGGACTCGGCCGGCGCGTCGTCCTCGATGACGATCGTCTCCTCGGCCGCGGCGTTCGCCATCGCCTCGATCGCGGCGTCGTCGAGCTTCAGGGTCGGCGCGGATGCAGGAACCGGCGGCTTCTTCGTCGGATCGATGCCCGGCACGGGCGGTGGAAGGTCGTCGGGGTTCCCGGTCGGATCGGCCGGATCCCCGCTGGGATGATCGGGATGGGCACTCGCCGGAAGCGCGAGCGCGAGTACAGCGCCGCCAACGGCGACGCGCATGACAAGAGACATGGCAGTCCTCGAGCGAGAGAGAACAGCGGACGTGATGGGGTCTACGTCGTGCTCTCGGGAGGACCGCGGGCGCTGGCCGCGACCGGATCGATCGACCGCGGGACGAGCTCGACGACGACCTCGAGCGCGAGCGGAACGCGATCGATCGGCAGCGGCGACGTGATCACCGGCGCC
>JAEWJO010000687.1 GCA_023386455.1 Pseudomonadota bacterium | reverse complement strand
CCTCGGTCTCGAGGGCCTCGAGCCGCCGCTCGAGACCGGCCGCGGTCTTCGTGGCGGTCTTGGCCGAGGCCTTCGCCTCGGCGAGCTGATCCTCGAGCCGCTTGATCTTGTCGGTCCATTCCTGGAGCGACGTCGAGGCGGCGGTCTGCTCGACGGCGACGCCGGCCTCGAGATCCTGGATCCGGTCCTCGAGCTGCTCGACGGTGACCTCGTACTCGGCGACCTTGCCCTCGGCGAGCTCGACGCGATGCTGCAGGCCCGCGAGCGTCGTGCGCGCCTCGTTGAGCTCGCGCTCGAGCTGGGTCTTGCGATCGACGAGCGTCATCGCGGTCGAACGCTCGGCGTTGAGCTCGCGCGTCAGCTGCTCGGCGCGGGCCTTGAGGTCCGCCTGGACCTTCTCGGCACGCGCGACGAGCTCCTTCTCGGTCGCGGCGAGCTTGTCCGCGAGCTCCTTCTCGAGCGTCGACAGCTTGTCGGTGAGCTCCTTCTCGACGCCGGCGAGCTTGGCCTCCGCGGCCTCGGCGCGCTCCTCGGCGGTGCGGGTCGCAGCGGCGCGCTCGGCATCGCGCTTCTCGGCGGCCTCGGCACGCTTGTGCGCGCCATCGAGCTCGCGGGCGACCGCACGCGCCTTGCCGTCGGCGTCGACCGCGCGGCGCAGTGCCTCGGCGACGTCCTTCGCCATCGCCTTGGCCATCGTGTCGGCGGCGCGGGCGCGGTTCTCGGCCTCCTCGGCGCGAGCGAGCGCGTCGTTGATCTTCTTCTCGGCCCCGGCGGTCTTCTCGCGCGAGTCCTCGCGCTCCTTGCGCGCGGCTGCGATCTCGGCCTCGGCCGTCGACACCTGGCGCAGGCGCGCCTCGAGCTCGGCGATCCTGGAGGTCGCCGCGGTCAGCTTGTCGGTCTCGGCGGTGACGGCGGACTTCGCGCGCTGCTCGGCGGTGGCGAGCTCGGACCTGGCGGCGTCGGCGCGCTTCTCGGCGGCGGCGACCTCGTCCTTCGTCGACGTGACCGCCTGCTCGAGCTCCGCCAGGCGGCCGCGCGTGGTCTCGTACTGTTGCTGCAGCTCGGCGAGCTCGGCGGCGAGCTTGGATGCGCGGGCCTCGGCCTCCTGGACCGGCGCGGCGCCGGCACCGAGGCGCGCCTCGAGCTGCGTGACCTTCTCGTGGGAGGCGGCGAGCTCGGCGGCGATCCGGGCCCTGTCGGCGGCGAGCTCGTCGAGCTTGCCCTGCAGATCGGCCGCCCGGGTCTCGCCCTTGGCGGCGAGCATGTTGGCGTGCTGGAGGTTGCGCTCGGCGCCCTGCGAGCGGATCTGCGCCGAGGCGAGATCCTTCTCGGCCTTCTCGGCGCGCGCGGTCAGCAGCGCGATCTGCTCCTCGAGCGCCTTCGTCTTGGGCTCGGCGTTGTTCGCGACGATCGTCGACGCGGCCTTCGCCTCCGCGAGCTCGTGCTGGAGGCGCGCGATCTCGGCATCGGACTCGGCGAGCTTCTCGGCGGCGGTGAGGCCGGCCGAGGTCGTCGCGACGATCTTCTCCTCGCGCGCCTTCGCGAGGTCGACGCGGACCGCCTCGAGGTCGGCGGTGCTCTTCTTGCGCAGGTCGTCGAGCTCGCCGCGCAGCGTCTCCTCCTCCTGCTGGAGGAGCTTCTGCGCCTCCTGCAGGATGCGCATCTCGTCGTGCAGCTCGCCGACGCGCTGGGCGAACGCGTTGCGCTCCTCCTCGACGGCGACGCGCGCCTTGCGCTCCATCTCGAGCCACTGCGCGAGCGTGCCGTGGAGGCCCATCGGCGGCGGCATCGTGCCGCTCGGCGGCATCAGCCGGACCATCAGGCTGCCGATCAGGACGATCTCGCCGACGGGCACCGGTGCCCGCTGGATCTTCTGCGGCCCGACGTAGATGCCGTTCGAGCTGCCGAGGTCCTCGACCCACAGCGTGCCCTGGTCGAGGAAGAAGCGGGCATGCATGCGCGAGACGCGGGGGTCCTCGCTGCGAATGGCGCAGTCGGCCGCGCGGCCGACCATCACGGGGTCGATGCCGAGTGCGAACGAGCGGTCGATACCGTCGACGTCCGTATAGACCAGGGTCGCCATCTAGCGCGCCTGCGAAATTATCACGTAGGCGTCAGCGTCGCGATCAGCTGGTCGGCAGTTACGAGCGCACGATCGGTATCGTCATCGAGCAGCAGGACGTGACCCATCTTCCGGCCCGGCGCGGGTGCGTCCTTGCCGTAGAGGTGCAGGCGCGCCTCGGGGCGCTCGAGGACGTGGCCCCACGGCGGCTGGCCGGTCCGCCACAGATCGCCGATCAGGTTGACCATGACCGCACCGGTCGTCGGGCGAGGGTCGCCGAGCGGCAGGCCGCAGACGGCGCGGATGTGCTGCTCGAACTGGGACGTGACGCAGGCCCCCCACGTGTAGTGGCCGCTGTTGTGCGTGCGCGGCGCGATCTCGTTGACGAGCAGGCGCCCGTCGACGAGCTCGAACATCTCGACGGCCATCACGCCGACGTGGTCGAGCGCCTCGGCGACCGAGATCGCGATCTCCTCGGCGCGGACCTTCATCGCGGGCTTCATCGGCGCGGGCGCGCGGGTCGTGTGGAGGATGTGGCGGCGATGGACGTTCTCGGCGATCGGATAGATCTTCAGCTCGCCGGTGAGGCCGCGCGCGAGCACGACCGAGATCTCGCGCTTGAACCGGACGAGCTCCTCGGCGACCGACGGCTCGCCGCGCAGCTTCGCGAGCTCGGCGGCAGCATCGCCGGTCTCGTCGACGCGGACCTGGCCCTTGCCGTCGTAGCCGGCGCGGCGGACCTTGACGATCGCCGGCCGGCCGAGGCGCGCGAGCGCGACCTCGAGCTCGGGCGGGGTGGTCGACGGCGCCCAGTGGGCCTGCGGGAGGCCGAGGCGATCGAGGAACTGCTTCTGGATCTGGCGGGCGTTGATCGTGCGCAGCACCGACGAGCCGGGCCGCACGGGGACGAGCTTCTCGAGCTCGGCGAGCAGGTCGGCCGGCACGTGCTCGGTATCGAGCGTGATCACGTCGACCTGCCTCGCGAGGTGACGCGCGCTCTCGAGATCGTCGAGTGCACCGACGACGACGCCGTCGGCGACCTGCGCGGTCGGGCAGCGCGGGCTCGGATCGAGCACGACGACGCGGTAGCCCATGCGCCGCGCCTCGATCGCCATCATGCGACCGAGCTGGCCGCCGCCGAGCACGCCGACGGTGGCACCGGGCAGGAGCGGCTTCACGTCAGCGTATCTCCGAGGACGCGCGCGGTCTGATTCGCGCGATACACATCGAGCTTGGCGGCGACCGCGCTGTCGTGGAGCGCGACGATCGCGGCGGCGAGCAGGCCCGCATTGACCGCGCCGGCATCGCCGATCGCGAGCGTGCCGACCGGAATGCCCTTCGGCATCTGGACGATCGACAGGAGCGAGTCCATGCCGGCGAGCATCTTGCTCTGCACCGGCACGCCGAGCACCGGCAGGCGCGTCTTCGCGGCGGTCATGCCCGGCAGGTGCGCCGCACCGCCGGCGCCGGCGATGATCACCTGGAGGCCGCGCTCGACGGCGGTCTCGGCATAGTCGAACAGCCGGTCCGGCGTGCGATGCGCCGACACGATCTGCTTCTCGTACGGCACTCCGAGCTCGTCGAGCACGTCGGCGGCGTGCTTCATCGTGGCCCAGTCGCTCTGCGAGCCCATGATGATACCGACCTTGGGTTTGCTCATGCGCCTCGAGGTCCCGCCGCTCGGCGGAGACGGTCGCCGACAGCTTCGCCCAGGCCGACCGCGGGAGGCAACGCGGCGATCACGACATCGACGCCGAGCGCATCGAGATCTCGCAGGGCTGCATAGAGCTCGTGCGCCATCCCTGCGAGATCGTCGGGCAACGGATACGCACGCACATCGAGCTTCCCCCACGAGGCGAATGCGGCTCGGGGCGCGAGGACGGCGACCACGCGATCGGTCGATCTCGCCGCCGCGACCGCCGCCGGGACCTCGTGCGGGTCGACGGCGATCACCTCGGCGTGGGGAGCGTAGTGGCTCGCGAGCGTGCCCGGCGCGGCGGGTGCGTGCGCGTCGGCGGCGGCGAGGGGTCCGATGATCGCCTCGATCGTCTCGCGCGGCATCCCACCCGGCCGCAGCAGGACGGGCGCGCCGCGCGACAGGTCGACGATCGTCGACTCGACGCCGACGTCGCACGCGCCACCGTCGAGGATGTAGTCGACCTCGTCGCCGAGATCGGACGCGACGTGATCGGCCGTCGTCGGGCTGACGCCGCCGAACCGGTTCGCGCTCGGCGCCGCGACGCCGCCGCCGAACGTGCGGAGCAGCTCCTGCGCGAGCGGATGCGCGGGCACGCGGAGCCCGACGGTATCCGCGCCGCCCGTCGTCGCGAGCGCGACCTTCGGGCCGCGGCGCAGGATCACGGTCAGCGGACCGGGCCATGCCGCGGCGACGAGCCGGCGCGCGGCGTCGGGGACGTCGATCGCCCAGTCGTCGAGCGTCGCGCCGGGAGCGAGGTGCACGATCAGCGGGTGTGCTCGCGGCCGGCCCTTGACCGCGAAGATCTTCGCGGCCGCGTCGTCGCGCGACGCGTCGGCCCCGAGGCCGTAGACCGTCTCGGTCGGAAATGCGACGAGCCCGCCGGCGCGAAGCACGTCGGCGGCGCGACGGCTATCGGTCCCGCGCTGCACGGCCGCACTCTAGCGCGTTGCCCTCGTCCTCGTACTCGTACGCGCGCCGGTGCGCCGTCCGATCGTCCGAAATCACCGCTTCGGCGCCTCGGCGTCCCACGCGCAGCGGTAACGCAGCTCGCCCTCGGCGATCCTCGCGGCCTCGGCCTTGCCGAGCGCGGCGAGCTCCGCGCCGAGGAGCAGCGTCCCGATCGCGGAGATCCCCGGCTCGTGACCGACGAGCAGCACGACCGCGTCCGCGGGGAGCGCCTTCACCGCGGCGAGGATCGCGCGCGACGGCTCGCCCGGTGCGAGACCCGGCTTCACCTCGACGATCAGCTTCGACTCGAGGGCGGTCGCGACGAGCTCGGCGGTCTGCACGGCGCGGACGAGCGGGCTCGTCCAGATCGCCGTCGGCGTGCAGTCGAGCCAGCGCAGCCGATCGCCGAGCGACGTCGCCTGCACGCGGCCGTGCGTCGTCAGGTGGCGCATCGGATCGCGCAGCTCGAGCGTCTCGTCGATCGCCTCGGCGTGCCGGATCAAGTAGACGTCCACGCCACGAGCCTACCGTGTACGCTTCCGCGCATGAAGCTCTACGGTACGACGACGTCACCGTTCGTGCGCCGCGTGCGTGTCGTCGCGGCCGAGGTCGGCGTCGAGCTCGAGCGCATCGACACCGCGACGGACGCGGGCCAGGCGCAGCTCCGCGAGGTCTCGCCGATCCGCAAGGTGCCGGTCGCGGTCGTCGACGGCCGCACGATCTACGACTCGCGCGTCATCATCGACTGGCTGGTCACGACGCGCGGATGGAGCGACCTCGCGCCGCCGCGCGATCCATGGCACGAGCAGAACCTCGTCAACGCGGTCGACGCCGCGCTCGACTCGGTGATCCAGCTGTTCTACCTGCGGCGCGACGGCGTCGCGATCGACGGCACGCCGTACGCCGAGCGGCAGCTCGCGCGCACCGACGCGATCTTCACGTGGCTCGCGACGCAGCTCGCGCCGAACCAGCGCTCGTTCACCGGCAGCTTCGGCCTGCCGGAGCTCGCGCTGATCACCACGCTCGACTGGATGGACTTCCGCAAGACGTACCCGACCGAGCGCGCAGCCGGTGTCGAGAGCGTGCGCGCCGCGTGGAAGGATCGGGCCTCCCTCGCGTCGACGCGTCCGCACACGTAGGTCGTGCAAACGGCGGGCTCGCCGTGTCATCACTGGGTGTGAAGAAATTCCTGGTCGTCGTCGTCGGTGTGGTCGCGCTGGGGCTCGCGCTCCGCTTCACGCTGAACAAGAAGAAGCCGGCGAAGACCGCGGCGCCGACATCGGTGCCGACATCGGTGCCGACATCCGTGCCGACATCCGTGCCGATCGAGAGTGTCGCGAACGATCCACCTGACCCGCCACCAGCGGCAGATCCGCCTACGCCTACGCCTCCACCTCCGCGCATCGCCGGCTCGACCCGGATCGCCGACATCTCGACGCAGCACTTCGCGGTCGCGCCCGGTGTCGTCTACTACTGCGACGCCGGCAGCGTGATGGCGCAGCCGAAGTCCGGCGGGGCTCCCCGGCGCGTCGGCGACTGCGACGGCGCGTTCGACTTCGTCGCCGATGCCCAGGGCGTCTTCTACTGCGACCACGCCAGGCTGATGCGGGTCACCGCCGGCACGCAGGGCAGCCACGTCGTCGCCGAGACCGACTGCATCATGAGCGCGCTCGACGGCAAGTACGCCTACTTCGTCGTCCCCGGGTTCGAGGGCGTTCCGAACCCCGGCGTGTATCGCGTCGCGCGCACCGGCGGCACGCCCGAGCGGATCCACACGACACGGCCGAAGGAGCAGTTCATGCTCGCCGTCGACGACGACGCGCTGTGGATCGGCGCGTGGTGGGCGGGCACGATCAGCAAGCTCGCGAAGACACCGAACGCGAAGGCCAAGACGCTCGTCACCGGTCAGAAGGGCATCGTCGATCTCGCGGTCACCGACACCGCGCTGTTCTGGTACGCCGAGGGCACCGGCGAGGTGCGCCGCCGCGCGAAGGCCGGTGGTGCGATCGCGGTGGTCGGGCGCGAGGTCGATCAGGAGCCTGTCGTCGCGGCCGGCGGTCACGTCTACTGGTTCGAGGGCGCGGCCGGTCAGGACAAGCGCCTGATGCACCTCGCGCCGGGTGCGACCGCCGCCGAGCAGCTCGCGTCGGGACTGAAGACGCCGTCGCTGCGCGCCGACGAGGAAGGCGCCTACGTCTCCGAGCTCGACCGCGACGGCATCTTCATGTTCCGGAGGTGAGCCCGAGAAGCGCCGGGATGCCGAGTGCACGCTCGAGGGCGAGGATGCCGAACGCGAGCACGAGGTTCGCGATCGTGACGACCGAGCCGTAGCGCAAGAAGCGCCAGAACCCGATCTCGCCGCGCGGGCCGGCGCCCTCCATCACGATGATGTTCGCGATGCTGCCGAACAGCGTCAGGTTCCCGGCGAGCGTCGATGCGACGGCGAGCATGATGTAGCCGGTGGTCGGCTCCGGCATGTGCGGGATCCACGCGACCGCGACGAGCACGAGAGGCACGTTCGAGACGACGTTCGACGCGACGACGATCAGCGCGATGAACGCGAGGTTGCCGGCGGTGTCGCCGCGCGCGACGACCGGCGCGAGCGCGTCGAACACGTCCTGCATGATCCCGGCGTGCTCGATGCCCGCGACGACGACGAACAGCCCGCCGAAGAACGCGAGCAGCGTCCAGTCGACGCGAGCGAACACGTCGCGTGCGCCGGTGCGCGCGATGACCATCAGCACCGCGGCCGCACACATCGCCGCGCCGGCGAGCGTCACGCCGGCGAGCGCGAGACCCGCGAACAGCGCGAGCGCGCCGAGGCCTTTGATCGTGAGCACCTTGTCGACGGCGGGCTTCGGCGGCTTGCGATCGACAAGCGCATCCTTCGGCAGGTCGTAGCGGAACAGCCAGCCGATCAGCGCCGCGTTGACGGCGAGGCACGCGACACCGATCGGCAGCGTCAGCGCGAGGTACTGCGCGAATCCGATCGTGCCGTGCGCCGCCGCGCCGACGATCATGTTCTGCGGATTGCCGCTGAAGCTGACGACACCGCCGACGTTCGCGGCACCGGCGAGCGCGAGCAGGTACGGCAGTGCCGGCAGGCGCGCCTCGACGACGACCGCGACGACGAGCGGGGTCAGCACGACGCACACGGTGTCGTTGACGAGGAACGCCGACAGCCCGCCGGCCACGAACGTCAGGCCGAACAGCAGCGAGCGCGCGGACCGTGCGCGGGTGAGGACGAGATACGCGGCGAGCCGGAAGAACTGCGCCTCCTGGAGGTACGCCGCGATCACGAGGACGCCGAACAGGAGCAGGATGACGTGGAGGTCGACCGCGCGCAGCGCGAGCTCCATCGGCAGGCCGCCGACGATCACCATCGCGACCGCGCCGACGATCGATGCGGCCGGGCGGTCGAGCCGCAGGAACTGCAGCTGCCGGCTCGCGATCAGCAAGTACGTCACGCAGAAGACAACGAGCGCGCCGGTCACGCGGCGGCACTCTACACCCTGCGACACCGGCGAGGCCGCCGGTCGCGACACGGCCAGCACGTGCCATAGACCACCGCCAAGAACCCGGCGTTGGCAGGTAGATGCGCACGTCAACTCCCGCCCGTCCGTCCCGCCGCCGGTTGCTCGTCCTCGTGTCGATCGGCGCGCACGCTGCCGTCGCGTTCGCCCTGGTCGCCGCCGGCCTGTGGAAGATCGAGAGGGTCGAGGCGGGTCGGCGACCGGTCGACCTCGCCTACTTCGCCCTGCCGGAGGAGAGCGGGTCGGAGGGGGCGGACGCGCCGAAGCAGGAGCTGAAGCCCAAGAAGAAGCAGGAGCAGCCGAAGAAGATCGCGACCGAGGTCACCCAGCCGGTCGAGATCAAGAAGGAGCCGGAGGAGGCGGTGCCGCTCGTCACCGGGATCGGTGACGGCAGCGGCAGCGGATCCGGCAGCGGCAGCGGATCCGGCAGCGGCAGCGGCAGCGGGTCGGGGTCGGGCTCGGGCTCGGGCTCGGGCTCGGGCTCGGATGGCTGCACGACGTGCGCTCAGACCGAGGTGTTCGTGCCGCCGACCGTGCTGAAGGGCCTGCGCATCTCCGGCGAGACCCAGGTCCAGCCGCCGGCGATGACGAAGCTCGACATCCGAAATAGCGGCAAGACGAAGCTCCTCGGCACGTTCCGGGTCTGCGTCGGCACGCGGGGCGAGATCTCGACGCTCAAGCTCGTCAAATCGACGGGATTCCCCGACTACGACGCGACGCTCACCTCGGCCGTGCGCGACTGGAAGTACAAGCCGTACCTGCTCGACGGCAAGCGCCCGGTGCCAGTCTGCGGCATGGTCACCTTCATCTACGCGATGCAGTAGCGGTATCTTTGCGGGGCATTGGCCGACACGCCCGCGATCGAGGTTCGCGACCTGCGCAAGACGTACAGAACGCCGCTGCGCCGCAAGAAGGTCGAGGCGCTGCGCGGCGTGACGTTCACGGTCCAGCGCGGCCAGATCTTCGGGTTCGTCGGCCCCAACGGCGCCGGCAAGACGACGACGATCCGCACGCTGATGGGGCTCATCAAGCCGAGCGGTGGGTCGGCCGCCCTGCTCGGCCACGCGATCCCGAGCCGGCTCGCGCGCGCGAAGCTCGGCTTTCTGCCCGAGACGCCGTACTTCTACGACTACCTGACCGTCGGCGAGATGCTCGACCTCGCGGGCCGGCTGTTCGGGCTGCCCGGCGACGTCCGCCGCCGGCGCGCGAACGAGCTGATCGAGAAGGTCGGCCTCGGCCGCGCGCGGACGCAGAGCCTCAAGAAGTTCAGCAAGGGCATGCTGCAGCGCGCGGGGCTCGCGCAGGCGCTGATGAACGACCCGGAGCTCGTCGTGCTCGACGAGCCGATGAGCGGACTCGATCCGATCGGCCGCAAGGAGGTCCGCGACCTCATCGTCGAGCTGCGCGAGTCGGGCAAGACCGTGTTCTTCTCGTCGCACATCCTGACCGACATCGAGGCGATCGCCGACGAGGTCGCGATCGTCGCGCGCGGCGCCCTGCAGTCACAGGGGTCGCCGGCCGAGCTGATCCGGCGCACCGTGCTCGGCATCGACGTCAGCGTCCGCATTCCCTCCGATGCCGAGCTCGGCGCGCTCGCCGATGGGGCGACGCGCGTCCGCCGCGTCGGCGAGGATCTGTCTCTGACGCTCCCCGCGGACGCCGATGTCGATGCATGGCTCGTCGCCGCGCGCGACCGGGGCGCACGCGTCGTCGCGGTCGCGCCACGGCACGAGACGCTCGAGGAGCTGTTCCTGCGCGAGATCGCGAGCGCCGACTCGTCGTCGGCGGCCACCGAGGGCCGCGTATGACCGGCAGGTTCGGGCGCATCTGGGCGATCGCGCTCAACACGTTCCGCGAGGCCGCGCGCATCCGCGTGCTCTACGGCATCGTCGTGCTCGTCGTCGGCGCGAGCCTGCTGTCGCTCGTGCTCGGCCAGATGTCGGTCCGCGAGGAGACGCGCGTCGCGCGCGACATCGGTCTCGCCGGCATCTCGCTGTTCGGCTCGCTGACCGCGATCTTCCTCGGCGTGTTCCTGCTCTACAGCGAGGTCCAGCGGCGCACGATCCACTCGATCGTCAGCAAGCCGATCGAGCGCTGGGAGTTCGTCGTCGGCAAGTACGTCGGCATGGCGCTCGTGCTCACCGTGCTCGTCGGGCTGTTCGGCGTGACGACCGTCGGCGTGCAGCTCTCGCAGGGCGTCGGGCTGACGAGCGAGGTCGCCCGCGCGATCGTGCTGTCGTGGTTCGAGGTGCTGACCGTCGCCGCGATCGCGATCTTCTTCTCGTCGTTCAGCTCGCCGTTTCTGTCCGGCATCTTCGCGCTCGGCATGTGGGTGCTCGGGCGGCTGACGCCGGACATCGAGGCGGCGGCGCAGGCGACCGACGGCTGGATCCGCTGGACGACGCGCGTCGCGCTCGAGATCGTGCCCGACATCCACCTGTTCTCGCCGTCGGGGCGCGTCGTCGACGGCAGCGCCGTCAGCGTCCACGACGCGTTCGTGTCGTGGAGCTACGTCGGCGTGTCGTGCCTGCACGGCCTCGGCTGGATCGTCGGCCTGCTCGCGCTCGCGTGCGTGCTGTTCCACCGCCGCGACTTCGCGTGAGCGCTACGGCCGCGCGCCGGCGCGATCGCCATCGAGCTGGCGCGCGCGCCACGCGAGCCCTGCCGCCGCCGCGAGCGCGATGACGATCGCGAGGCCGACGAACAGGCCGCGCCGGATCCGATCGGCTCGGCGCAGCGCCGCGAGCAGCGCGCGCAGGTTCGGGA
>JAEWJO010000672.1 GCA_023386455.1 Pseudomonadota bacterium | reverse complement strand
GCGCCCACATGCCTCGCGGCGTCGTCGCCGTGCGCTTGCCGGCGAGGCGGACGAGCGCCTGCTGCGCGAGCTGCTTCGCCGCGCCGCGCACGATGCCGCCCTTGGCGTCGAGCTCGGCGAGTCGCGGGAAGCCCGCCTCGAGGCTGATGTCGTGCGAGTCAGCGGCAAACACGCCGGTGACGAACGGCGCGACGATCGCGCGCGCGGCCTCGGGACCGAACCTGCGCGCGGCGAACTCGTGCACGGACTCGTCCTGGTTCTGGGGCCGGCGCTGCGCGAACGGCTCGCGCGCGAGCGCCAGCTTGCCTCGCCACGTGAGCAGATCGCTCGTCACGAGCTCGACCGGACTGCGCGGCAGCGCGCGCAGCTTTCCGTCGATGTAGATCCACCGCCGCTTCGCCCGGTCGGATGCCTTGTCGACGTCGACGCCGAGCTCGCCGCAGAGCGCGAGTGCTCCGCGCGGAGGCCCACCGAGGAACGAGCTCGCAGCGCTCTCGCGGAGGAAGCCGCCGACGCGCGTCGTGCCGATCACACCGCCCGGACGCTCGCTCGCCTCGAGCACGTGCGCGTCGAACCCGGCCTTGACGAGCGCGTGCGCCGCCGTGAGGCCGCCGATTCCGCCGCCGATGACCGCGACCTTCATCGGCCGGGTGCAGCGGATCCTGCGTCGGAGAGCTCGCGCACCGCGGTGACCATCGCGCGGACGTGCTCGGGATCCGTGTCGGGCAGGACGCCGTGGCCGAGGTTGAAGATGTGACCGATCGACCCCGCCCGCGCGAGGATCTCGGCGACGCGCGCGCGGATCTCCGCCGGCGACGCGAACAGCGCGCCCGGATCGAGGTTGCCCTGCAGCGCCACACCATCTCCAACCCGGCGGCGCACCTCGTCGATTCCCACGCGCCAGTCGACGCCGAGCACGTCCGCACCGCTCGACGCGTAGTCGTCGAGGTACGGCGCGCAGCCGTTGACGAAGTAGATGATCGGCACGTTGCGGGTCTTGAACACCGGCGAGGCGCGCAGCTGCTCGATCACGCGCCTGGCGTAGCGCAGCGGGTACTCACGGAAGTCGCCGGGCGAGACGATGCCGCCCCAGCTGTCGAAGATCTGGACCGCGTCGGCGCCCGCCTCGACCTGCGCCTCGAGGAACGTCGCGCACGTGCGCGCGAGCTTGTCGAGCAGCGCGTGAGCATCCTGCGGCGCACCGTAGAGCAGCTTCTTCGTGTGCGCGTAGTCCTTGCTCCCGCCGCCCTCGACGGCGTACGTCAGCATCGTCAGCGGCGCGCCGGCGAAGCCGATCAGCGGCACGCGGCCGGCGAGCCCGGTCTTGATCTGGCGGATGGCCTCGAGCGTGTACGGGAGCTCCTTCGTCGGATCCGGAACGTGAAGTGCGTCGATCGCTGCGCGCGTCCGCACCGGGCTGCCGATCTTGGGGCCGGCGTCGGGGAACGCGACCTCGATGCCCATCGCGGGCAGCGTGATCAGGATGTCGGAGAACAGGATCGCGGCATCGAACCCGAACTCGTCGATCGGCTGGAGCGTGACCTCGGTGGCCAGCGCCGGCGTCCGGCAGAGATCGAGGAACGAGGCCTTCGCGCGGACCGCACGGTAGGCCGGCAAGTACCGCCCGGCTTGCCGCATCATCCAGATCGGCGTTCGAGGGACAGGCTGTCGCCGGCACGCGCGCAGAAACAGATGATCGGGGGCGGACATCGCAGTGACATCCTAGGTGATATCGTGCGCGCCATGCGAGCGGCTCGCTTCGCCTTCTTTCTCGGCCTCGCCCTCTGCGCGTGTGGCGACAACAACAAGTCCTCCGGGCCGTTCGACGACCTCCCGCTCGACGGCGAGTTCCACGATCCCGCGCTCACGGCGCCCGTCCACGTGGCGCGCGACAAGTACGGCGTCGCGCACATCAGCGGCGACACCACGGCGGACGTCGCCTACGTCCAGGGCTACGTCGTCGCGCACGACCGACTCCCGCAGATGGACATCCTTCGCCGGTTCGGCGCGGGCACGCTCGCCGAGCTGTTCGGCGCGCTCGATCCGTCGATCATCGACTCCGACCTCGAGATGCGGGTTCACCGCATGAAGCCGCTCGCCGAGGAGAGCTGGGCACAGCTGCAGGCCTCGACCGATCCGACCGACCAGGAGCTCGTGCAGCTGCTCCAGCGGTTCTCCGATGGCGTCAACGCGTATGCGAAGGATCTGCAGGCGAAGAAGTGGGACATCGATCCGAACATCCTCGTCAGCTTCGACCCGCAGCGGTTCGTCGCGTGGTCGCCGGTCGACTCGCTGATCCTCGGCCGGTTCCAGGCATTCGCGCTGTCGTGGTCGACGCCGTTCGAGACCGACATCACGGACCTCTATCAGAAGCTGCGCGCGACGTTCGACAGCGCACCGATGAGCAACGCCGCGGCCTACGCGCGCCGCGGCCTGTCGCGCGACCTCATGATCATCCAGCCGGTCGGCACGAAGCCGACGATCGACGGCTTTCCGAACGTCGCGACCGACACCGGCTCCCGCTCCGACGGTGGTCGCGCGATGGCGCGCTCCGGCGGGGTGAAGGCGGCGAACGCCGACGTGCCGCGTCGACCGATCGTCCCGCAGGCCGTGCTCGACGCCGCGAAGAAGTTCCTGACCAAGGGCCCCCACACAGGCCCGCTCGGCGCGCTCGGCCCGCACGCGTTCATGTTTCCGTGGGCCGGCTCGAACAACTGGGCGGTCGCGCCCGAGAAGGCGGGCGGCAAGGCGCTGCTCGCGACCGACCAGCACCTCCAGCTGCCGAACCCGTCGATCTTCTATCCGACGCACATCATCGTGAAGGACAAGGTCGACGTCCTCGGCGTGACGTTCCCCGGCATCCCCGGCGTCATCCTCGGCACGAACGGCAAGGTCGCGTGGTCGGCCACCGTCAGCGAGCACGACGTCAACGACGTCTACCTCGAGACGATCGCGCCGTGCGGCACGCAGAGCTGCGTCGCGTTCGACGGCCAGCAGGTCCCGATCGAGACGTTCACCGAGGAGCTGAAGATCGGCGCGCTCGGCACGATCACCGAGACGCGCACGCTGACGTACGAGCGAGTGCCGCACCACGGTCCGATCATCCCGGCGATCGCGAACCACGCGCTCGTACCGCGCACCGGCAGCTCGGCGCTGTCGGTCAAGTACACGGGCTACGAGCCGACGCTCGAGATCCGCGCGCTGTGGAACCTCGGCCACGCCCAGACCGTCGACGAGGGCTTCGTCGCGCTGAAGGACTTCAGCTACGGCAGCCAGAACTGGACGATGATCGACAACGCCGGGAACATCGGCTGGACGACGAACGCGATCGTGCCGCTGCGCGACCCTCGCGCGTACACCTGGGATCCGACGACGATGCCCGACGGTCTCGCGCCGTTCATGGTGCTGCCCGGCGACGGCACCGCCGAGTGGCAAGGCCGGATGTCGTCGCGCTACGTGCCGCACGCGATCAATCCGGCACAGCACTAC
Source organism: Pseudomonadota bacterium (assembly GCA_023386455.1). Taxonomy (GTDB): domain Bacteria; phylum Myxococcota_A; class Polyangia; order Haliangiales; family Haliangiaceae; genus JABFXX01. Next base: position 1,101 of record JAEWJO010000672.1, on the reverse strand, counting down.
CTCGCCACCGCGAACGCCGATCCGGTCGGCGCGACGTTCGACAACAACCCGCTGAACCAGACCGTCGTCGACGGCAGGCCGCTCTACGCCGGCGTCACGTACGCGGCCGGCGTCCGCGAGCAGCGGATCGCGACCGTGCTCGAGGCGGGCACCGACCTGACGCTCGACGACATGGCGACGCTCCAGCACGACACGCACTCGAACGTCGGCGAGGCGCTGCGCGATCGCGTCGTCGCCGCGCTCGACGCGACCGGCCCGGCCGATCTCGCCGCGTACAAGGCAGGCCTGTCGGCTGCCGATCTGCAGCGGCTCGCCACCGCGCGGACGCTGCTCGCGGGCTGGACGTTCGCGACGCCGACCGCGCTCGACGCGCCGTCGCAGCAGGACCAGGCCGACTCGGCCGCGACCGCGCTGTTCAACGCGTGGATGCACTTCGCGCTCGAGCGAATCCTGAAGGACGAGTACGACGCCGCCGGCTTCGACATGTGGGCCCTCGACGACAACTTCCTGCTGCGCGTCATCTACAAGCTCTACGCCGACCCGACGAGCTTCGTGCAGAGCACGACGACGAGCCAGCCGATCGTGTGCGACGCGTACGCGACCGCCGGCGCCGACGACAGCTGCACGAAGATGACGGTGATCGCGGTGCTCGACGCGATGACGCACCTCGAGTCGGCCGCGGGCTTCGGCAGCGCAGACCCGACGCAGTGGAAGTGGGGCAAGCTGCACACGCTGACGATCTCGCCGCTGTTCCCGAACACCGCGCTCGATCTGCCGGCGCCGAACCAGGGCTTCCCGAAAGCGGGCGACAACTTCGTCGTCAACCGCAGCGATCAGGGCTGGGACGACCTCTCGTTCAAGCAGTACTCGGACGGTCCGGCCCAGCGCTTCCTCGCCGAGGCCGCGCCCGGCGAGACGATCAAGGTGAAGTGGCAGCTGCCCGGCGGCACGATCTACGACAGCCGGAGCCCGCACTACCGCGACCTGCTCGACAACTACTACATCGCGGAGAAGCACTTCGACGCGCCGTACTCGACCACCGAGATCGTGACCGCGGGTGAGGGGCGGTGGGTGTTCCGGCGATGACCGTCGAGCCGCGGG
>JAEWJO010000645.1 GCA_023386455.1 Pseudomonadota bacterium | reverse complement strand
CCGAGTACGCGTTCCTCGCGAACGAGCGCGCCGAGTGCCGCGCGGCACGCGAGGGCGACGACCTCGCCATCGTCGAAGACGCCGTCGCCCGCCTCGAAGTCGCAGCTCAGCGAATTGGCGAGGCAATCTACGCTGCCGCCGATTCAGGTGGTGGCGGCGACGGCGGGAGCATGTAAGAAAGCCCTCAATGGCCAAGCGCAAGCGCGACTACTACGTGGTACTCGGCGTCGAGCGATCGGCCAGCGAGGCGGACATCAAGCGCGCGTTCCGCGAGCTCGCGCGCCAGCATCACCCCGACGTCAATCCGCAGGATGGCGGCGAGGCGTTCCGCGAGATCAACGAGGCCTATGCGGCGCTCTCCGACCGCGAGCTGCGCGCGCGCTACGATCGATGGGGACATCCCGACGACGGCAGCAGCGGCCTCGGGGCGGTCGTCGACGCGGCGCAGGAGATGATCCGCGACGTGCTCCGGCGCGGCCGCAACAAGCAGCGCGGTCGCGACCTGCGCTACACGCTCGAGGTCACGTTCGAGGAGGCGGCGTTCGGCGCGACGAAGACGATCCAGGTGCCGGGCCCCGAGGGCAGGCCGCGCGACGTCACGGTCGTGGTGACGGCGGGCGCGAAGGACGGGACGGTCAAACAGTTTCGCGGCGAGGGCGAGCAGGGCAAGGGAGGCGCGGCCGCCGGCGATCTCAACGTGATCGTCCGCGTCGCCGAGCACAAGCTGTTCCGGCGCGATGGGCTCGACGTGCACAGCGATCACACGATCGCGTTCACGCAGGCCGCGCTCGGTGCGGTGCTCGAGCTGCCGACGCTGGATGGGCCGGTGAAGATGAGGATCCCGGAGGGAACGCAGCCGGGGAGGGTGTTCCGGATTCGTGGGCGAGGGATCCCGCAGGCGTCGGGGAAGAATGCGCCGCGAGGAGATCACCTCGTTCACGTCCATGTGGAAGTTCCGACGGAGCTGACGCCGCGGCAGAAGCAGCTGATCGAGGAGCTCGCCAGGGAACGTGGGGACTCGGGTGTCGAGGGGGCGGACAAGCAGCAGCCCAAGCGCTTGATCGATCGCGTACGCTCGCTTCTCGAGGAATGAGCCGCCGCCGTCGCTCGCGGTCTTCTGATCGTGCACGTGCACTTGCACGTCCACGTCCACGTGCACGTGACACGTCCACGTGCACGACGACGGGGCGTGTGCCTCGGATCGCTTACGCTTACGCTTGCGCTTACGTGTTCACGCTCGCGGGCTGCGGTCCCAAGCCGGCACCTGGCACGTGGGTCGAGCACGAGCTCGGGACCTCCCGTTCCGGCGGTTCTTCGTCGACGGGATCGGGGACTACTACTCCTTCCCCTGTTCCGATCGATCTCGCCAAGCTCGACCCGCTCACGATCGACGAGCTCGATATGGCGACCGCGAAGGCCGTGCTCGATCAGCTCGGCGATGCGAAGCCCGCGGCAAGAGTCGCGCTACGAGCGGCTCGGCTGGCGGCCCATCAGGGAGATGACGCCGAGGCGAGGGCGATCCTCGCGCGAGCGGCGACCGCCGCCGATGAGGCCGAGGTTCACACCGAGCTCGCCGCCGTCGCCAAGCTCGTCGCGGCGGCGCCCGTCGATCCGAAGACCGTCGCGGTGCTGTTACCGCTGAGTGGCAAGTACGCCGCGATCGGAAGCGAGCTGAAGCTGGCGATCCAGCTCGCACCCGCCGAGGGAACGACGTGGCTCTTCCTCGATACGAAGGGCGAACCCGAGGCCGCGGTGACTGCCGTCGAGAGCGCGGCGGCCAAGGGCGCGGTCGCGATCCTCGGTCCCGTCGGGACCAAGGAGGCGCTCGCCGCGGCGCGCGCGGCCTCGCTTCGCGATATTCCGATCGCGCTCCTCGCACCCGCCGATGGCGCCGATCCGGCGAGCGGCGTGTTCCGGCTCGTCGGTTCGCCCGCCGACGAGGGCAGGGCGGTCGCGCGGCTCGCGCAGGCCGACAACTTCCCGACCGTCGCGGTGTTCGCACCGCGCGACGACGTTGGCCAGGAGACCGCCGAGGCATTCGCCGACGAGGCGAAGAAGCTCGGGCTCCGCGTCACCGCGCAGGCGACCTACGATCCGACCGGCGGCAACCTCGAGCCCGACGTCAAGGAGCTGCTCGGCCTCGTGCCAGCGCGCAACCCGCGGCTCGCCGAGCATCTCGCGAAGAATCCGAAGAACGGATGGAAGACGTTCTCGCCCGACGTGCCGTTCACGCTGCTCTACGTGCCCGACCGCTACGACCGCGCCGCGATCGTCGCCGCGTTCCTGCCGTACTTCGGCGTCGAGCTGCGAACCGGCGAGAGCACGAATCCCGACTATCTCCAGCGCAAGCACGGTGGGCACATGCCGCAGCTCGTGCAGCTCGTCGGTGGTGCGGGCTGGCACCACCCGAGTCTTCCCGTCCGCGGCGGCGCCTCGGTCCAGTGCGCGATGATCGTCGACGTGTTCGGCGGCGTGGCGGGCGGCTATCTCGCGGCGGGCTTCTCGGCCGCGTTCCAGCAGAAGACGAATCGCGCACCGAGCGCCGCCGCTGCCGAGGCCCACGACGCCGCGACCCTCGTCGCCCAGGCCCGGGCGCAGAGCGCGGGTGCGGCCGAGCCGCGTGCGGCACTCCGGGC
>JAEWJO010000614.1 GCA_023386455.1 Pseudomonadota bacterium | reverse complement strand
GTCCCACGCCACGCGTGATGCTCGACGGCGGCGGCAGCGAGACGCGCGCGATGTTCGCGCTCGCCGCGCCGCTCGCGATCCAGCAGGTCGGCAATCACCTGATGGGCCTCGTCGATGCCGCGATGCTCGGCCACTACAGCGACGCTGCGCTCGCCGGCGCCGGCGTCGGCAACAACCTCTACTTCGCGATCACGTGCATCGGCCTCGGCATCATCATGGGGATGGACACGATCGTCCCCCAGGCGATCGGCGGCGGCCGCACCGACGAGGCGCGGCGCGCGGTCGGTGCCGGCGTGCGGCTCGCGATCCTCGTCGGCTTGCTGACGACGCTCGTCGTGTTTGGCTCCCCGATCGTCCTGCGCCTCGCCGAGGTCCAGCCCGACGTGCTCCACGAGGCGCGCGCGTACATCTACCTGCGCGCGCTCGGCGCGGTGCCGTTCCTCATCACCGTCGCGCTGCGCTCGTATCTCGCGGCACATGGCAAGACGCGGCCGCTCGTGCTCGCGGTCGTGATCGGCAACATCGCGAACGCCGGGCTCGACCTGATGTGGATCTACGGCGTGCCGTCGCTCGGCATTCCGGCGATGGGCGTGCTCGGTGCGGCGCTCGCGACGACGTTCGTCCAGATCATGATGCTCGTCGTCTACTGGCTCGGCGTGCGCGCGATCGATGCAGGCTCGCCCCGCCCGCCGTCGACGACGGCCGACATGCTCTCGATCCTCAAGTACGGCGGTCCCGTCGGCGGCCAGCTGTTCCTCGAGGTCGGCATCTTCGGCGTCGCGACCGTCATGTGTGCCCACCTCGGCAAGGTGCCCGCGGGCGCGCACTCGATCGCACTCAACCTGTCGAGCCTGACGTTCGCATTCTCGCTCGGCGTCGCCAGCGCGACGAGCGTGCGCGTCGGCCACGCCGTCGGCGCCGGCAACCTCGCGCTCGCGCGGACGCGCGGCCTCCTCGGCGTGCGGATCGGCCTGCTCGTCATGGCGTGCTTCGCGGCGACGTTCCTCCTCGTCCCGCGCGTGCTCGCCGAGCTGTTCACCGCGGAGTCCGCGATGGTCGCGGCGACGCTGCCGCTCCTCCAGATCGCGGCGCTGTTCCAGCTGTCCGACGGCGCACAGGCGGTCGCCGCAGGTGCGCTGCGCGGGCTCGGCAACACGCGGGCGACGATGTTCGGCAACCTGATCGGCCACTACCTCGTCGGCTTGCCGCTGATCCTCGGCCTCGCGTTCGGCGCGAACCTCGGAGCCTCCGGCATCTGGTTCGGGCTCTCGGCGGGCCTCACGGCGACCGCGCTGTACCTCGTCGCGCGGTTCATCGCCGGAACGCGGACGCCGGCCTAGAAGTACGAGTCGAAACCCGCGGAGAACCGCGGCACGCCCGGCGTGATACCGGGCGCATCGACGAGCGGGAACGCGAGATCGAATCGGAACAGCTGGCGCGACGACTGCGGGATCAGCATGCGCGCTCCGAAACCGACGTCGTGGTAGAGCTGCATCTGCTGGAACGAGCTCGCGACGCCACCACCGTCGTAGAACGCGACGCCGCCGACGCGCAGCACCCAGAACGGGAACGGCACGCTGCGCGCCTCGATCTGACCGACGATGCGCCGGTTGCCGTCGAACTGGGCGATGCCGTAGCCGCGCAGGCCGCTGTCCGAGCCGAGCGTGTAGAACGCGTTCTGCGTGTCGTTCCACCGCGTCTCCATGTGGACCTGCGTCAGCAGGCGCAGGTAGCGGTACGTCGGCGATGCCGCGCGAATCTGCCAGGTCGCGGTGTTGTCGATCGTCTTGCCATCCTGGATCCGGATCGAGCCACCGGCCGACAGGCGAATGAACCCGTCGCGAGGCCAGCGAAACGTCCAGCCCGCGGTGAGCGAGGGTCGCGTGAAGTTCCGGTCGGAGCCGAGGACCTCGAGGCTCTGCGAGACGCCGATGCTCGCGTCGGGACCGAACCGGATGTCCTCGGCGAGCTCGAACGTGTCGACGTTGCGGATCGTCGCGAACTTCGCGCGAAACAGCGAGTAGCTGATGAACGGCGCGGACACGAGCTCGGTGCGCGGAAACACGTCGGCGATGAACTCCGCCTCGAGCACCGGATCGAGGTTGAACGTGCCGAGCAGCGACGGCCTCGTGCTCGACACCGTGTGGCCGACCTCGATCTGGTGCTTGTACGTGGTGCCCCACTGGCGCGTCGCGCTCGCGCTCGTCGACCACGACTTCAAGCGATACTCGCGCGGGATGTTGTCGCGCTCGGGCGTCGACGGCGCGTCGTACGGCCGGAGGCCGGTGCGCAGGAACGACCGCGACACCGCGTTGCGGTAGCCGAACGAGGCGCCGGCTCCCCACTTGCTCGCGAGCTGCCACAGCGTCTTGCTGAGCGTCACCGTCGCGGCGCTGCCCTCGGAGCGCAGCACGCCGTCGTCCTGGATGCCGCCCGGATCTCCGGTCGGGATCGGGGCCGCATTCGGGTTCGCCGACGTCGCGGTGATCACGTCGAGCGACTTGCGAACGAAGATCCGGTCGAGCCGGAACCGGAAGTCGAGGTGCTGGCCGAGGAAGTTCTTGTCGATGTAGAGCGGCCCGACGGCGATCGACCCCTGGTCCATGATGAGACCGACCGCGACGGTCTTTCGCCTGCCGAGGAAGTTGTTCTCGGACAGCGACATCGTGAAGTTGGTGAGCGAGTTCTCCTGGATCGTGTACTGCGTGTTGAGCCGAAGGCTCCACACGTCGCGCGTGATGACGAGGACGTCGACCTTCGTCGGGTCCGCGGACTTGATCGGGAGGATCGCGACGACGGTCGTGAACAACGGATCCTTGAGCCGCCGCGAGCTCTCGCCGATCCTCTCGTCGTCCCAGACCTCGCCCTCGCTGATCGTCAGCTCGTTCTTGATCGCCTTGCTGCGCGTCGTGACGTGGAAGATGTTGAAGAACTGGAGCCAGTTCTCCTCGGCGAACACGTCCTCGTTGTGGACGTGGATCTGGCCGATGACCTTGCCCCACGGTGCCACCTCGACCTCGTAGCCGTGCTTCTTCAGGATGCGCCGGATCGAGGTCTTCTCCAGCGAGGAGAACGTCATCACCCAGTCGCACGTCGGCTCGCGTGCAGCGCACGTCGCCTCGGCGGCGAGCCGGCGCTCCGTCGCGGTCTTCTTGTCGACGACCTCGGGCGCCGGCGGTGGCGCGAGCGGGTTGCGGCCGGGCCTCGGCGTCGGCTGCGGCGTCGCGACGTCGGGCGGTGTCGCGGGTGGCGTCGGATCGCGTGGCGTCGGAT
>JAEWJO010000536.1 GCA_023386455.1 Pseudomonadota bacterium | reverse complement strand
ATGCTGGTCGGCACCCGCGCCAGGACCAGCACGATCGCGAGCAGACCGGCGATCGCGAGCGAGATCACGGCAAGTGCAAACCAACGAACAGCGCTCCACGGCGGGCGAATCGAGTCCACGCGGAGGCCGGATGCACGAGTCGCGCGCGGTCGTCGTCGCGCGATCCGCCGCGTGGATCGCGTTCGCCGCGCGGCGGTGCGTCGTCATTTGGAGCCGCGTGTTCTCGGTCTGAAGCGGCGGCGGCCGCGCGCGCGCACGGAATCCGCGCAATGGCTGCGCGACACGACGCGGCAACGCAGGCGCTGCGCATCACACGCGCGTGAAATCACGGAGTTCGCGTGGCACGACACACGCACCCTCACGTACGCGTGAGCATGCCGCTCGTTGTCGGTCGAATGGGACCACCCGTGGTCGCCGGCGAGGGCCCGGCCGCGCAAGCACCGCCGCTGATCGTCCCCGGCGAGCACTTCACCGCGGCGCTCGCGTTCTTCCTCCTGGGCGCCATCGGGCTGGTCGCGATCGCGCCCGAGCTCGCGTTCGGCGCGTTCTTCGTCCCACGCGTGATCGCCGCCGTGCACCTGTTCACGCTCGGCTGGATCATGCTGTCGATCTTCGGCGCGCTATGTCAGTTCCTTCCGGTCGCGGTCGGCCGCGGGCTGCGCTGGCCATCGCTCGCACACGTCACGTTCGGCCTCCAGGTGCTCGGCGCGACCGGGTTCGTCGCCGGCCTCGTCGCGGGCCGGCAGGCGCTGATCATCAGCGGTGCATCCGCGCTGTCGGGCGCGTTCGTGCTGTTCGCCGTCAACCTCGCGTTCACGCTCGCGTCGGTCCGCGACCGATCGCTCACCTGGTACGCGCTCGCCGGAGCGACCGTGTTCCTCGTCGTCACACCCCTCTATGGGGTCCTGCTGCAGCTGAACCTCGTCGACGGGCTCGGCGCCCATCGCTTCCACGTCGTCGCCGTGCACGCGCACGTCGCGATCGTCGGGGTCGTCCTGCTCGTGATCGTCGGCGTCGCGCACCGGCTGATCCCGATGTTCTTGCTCTCGCACGGCGCCGACGAGCGACCTGCGAGGGTCGCGGTCGCGCTGCTCTGTCTCGGCGCGGCACTGCTCGCGTTGCCGATCGGCGGGATGACCGTCGATGCCGTCGGCGGGATCCTCGCGGCCGCGGGCATCCTCGCGTTCGCGCTCCAGGCGATCCTGTTCTTTCGTCATCGCAAGCGACGCGCGCTCGATCCGGGCATGCGGCTCGCCGCCGCGGGCCTTCTCGGGCTGCTCGCCGCCGTCGCGATCGCGCCGTTCGCGTTCTCGCGCGGCCTCGCCGACCTGCGCCTCCTCACGACGTACTTCGTCGTCGTGCTCGGTGCGATCTCGCTGTTCGTCGCCGGGCACTACTACAAGATCGTGCCGTTCCTCGTCTGGTATCACCGGTTCGGACCGCTCGTCGGAACGCGCAAGGTACCGAAGGTCTCGGAGCTCTACTCGGAGCGCGCGGCCCTTGCCGGTGGGATCGCGCTCGTCGCCGGCTACGTCGGACTCGTGTCGGGCACGTACCTCGGCTCGATGATGCTGGCGCGCTCGGCTGCCGTCGCGTTCGCGATCGGCGTGCTCGTCGAGGTGTTCGTGGTCGCGGGCATCGCCCGCAGGAGGCCCGTATGAGTGAAGCAGATGACACCACGCGAGGGCTCGTGTTCGAGGCCCTCGAGACCGTGATCGATCCCGAGATCGGGCTCGACATCGTGACGCTCGGTCTCGTCTACGACGTCACCGTCGCCGACGGCAACGTCGACGTCACGTTCACGCTGACCACGCGCGGGTGCCCGATGGTCGGCCCGATCAGCGGCGGCATCATGCAGGCGGTCTCCGAGGTTCCGGGCGTCACCGAGGTCCATCCGAACCTCGTGTGGGAACCCCGCTGGCATCCCGGCCTCATCAAGGAAGGTGCGATGTGATCCGCGCGGAGGATCGAGTCGCGGCGGTGCTCGCGCAGGACGAGCGGCTGCTCGACGTGTTCATCGCCGCATCGCCGGCATTCCAGAAGCTGCGCAGCGCGGCGATGCGCAAGACGATGGCGAGGCTCGTCACCGTCGAGCAGGCTGCGCGGATCGCTGGCGTCGAGCCCGGGCTCCTCGTCGAGCGCTTGAACGAGGCGATGCGCGGTGAGGCACCGAGCACCGAGTGGTCGCCGACGGCGAGCACGCTTCCGCCGATTCCCGCCGCACTGGCAACACTGCCCGCCGCTCGCATCGTCGATCTCGACGTGCGCGAGGACCTGCGTGCGGGCAAGGAGCCATTCGGGCGCATCCTCGAGGCCGTGCGCGCGCTGCCGACCGGAAGCGTGCTCCGCGTTCGCGCGATCTTCGAACCTGCCCCGCTCTACGCGGTCCTCGCGAAGCACGGGCTCGGTCACGCGACCGAGCGCCTCGCCGACGACGACTGGCGGGTCTGGTTTCATCACGATGCGTCCGCGAGCGCGACCGGCACGCCGCGCGACGTCGGCGACATCGCGGGCGACGACGTGATCGTGCTCGACGTCCGAGGCCTCGAGCCACCGGAGCCGATGGTTCGCACGCTCGAGGCGCTCGCCGAGATGCCGCGCGGCAAGACGCTCGTGCAGCTCAACGTCCGCGTCCCTCAGTACCTGCTCCCGAAGCTCGCCGAGCGCGGCTTCGCCTACGAGATCCGCGAACAGGGACCCGATCTGGTTCGCCTGTTCATCCGTCACCGAGAACCCTGAAGGAGTCACAGCATGTCTGCAATCGAGCTCGATATCCGTATCGTCCCACCCCGCGAGAAGCATCCGGCGATCTTCCGGACGTTCGATGCGCTGTCACCCGGCGAAGCATTCACGCTCATCAACGATCACGATCCCGCGCCGCTGCGGCACCAGTTCAACGCGACGCGTCCCGACCAGTTCGAGTGGTCGTATCTCGAGAGTGGTCCGGTCGTGTGGCGCGTGAGCATCGGGAAGCGCGCCTGATGCTGTCGCTGAGCGCCGAGGCCGCTCCGCAGCTCTCGCTCGCGGAGCTCGACGCCGCCTGTCGTACGCGTG
>JAEWJO010000421.1 GCA_023386455.1 Pseudomonadota bacterium | reverse complement strand
ATCGTCGGCCGGTCGAGCTCGTCGTCGGCCGGGCGCGACGGGGCGGGCGGCGCGAGCCCGAGGTCGGCGGCGGTGATCGCCGTGCCGGTCGCGAGCAGGCCGGCACGCGACAGCGCGTTCTTGAGCTCGCGGACGTTGCCGGGCCACGGGTGGCGGCGCAGCGCGTCGATGGCATCGGGCGCGAGCTTCTTGCCGGCGGCCAGGAAGTGGTTGGCGAGCGGCACGATGTCGTCGGGGCGCTCGGCGAGCGGCGGCACGCGCACCTCGATCGTGTTGAGCCGGTAGTAGAGGTCCTCGCGGAACGTCCCGGCGCGCATCATCGATGCGAGGTCGGCGTTCGTCGCGCTGATGATGCGGACCTTGACCTGACGCTCCTTGTTCGAGCCGAGCCGCTCGAACCTGCCGGTCTCGAGCACGCGCAGGAGCTTCATCTGGCCGGTCGCGGACAGGTTGCCGATCTCGTCGAGGAACAGCGTGCCGCCGTCGGCAGACTCGAACTTGCCCTCGCGCGCGCGGTTCGCGCCGGTGTACGCGCCGACCTCGGCACCGAACAGCTCGGCTTCGATCAGCTCGGACGGCAGCGCGCCGCAGTTGAGCGTGACGAACGGGCCGTGCTTGACGGTGGAGTTCGCCTGGATGATCTCGGCGAGCTTCTCCTTGCCGGCACCGTTGGGGCCGGTGATCAGCACGGGCACGTCGGAGCGCGCGATCTGGCACGCGAGGCCGACGACGCGCTCGGTGGCCGGATCGGCGAACACCATGCCGCGCAGGTCGAACCGTTGCTCGAGCTCGCGCTTGTGGCGATTCGCGTCGCCGCGCAAGCGCGACAGCTCCTTCTTCGTGGTGCCGAGCTCGAGGAGGTTCTCGACGGTCGTCAGCAGCTTCGTGTCGTCCCACGGCTTCGCGAGGTAGTCGGCGGCGCCCGCCTTCACGAGCTCGACCGCTGCCTCGAGATGCGTCCACGCGGTGAGCAGGATGACGGGTTGATCGGGGAAGCGCGCGCGGATCGCGCGGAACAGCGCGATTCCGTCCTCGCCGGACGTCGTGTCGGCGCGGAAGTTCATGTCCTGGATGACGACGTCGACCGCCTCGCGCTCGAGGATCGCGAGGCCCGCCGCGGGCGAGTCGGCGCTCAGCGTCCGCAGGTCGCGCAGCGAGAACAACACCTCGAGCGCGGTCGAGACCGCGGGGTTGTCGTCGATGACGAGGACGGTGGGCATGCGCGAGGGGAGAGGCTACACGCTGCGCGTCGCGATGGCAGGTGGGATCAGTGAAGCTCGCAGCGCCGGACCGAGCACCGCGATCTGACCGAGGAGCCAGAGCAGCGAGGCGCCGATCGGCAGGAACTGCCACGGCAGTCGAGGCACCTGGTACTTCTGCATCAGCCAGACGTTGATGCCGTACGCGAGCGTCATGCCGACGATGATGCCGAGTGTCGCGAGGATGAAGTTCTCCGCCTGGAAGTAGCGCAGGATGTCGCCCTTCGTCGCGCCGAGCGCGCGGCGGATGCCGATCTGACGCGTCCGCTGCTGGACCCAGAAGCTCGCCAGCCCGACGACGCCGAGCGCGGTGATCACGAGCAGCGCGAGCGACACGCCGACGAGCAGGTAGGCCATCGCGCGGTCCTCCTTGAAGTGGTCGCGCCGGAGCTCGGCGAACGTCTGCCTCTCGAGCAGGATGCGGTTCGGATCGACGCGGTCGAGCGCGGCGTCGACCGCCTTCAGCACCTCTGCCTTGCGCGCCGGATCGACGCGGATCAGGTAGTTCTTGCCGTACTTGAACGTCATGTGAATCGGCATGAGGAACGAGTACGGGGCCTGCGACTCGCCGTTGACCTCGTTCGGGCGCGCGATCTCGTCGATCACGCCGACGATCGTCTGCGGCTCCTTCCCGATCGCGTAGAGCGGCTTGCCGACGGCGCTCTGGCCCGGATACAGCTTCTCGGCGATCCCGCGGGTGACGATCACCGAGCCGAGCTTGACCTTCTGCCGCTGGATGTCCTCCATGTCGACGTACTCCTCGGGCGTGAAGTCGCGGCCGGCGACGAGCTTCACCCCGAGTGTCTCGAGGAAGTCCTCGGTCCCCATGTACATGCCGGCGTTGATCGGGCGGCCGCTCTCGTCGTCGGTCGTGCCGACGCTCGTGTTCCACGACGAGCCACCGAACGGCACCATGTTCGTCGAGGTCACGGACTTGACGCCCGGAATCTCGCGCAGCGCGAGCAGGTCCTGCTTCGTCAGTGACGCCGGGTCGGCGCTCTTGCCGATGCCGCTCAGGTGAACGCGGACGATCTCGTCCTCGGCAATGCCGCTCGAGCGGTTCATGCGCTCGAGCCGATTGCGGATCAAGAACACCGCGTTGCACACGATCGCGCAGGTGACCGCGATCTCGAGGACGATCAGGGCCGCGGCGGTGCGGTGGCGACGCAGCGTCGAGAGGATGGGTAGGAAGTGCATGGTGATCCTCAGTGCGACTTGAGCTGGAGCGCGGGGGTGATCTGGCAGCCGCGCCACGCGGGCAGGACACCGGCGAGCGTCGCGGAGACGACCGCGAGGCCGAACGTCGCGGCGAGCATCGGCAGGTCGAGGTGAGCGAGCTCGGCGTAGCTCGCCGGCTGGTGGCGGACCGCGAACAGGCCGAGCCATGCGAGGCCGAGGCCGAGGATGCCGCCGACGACGCCGACGATACCGGCCTCGATCAGGAGCTGCGCGAAGATCTGGCGCTTCGAGGCGCCGAGCGCGCGGCGCACGCCGATCTCCGGCGACCGGCGCAGGAACTTCGTCAGCAGGAGGCCGACCGTGTTGATGAGGCACACGAGCAAGAATCCGAGCGCGACCCAGGTCTGCAGCCGCGCGTCGGGCGGCACGACCTCCTTGTACTCGAGCCACTGCATGACGTCGCGCAGGCGGACGTTCGGCGACCACTCGAACCGGCCGGCGGCTCGCTGCTCCTCGGAGTAGCGCACGAGGTAGTCGCGATACGCGGCGACCTTCGAGGGGCTGTCGAGCTCGACCCAGTACTGGATCCATTCACACGGCGCGTCGAGCGCCTCGCTGTTCTCGTTGTCGCCCCAGCAGTTCGTCGTCCCGCTGTGGCCGAGCTTGAGATCCATCGCGGTCGCGAACGGCATGAAGACCTGTTCCTCCTTGCCGTAGTCGCCGGTCGTCAAGTCGTAGAAGTGCGGCGTCGGCATCCAGCGGTCGATCACGCCGACGACTCGCATCGAGTTGCCCTCGACGAGGATCGTCTGGCCGACGACGTCCGTCTTGCCGAACAGCTTCTCGGCGAGCGCCTTCGCGATCACAACGACATGTGCAGCCTTGGCATCATCATCCGCCGTCCATGCTGAACCGGCGACAAGCGGTACGCGAAACATCGAAAAGAAGTCCGCCGACGACCACCTGGCGTCGGCAAAGAACGGGTCGAGGCCTGCGCGCTGCGGCTCGATCGCCACGTTGCCGCCGGTCGTCATCGTCTGCTTGTCGCCCTTCGCCTGCTGGAGCAGCGTCTCGGCATCTCGACGCGTCATCTGCTCGGTCGGCTCCTTCGGCCGCGTGCCTTGCGCGGGCCGCGGCTCGACCTGCACGTAGTAGAGCTTGTCGCTCTTGCCGGGGATCGGGTCGGCGGACAGCATGCGCAGCACGGTGAGCGTCGTCATGCTGGCGCCGACGCCGAACGCGATCGCGAGGATCATCAGCGACGTCAGCGCGAGGTTGCGCTTGAGGCTGCGGACGGCGAGGTCGAGGTAGTACGGGATCATGGAGGACCTCAGGCGCTCTGCGACTGCGACGCCGGGGCAGGGGAGGCCGCGTTCGTGGTCACGAGCGACGGCCCGCGCTCGAGATCGGTGGCGACGCCATCGACGATATGGACGTTGCGCTGCGCGCGCGCCGCGATCTCGGGATCGTGCGTCACGATCACGACGACGGTGCCCTGCGCGTTGAGATCTTCGAGCAGCTGCATCACCTCGCGCGCCATCTGCGAGTCGAGGTTGCCGGTCGGCTCGTCGGCGAGCAGCAGCTTCGGGTCACCGGCGATCGCACGTGCGATCGCGACGCGCTGCTGCGGACCGCCGGCCAGCTCGGCCGGATAGTGCCGCATGCGCGACGCGAGGCCGACGCGCTCGAGCGCCGACTCGATCCGCTTCCTGCGCTCGCCGCGCGAGAACCCGCGGTAGCGCAGCGGGACATCGACGTTGTCGAACAGGTCGAGATCCGGGATCAGGTTGAAGCTCTGGAACACGAATCCCAGCTTCTCGTTGCGCAGCTTCGAGCGCGCCCTGTCGTCGAGCTGCTTCACGTTGACGCCGTCGAGCAGGTAGTCGCCGCCGGTCAGCTCCTCGAGGAGGCCCGCGATGTTGAGGAACGTCGTCTTGCCGGAGCCAGACGGCCCGGTCACCGCGACGAACTCACCCTCGCGGACCTCGAGGTCGAGGTTGCGCAGGGCGTGGGTCTCGACCATCGCGGTCCGGAACACCTTGGAAACGTCTTTCATCTTCAACATCGCTGGCTCCTAATCGGCGATCCGCACGCGCTGGGCGTCGCCAAAGGCATCGGTTCCGGCGACCACGATCTGGTCGCCTTCCTTCACACCCGAGAGAATCTCGACCGCGTCGAGGCTGACCGCGCCGGCCTTGATCGTGCGGCGCTCCGCGATCCCGTCGACGACGACGTACGCGACGTTGCCGCCTCCGGCCTCGAGGAACGGACCGCGCTCGACCTTCATCACGTTCGGCCGCTCCTCGATCAGGATGCGCGCCGTCAGCCGCTGGTTCTGGCGCAAGCCCTCGGGGCGCTCGGCGCCGAGCTCGATCCGGGTCGCGACGTTGCCGTTGACGACCTCGGGCGAGACCGAGCGCACCGTGCCCTTGAACTGCTTCGCACCCGACTTGATCTCCGCGGCCATCCCGATCGACAGGTCGCGCGCGAAGCTGTCAGGCACCTGGATCTCGAGCTCGAACGCGCCGAGGTCGACGACCGTCAGGATCGGCGCGTTCGCCGCGACCGATGCGCGTTGCGCGACCGCGAGCGAGCCGACCTGGCCGTCGACGGGCGACTCGATCACGAGCGCCGCGACCTGCCGCTCGAGCTCGCCGACGACCGCACGCTGGCGATCGAGATCCTGCTTCTTCGTGCCGGCGTCGAACGACAGCTCCTTGTTGCGCAGCCCGGCCTCGACCTTCGCGTGGGCGACCGCGAGCTCGGCCTTCTTCAGCGCGTCCTTCGAGCGCTGCAGCTCGAGCGCGGGGATGACGCCCTTCTCGTACATCTCCTCGTTGATCTCGACCTCGCGCGCGGCCGCCACGCGCTCGACCTCCGCCTGCGAGATCATGTTCTGCGCGTTCGCGCGACCGTGCTCGACGTCGAGACCGGCGCGGCCGAGTCCCGCCTCGAGGCCGGCGAGCGTTGCCTTCTCCTGGACGAGCCGGCTCTGCAGCTCGGGGCTCGCGATCGTCGCGAGCGGCTGGCCCTTCGTCACGCGGTCGCCAGGGCGGACCGCGAAGTCGACGGTGCCGGCGGCGATCGCGTAGAGCGTCGGGCTGTTCGCGGCGACGACGCGGCCGTCGGCGACGACGTCGCGGACGAGCGTGCCGCGCTCGACCTTCGCGATCCGGACGCGCGAGCTGTCGATCGACTTCTGCGCGCCGAGCCAGGTCCGCACGACCCACCCGATCCCCAGGACCGCCGCGAGGACGACAGCGCCCGGCACGATCCACCGCCGCCACCGCCGCGCCGACACGGGCTTGGTGAGCGGACGATCTTGGCCGGACGTATCGCGGATCATGCTGCCGGGGCACTAGAGCAACGGCCATGCCGCGGCCAAGTGGCCGAGAATACTGGTATCCGCTGTGTCCGCGCCGTCCGGTCGGACGTCCGGTCTACTGCGTCCGCTGGGTCAGCGGGCGGCGCTTGCGGCCGAGCCGGCCCGTGATGTCGTCGAGATCCTCGCGCGTCCGGAGGCGCGCGATCAGCGAGCGAGGGAGGATGTCGTAGTCCTCGAGCTCCTCGTCGGTGATCGGGACGACCGGAAGCAGCTCGACCTGCCGGTCGCAGCAGCGGTGACGTTCGGTGAGCGCGGGCGCGAGCGAGAGGTCGGTCGAGAACACGAGGTGGGGCGCGGCGTCGCAGGCGAACGCGCCGTTGTACATGATGCCGCGTGGCGGCAACGTCGCGACACGCGCGTGTGCATCGCCGCGCTCGGCGGCAGCCAGGTCGTCACGGACCGCGTCGGCGAGCCGCTCGCACAGCACGTCGCGGAGCACGCGCGTCGTCAGCACGAGCTCGAAGCCCGTTGGCTTGCCGCGAAAGACCGAACGATCGTGTGCGGCGAGTCCGTCGGTGACGAACGTCGTCTGTCCGGCCGCGGGATAGTCGGCGAGCTCGAGGACCGTGACCCCTCCGAACACCCTGGGTTCGGGCGTCTGGTTCGTCAACCTGGTGACGAGCGCGGCGACGGACGCGGGCGGAGAGGCCATGCAACCGATCAGAGCAGGTTCAGATAGGACTCGGTGAACAGCACCGCGTTGCCGTCGTAGCCGAGAACTTCCGAAACCGTGTTGCAGACGGTCGCGCCGAGCAGGCCCGGTGCGACGAGCCGGTCGGGACACAGGTTCGCGAGCTCGCCGTTCAGCAGGTCGTCGACGAGCCAGCGCGCACGACTGACGCACACCGCGCCGTCGGTGTTCCAGCCGGCCTCGAACAGCATGCCGAGCGGCGGCAGGAGGCCGTGCTTCTGGATCGGTCCCGGCGCGGGCAGGCGATCCCACACGTTGACCCACGTGCCCTCGCGCGTGTGGGGCTGGCCGTTGCCACAGTAGTCGGCGCGCGCGAGTCGCGTGCAGGTCTGGTGCATCGACACCATGTCGCCGTAGCCGGTGATCCACGGCCGGTAGCCCCAGCGGTAGCACTTCGCGATCACGCCGGTCGTGCAGCCGAACGTGAACATCGTCGACGACTCGACGCGATCGCCGTGCAGGTTCCAGGTGGCGGCGATCGGAATCGCGGTGCGGCGGCCTTCGAGGTCGAGCCCGCACGCGGCGTACCACGAGCCATCGGCACCCTGCTGCTCGAGCGTGTAGAGGTAGGTCGAGCCGGTGCGCGTCGGATCGTGGAGCGCGGACTCGGCGGCGATCGCCGTGATCCGGTACTCGAGGCGAACCGCGAGCGGCGGGCTGTCGGTGTTCTCGTAGTCGGCGTAGAGGTGAGCGCCGACCAGCGACGTCCCGCGCAGGGTGACGCCGTTGCGCTCGGCGACGAGCTCGCCGCGCTCGACGCGCAGATTCGAGAGGCTCGCACCGGACAGCGTCGCGCCGCCGAGCTCGAACCCCTGCATGTTCATGCCCTGCATGTTCATGCCCTGCATGTTCATCCCGTTCTGGGAGACGGTGGACGTCTCGGGCTCGTCCATGTCGACGGTGCATGCAGCGAGCGAGATGCTGGCAACGCACAGCCAGAGCCTGTGGAGCATGGTCATGATCATCTCACCCTTTCGGAGGAGGCCTCGGGTAACGGCGGGTTGGCGCACACGCGCAGGCCGATCCAGACGTGGCGCTGTGTAGGCTCCGCGGGCTCGCGATTGGTGCTGCGCGAGCTGAGTGCTTCATTGTACCAGCCGCCGCCGCGCGCGATCGGAGAGTCAGCGGTGGTCTCGACGGAGCGCGTCCACTCCCATGCATTGCCCGCCATGTCGTCCGCGCCGACCGGGCTGCGCGAGCGCGGATGCGAGCCGACCTCGTCGGGACCGAACGCGAGAGGTAAGCGGCCATACGTGAGGTCGATGTTCGCGTCGGTCGCGCGCAGCTCCTCGCCGGTCGGCCACGTCCGGCCATCGGCGCCGCGTGCGGCACGCTCCCACTCGTACTCGTCGCACACGCGGGCTCCGGGCACGCGCTTCGTGCGATCGAGCCACGCCGCATACGCGCGCGCGTCCTCGTAGGAGATCGCGGCGACCGGGAACTTCAGCCAGTCCTGATCGGCGCGCTCGGTGCGGTCCTGGTAGTGGATGCGCTCGCCTTGCAAGGCGGTGTACGTCATCGTTCCGCGCACGAACGTGTAGCGCCACCTCTTCGGCGCGACCTCGGTGAGCCGGACCGAGGACTGCGGCATCTCGGAGCTCGGCGTGCGCGTCGTGCGTTCGTCCGGCGCCAGCGTGTCGAGGAACTCGATCCACTCGCCGTACGTGACCTCGTGCCTCGCGATCAAGAAGCCCGGGGCGGTGACCTCGTGCATCGGCGGCGAGTTGAGGAAGCCGCGGCGCAGGTCCGAGCTGTCGGCGCTGCCGAACAGGAACCGGCCGGCGGGGACGTAGACCATGCCGGTCGGGACCTTGTCGGCGGGCGGTAGCGAGACCGCGAGGCGGAGCGTTTCGCCGTGCGCGGCGAGCAGCGGCAGATGCGCCGTCGCGCGGCCGGGCGCCTCGAACGCGAGCACGAGTGGACCGGGGGCGACGTACATCGCGGGGAGCGGCGCCACACCGACGCGCTCGCGTGTATCGCCGCGCTCGCGGAACACGGTCGTGCCGGGCGCGACGTCGAGCTCGATCTGCGCCTCGGTCGCGAGCTCGGCGGTGCGCCGGCCGCTGTCGTACGCGGCGAGGCGACCCGCGAGCTCGTCGGCGAGCTCGGTGTGGCGG
>JAEWJO010000329.1 GCA_023386455.1 Pseudomonadota bacterium | reverse complement strand
GCCCGGGCCACCCGGCGTTCCGCGAGGCGAGGGCGGCCGAGAAGGCGGGCGACTGGGCCGCGGTCGCGAGCGCGTGCGAGCGGGCGCTCGCGGCGGATCCGGATCACCTCGATGCCTCGTACCTGCTCGCGGTCGCGCGCGCCAAGCTCGGCCGCATCGAGCAGATCTTGCCGCCGCTGCAGCGTGCGGTGACCGCGGACTTCGGCAAGTGGGCTCAGGCGTCGCTCGACCAGCCGGCGCTGCAGAAGTTCCTCGCGACGCCGACCGGCGCGGCATGGCGCGAGCGGGTCGCCGCCGATCGGCAGCTCTACGCGTCCGCGCTCGCGCGCGCGATCGTCGTCACCTCGCACGGCGATCTGTTCGGCTTCGATCCGCAGTCGTCGCGCTGGTACCGCCTGACGCGCACCGGTGGCGCGGTCGTCGCGCAGCTGCCGGCGCGCGCGGCGTCGCGGATCGCGTACGTGACGCGGCGAAAGATCGCCGAGGCCGGCAAGCACCAGACCAAGGTCGGCATCGGCCTCGTCGACCTCACCACCGGCAAGACCCGGCGGCCGATCGGCATCGCGACGACCGGCCCGATCCGCGTCGCTTACAACACGAAGAAGCTGAAGAAGTTCATCGTCCGCATCGGCAAGGACTGGCTCGCGCTCGACGAGGAGCCGCAGCTGAGGCTCGTGCCGACGCCGCCGAGGGACAAGGTCGGCGCGCCGGCCAAGCTCGCCGACGCGACGTGGCTCGACGTCAGCGGCCGCACCGCGCGCCTCGGCCGCACGACGCTCGCGAACGTCAGCGCCGACTGGGACGAGCAGTACCTCGCGAGCGCGATCCGGATCGGCACGTCCCATCGCGTCGTCGCCGCGCCGAGCCCGGGCCTCATCGACTCGACGAGCGCGACCTGGTCGCCCGATCGCAGCCAGCTCGCGTTCGTCGCGCTCGCCGACGACTGCAAGCCGGGCACGCAGAGCGCGAGCGCGTTCGTCGCCGATGCGGCGACCGGCATCGTCCAGGGACCGCTCGAGCGCGGCACCGGCCTCGCGCTCGAATGGGTCGGCGCGCGCAAGCTCGCGATCGCGGGCGATGGCGGCGTGTCGATCGTCGATCTCGATCGGCACTCGGTCGATCCGCAGAGCGATCCGTCGCCGCTCGTGCTCGCGGGTGCCGACGGCCTCATCGCGCCGCGCCGCAAGCCGAAGTGCACGCCGGAGGAGCCCGACGTCGCACCGACCGATCCCGACGAGGCGGTGGCCGGCGAGGACGAGCCCTCCGGTGACGAGCCTGTCGACGCCGGCGTGCCCTAAGTCCGCGGGACTCCGCCAGGGCGGTGATTAGACTGTCGAGTCCTTCGATAGCTTTTCACCACCGATTGACGGGCTAACGCCAGCAGTTTCAGTCGCTTGCCGCACTGCGCGCGGTGGCACATCCGCTGCTCGTAGGGAGCGGCATGCAGCTTCGCGAAATGATCGTGGCCGGGTTCGGCGGCATCGCCGCCACCGTCGCCGACGTCTCGCTGCTCGTCCTCCAGGTCGAGCACGGAACGTCGGTGCCGCTGGCCGCGTTCATCTCCGCGGCTGCCGGTGCCGCGGTGGGCTTCACGCTGAACAAGTACATCGCGTTTCGTGATCGCTCGCCGATCACGGCGACGCAGCTCGGACGCTTCGGCCTCGTCGCCGTGGCGACCGCGCTGCTGATGGCTCTCGCGATGCAGCTCATCGCGGTGAAGCTCGGCGCGCCGTACCTCGTCGCGAAGGTCATCTGCTCGGCGCTCATCTTCGTCGCGTGGACGTACCCCGCGCAGCGCCGCCTCGTGTTCCGCCGCCGCCCCGTGTCCGTGTCGAGCCCTTCGGCCTCGATGTCGCTCTCGTAAGGAGACTGTCATGACCGCACTGCTTCCATTCGTCGACCTCTCGATCGTCGTCCCCGCGTACAACGAGGAGCATCGCCTCCCGCCGACGCTCGCCAAGCTGCAGGCGTTTCTCGAGACGCAGCCGCTGCGCTACGAGATCGTGGTCGTCGATGACGGTTCGAAGGACGGCACGTGCCGCGTCGTCGAGGACACGATGGCAACGATGCCGGGCCTGCGCCTCGTGCGCCAGCCGCAGAACCGCGGCAAGGGCGCGGCCGTCCGCCGCGGCATGCTCGAGGCGCGCGGTCAGATCCGCGTGATGTGCGACGCGGACGGCTCGATGCCCGCCGAGGAGCTGCCGAAGCTGCTCGCGCCGATCGTGTCGTGCAAGGCGTCGATCGCGATCGGCTCGCGCTACGCGCCGGGCGCGAAGACCGACAAGAAGCAGCCGTTCTACCGCGTGCTGTGGAGCCGGCTCTGCAACCGCGTGATCCAGAAGTCGCTCGTCCCCGGCGTGCGCGACACGCAGTGCGGCTTCAAGGCGTTCACCGCCGAGAGTGCGCGCGACCTGTTCCGCGACGGCCGCGTCGACGGCTGGGCGTTCGACCTCGAGATCCTCGCGCTCGCGCGCCGCCGCGGCTTCGAGATCGCCGAGGTCGGCGTCGAGTGGATGGACGACGGCCGCTCGCGCGTGAATCCGCTGAAGGACATGTGGAAGGTGATCCGCGAGGCGATCACGATCCGCAAGAACCTCAAGTCGGGTGTCTACGACGCGGCGCACGCGCTGCCCGCGTGAGCGCGACCTCGAGGCGCTTGCTCGCCTCGGCGAGCTCGCCGGAGCTCGAGTAGCTCGCCCGGAACGCGAGCGACTCGCGCGGTACCGGCGAGAACGCGCTTCCCGGATCGACCATGACGCCGGCGTCGAGCGCCGCCTCGAGGAACACCAGCTCGTCGATGTCGTCGTCGGTCTCGACCCAGATCGAGAACCCGCCTTCGGGCTCGACGAACCGCACGCCCGGGACGTGGCGGCGCAGGCCGAGCAGGAGCTGCTCGGCGCGGTCGCGATAGAACGCGCGCGCCTTCGCGAGCATCGCGTCGTAGTCGATCGCCTGGAGCAGGCGCGCGAGGCCCGCCTGGCACACGCTCGCGGTCTGCAGATCGGTCGCTTGCTTGTGCTCGAGCGCCGCCGCGTGATGCGTCGCCGGCGGCACGAGCCAGCCGACGCGCAGACCCGGCGCGACCGTCTTGCTGATCGTCCCGACGTGCCAGACGCGGTCGTTCGCATCGGCGATGAGCGGGCGGCGGATCGTCCCGTCGAACCGCAGCTCGGCGTACGCCTCGTCGACGATCAACGGGCACGTCGCCGCGAGCGCGCGGCTCGCATCCTCGGCAAGGCCATGCGGGTTCGTCACGCCGGCGATCACGTAGCGGACGTCGCCGCGTTCGACCTCGATCGCGACGCCCGCGCCGCGAAACGCATCGAGCGCGCCGGGATAGGTCGCCTCGCCGACGGCGATCGAGCGATCGCGCAGGACCTGGGCCGCGATCGCGAGCGCCTGCTGCGCTCCCGCGGTGACGATCACGCGCTCGGCATCGACTCGTGCGCCGCGCGCGGCGAGCCGTTCGGCGATCCACGCGCGGAGGCGCACCACGCCCTCGGGCCAGCCGTACTGGAGCGCGTCGTCGCGCGTGGTCACGACGTGCGCGAGCGCGCGGCCGAGCTCCTCGCGCGGCAGGAGCTCGTCGGCCGGGAGCCCGCCGGCGAGCCCGATCACCCCAGGGCGACCGGCAGCGGCCTTCTGCAGCGCGCTGATCTGCTCGTCCATGGAGAGGCTTACCATCGCGATCGAGACGAGGCTTGCTCCGCGAGCCTGCCCTCGGTAGGGTGTGCCCGCTCACTCGTCGGAGAGGGAGAGGTGACCGCCGGCGGCGTCGCGGCAACGCGGCGTCGCGGGAGGAAAGTCCGAGCTTCACAGGGCAGGGTGCTGGTTAACGGCCAGTCGAGGTGACTCGCAGGAAAGTGCAACAGAAAGCAAACCGCCGGCCGCGAGGTCGGTAAGGGTGAAAGGGTGCGGTAAGAGCGCACCGCCTCGCTGGTGACAGCGAGGGCTAGGGAAACCCCACCCGAAGCAAGACCAGACAGGGGTCGTGTTGCCCGCACGATGACTCCGGGTTGGTTGCTCGAGCCCCGAGGTAACTCGGGGCCTAGAGGAATGGTCGCCACAAGACAGAACTCGGCTTAACGCCCTCTCCGACGGGTGAGCCTCTTGCTCGTGTTCTGCACGTGCTCGTGGTCCTGCTCGTCGTCGGCGACATCACCGGATGACGACTACCCCGGCGATGACCGAGACGCCGTCCAGGCGCGGCAGTCCAGGCCTGCGCTGGCGCCCGCGCCGCAGCTACTTCTGATACCGTCGAGTGTGGGGCTCATGGATCAGCGGTCGCCGGTACATGAAATCGTGAACGCGCTGTGGCGCGCGCTCCACCAGCTTGGCTCGCGCGTCGAGACGACCGAGATCGAGCACTGGGGCTTCGCGATCCACGCGGCACTGTCCGCGCCGGGGCGGGAGTTTCACAACCACGAGCACGTCATCGCGATCGCGAACAACAGCGCCGACTCGCTCGAGGTGATCGCCGCGCTCTATCACGACGCGGTCTACATGCAGGTCGACCAGGGCCCGCCGCGCTCGATGCGCGGTGAGCTCGAGCGCGCGCTCGTCCCCGCCGACGGCGGCTGGCGCGTGCCCGCGAGTGCCGGCGAGAGCGAGTGCACCGCCGACGTGCTCGCCGTCTTCGGCCGCCGCGTCGGCGATCTCGTCACGGGGACGTCGGGCCTGAACGAGCTCGCGTCCGCGTTCGTCGGCTGTATCCAGATGGAGAAGGCGCTCGATCGCCACCAGCGGATCGCGATCGCGGCGTGCATCGAGCAGACGATCCCGTTCCGCGCCGATCCGGTCAACGAGCTGCGCGATCGCCTCGTCGGCCTCGGCCTCGCCGGCTCCGAGCTCGACGAGCTGCTGCGCCGCGCCGTGCGCGTCGGCAACCGCGACGTCGAGAACTTCGCCGACAACGAGCCCGCGCGGTTCCTCGACAACACGTGGAAGCTGCTGCCGGAGAGCAACCCCGCGCTCCACCACCCGATGGTCTACACGGTCCGCGATTACCGGACCGCACTGCAGAAGATGGAGGTGTTCCTCGCGCAGCTGCCGGCCGACCGCGTGTTCCACGCGTGGGGCGACGAGCCGCCGCCGCAGGTGCATGCACGCCGCGTCGCGCGCACGGCCGGCAACCTCCAGCTCGCGGTCCGCTACCTGCGCGCGAAGCTCTACTCGATCGCGCTCGTCGAGGCGCTCGCCGAGATCACCGGTGGCGACGTCCCGCTCGACTACTTCATGGGCGGCGCGAAGACCGTCGGCCGCACCGATGCGCGCCGGATCGAGCACTACCTGCCGACGCTCGGCTCGGCGAGCGATCTCGATCCGCCGCTGCAGCGCCTGCTCGCCGAGGGTCGCGCCTCGGAGTCGAGCTTCGACACCAAGCCATCGCCGGTCGGTGCGTTTCTGCACGCGACCGTCGGCGAGGCCGCGGTGATGAAGGGCGTCGAGCTCGCGAAGCGGTGGTGGGCAGGTGCGGGAGACGCGACGTCGTTCCTCGCGAGTCAGCCCGCCAAGCCGGTCGCCGCGATCGCGCGTGCGGCGGCGAACATCATCGAGACCCGCCGCGATCGCCTGTTCGCACTCGCCGAACGGCTGGACGCGTGATGCGCACCGACCACGGACGTGACGCAGCGTGCACCGCTCGCGAGCGCCTCGAGACGACGAGGATCTAGATCAGCTCGGCGTCGGCTCGCTGCCGTCGGCGGGCTTGGGCGTCTCGAGCATGTCCTTGCGATAGACGAGGCGGCCGCAGCGCGGGCAGGTCTCGATCGACTCCATGCGCGCGAGGATATTGTTGAGCTGCGGGGGAAGCGTCATGTGGCAGCCCTGGCACACGCCCTTGACGACGGGAGCGACGGCGTAGCCGCGCTTGGCGGCGAGCGAGTCGTACGTCTTCACCCACTGCGGCGCGACCTTGGCGCGCGCGGTATCGCGAGCGGTCTTGGCCTCGGCGAGCTGATCGGCGAGTGACTTCACCTGATCGGCCATCGCGGCCTCGCTCGACGACAGCTCGTCACGCAGCTTCTGCACGTCGCCATCGCGCGACGTCAGCTGCGTGTTCTGCGCGTTCGTCGCCTCGGAGACCTTCTTCAGCTCGCTCTCGCGATCGCTGATCGACTTGCGCTTGTTCTCGACCTCGCGGCTCGCGGCGTTGAACTCCTTGCTGTTCTTCGACGCCTGCAGCTTCGTCTGCGCCGTCTTCAACGCGTCGCGCTCCCGATCGATCAACTCCTGCTGCGACTTCCGCCAGTTCTCGGTCTCGGCAAGCTTTGCGCGTTCGGCATCGAGCATGCCCTGAAGCTTGACGAGATCGCGGCGGAGAGGATCGAGCTTTGCCGGGAGCTGCTTGGCGGCAGCCTCGAGCTCCTTGACCTTTCCGTCAGTGGATTGGAGCTCGAGTAGGTTCAAAAGCTGATCGCGCACGGAGACAACCTTTCGTTCGACTTCACTACCGCGACTTTTCAGGTTGTGGGCCCACCTGGGCTCGAACCAGGGACCCACCGGTTATGAGCCGGCCGCTCTAACCGACTGAGCTATGGGCCCGCGTACGTGGATGCCACCTACTGTGGAAGACCGCACGTAACGCGAGGGCACACTATCAGGTTGTGAGAAAACGACAACCGGGGTCGACCAGAACACCCTCGTCGTGCCCGGAATCGCAGCGCTATACTGGCGGACCATGAACCTCGGCAACATCGCACGGGTTGTGACGGTGGCAGCGGCGTGTTTCGCAGCGGTCGGCTCGGCGACCTCGAACAGCAATCCCCCTGCGGCGACGCCGCAGCCGAACAACAGTCCGCCACCGCCGCAGGAGATGGACTCCGCGCGCGCGCTCGGACTGTGGCGCTCGACGTTCGGCGCGGTGAAGATCGAGGCTGATAACAGCCGCGGCGGCATCGGTGCGGGTGCGATCCAGGGCGTGTGGATGTATCAGCGCCAGGGCCAGGAAGTGATCGGTTACTTCTCCGGTCAGCTCCGCGGCAAC
The DNA here is from genome assembly GCA_023386455.1 of Pseudomonadota bacterium. Taxonomy (GTDB): domain Bacteria; phylum Myxococcota_A; class Polyangia; order Haliangiales; family Haliangiaceae; genus JABFXX01. The sequence goes on along the minus strand of JAEWJO010000329.1, from coordinate 4,483 downwards.
GTCCTCCAGTTCCGCTGGCAGGAGCCGAACAACCCGCCGCTGACCGGCGAGGGCTACCTCGTGTTCGACCAGCAGGGTCGCCAGTACTCGGGTCGGTGGTGGAGCGACAAGCGCGATCGCGTCGGCGACTGGAATGGCTGGCGTCAGGCGTCGTCGCAGGCGCAGCCCTACGGTCAGCCGGCGTACGGTCAGGCGAACCCGTACGGCGGTGCGACCTACGGTGCTCCGGCTCCGAGCCCGTATGGCGGCACGACCTACGGCGGGCAGGCCCAGCCGTATCCGGCGCAGCCGCAGCCGTATCCGTCGCAGCAGCAGCCGTATCCGCAGCAGCCGCAGTACCCGGCGCAGCCGTATCCGCAGCAGCCACAGCAGCCGCAGTACCCGGCGCAGCCGTATCCGCCGCAGGAGCCGCAGCCGTACTACCCGCAGCAGCCGCAGCCATATCCGCCGCGCAGCTGAGTCCTCGACGAAGATCCGATAGAATCGGCCTTGCAACGTGCGAGGCCGGTTTCGTTTTCGGGCCGCACTATCCGCCGCGCGCGCGGCGCGCTAGGTTCTCGGGTATGCGGTTCGCCAAGTACCAGGGTCTTGGAAACGACTTCCTCGTCGTCGATCTGCGCGACCTTCGCGGCGACGACGTGGCCGCGGTGCAGGAGCCCGAGGTCGTGAAGGCGCTCTGCGATCGGCAGTTCGGTGTCGGAGGTGATGGTGTTCTGGCCGTGCTCCCCGGCGATCCTGGCGCCGACGCGCGGATGCGCGTGCTGAACGCCGACGGCAGCGAGGCCGAGATGTGCGGCAACGGCATCCGCTGCGTCGCGAAGGAGCTGTTCGATCGCGGCGGCGTGAAGAAGCAGCAGATCGCGATCGATACGGGCGCCGGACGCCTCGTGTGCGCGATCGACGAAGCCGGTGGTATCGCGCAGTCGGTCACGGTCGAGATGGGCGCGCCGCGCCTGCTCCGCAGCGAGATTCCGATGACCGGGCCCGCGAACGAGCGCTGCATCGAGCAGCCGCTGCAGGTCGCCGGCGTCGAGCTGGTCGTGACGTGCGTGTCGATGGGCAATCCGCATGCGGTCGCGTTCGTGACCGGAGATGCCGGCTCGCTGCGCAAGCGTGCCGAGACGATCGGGCCGAGCGTCGAGCACCACGCGTGGTTTCCCAGGCGCACGAATGCCGAGTTCGCGCGCGTGATCGGACCGCGCGAGATCGAGCTCGTCGTGTGGGAGAGAGGAGTCGGGATCACGCTCGCATGTGGGACGGGGGCATGCGCGACCGTGGTCGCGGCGGTGGTGACGGGAAGGTGCGAGGAGGGAAGTGATGTCCTCGTGCACTTGCCGGGAGGGGATCTGACGATCAATGTCGAGAAGGGGCTCTCGCAGGTGCGGATGAAGGGACCCGCGCTTCATGTCTTCGATGGCGAGATGCAGCCTCGTCTGGTTTCGGCCCGTCCGCTCTGAGCGTCTGAGCGTAAGCGTATGCGAAAGCGGTTTCTCCGGATCGCTTACGCCTACGCTTACGTTTCGAGGGTCCGGAACGAAAAACGGCCTCCAGTGGAGGCCATCCCGGTTCAGATTCTCGCTTCGATCACTTCGGCGCGTTCGGCGACGAGTCGGCCGGCTTCGCGCTGCCGGCCGCATCGTTCGAGCCCTTCGGCTCGACTGCCTTCGGCTCGGCCTTCGGTGCCGTCGCCTTCGGGGCTGCGCTACCGGTCGGAGGAGGAGTCACGGGGGTATCGCTCGCGGTCGGAGGAGGAGTGGGACCCGCATTGTTCGCCGGGATCGGGTGAGTCGGGGGAGGAGTCGGGGCGAGATCGCCACCGAGCGGCGTATCGCTTCCCGTCGCGGGCTCGTTCGTCGAGGTGCCGGAATCCGAGCCGGTGCCCGGAACTCCCATCGCGGGCGCGCTTGCCGAGCCGGCGGCACTGCCCGCGGCCGAGCCAGCGCCGGGCTCCAGCGCCTTCTCCTTCGCCTCTTCCTTCTTGCGCGCGGCCTCGGCCTGCTGCGAGCCGAACTTCTCGAGCGCGTCGCTCGAGTCGTGGCTCGCGATGAACGCGAGGACCATCGACGTGATCATGAAGATCGTGCCGGCGCCCGCGGTCAGCTTCTGGAGGAATGACGATGCGCCGGATCCGCCAAAGACGGTGCCGGCGTTACTTCCGCCGAACGCACCGCCCATGCCGCCGCCCTTGCCCGACTGCAGCAAGATCGTGAGAACCAGGAACAGGCACACGATGACGTGCAGAATGGTGATCAGCGTCGACATGCGGAGCTGAGCTTGTAGCCCAAGGCACCCAGCGGTGCAAGCACCTAGCCCGGTCGTGCGGCCTTGACGATCGCAACGAAATCAGCGGCTTCGAGGGATGCACCGCCGACGAGGGCCCCATCGATGTCCGCTTCGGCCATCAAGGCCTCGGCATTACTCGGCTTGACCGACCCGCCGTACTGGATGCGAATCGCACCGGCAGTCGCCTGACCGAACCGTTCCGCGAGCCGTTTGCGGATGTGGGCGTGGACCTCCTGGGCCTGCGCCGGGGTCGCGGTGCGGCCCGTGCCGATCGCCCAGACCGGCTCGTAGGCGACGACGAGGCGCTGCGCCGCGACCGCGCCGTCGATCCCGTCGAGACCACCGGCGAGCTGCGCGTCGACGACCTCGAGGGTGCGACCACCATCGCGCTCGGCGAGCATCTCGCCGACGCACACGATCGCGCCGAGCCCGCCGGCGAGCGCCGCGCGCGCCTTCTTGCCGACGCTCTCGTTCGTGTCGCCGAAGAACTGGCGGCGCTCGCTGTGGCCGACGATCGCCCACGTCGCGCCCGCATCGGCGAGCATCGGCGCGGACAGCTCGCCGGTGAACGCGCCGGTGTTCTCCCAGAAGCAGTCCTGCGCGCACGTCGCGATCGAGCTGCCCTCGAGGCGCTTCGCGACGGCGCTCAGCGCGACGAACGTCGGTGCGACGCCGACGGCGACGCCCTTGACCGCGCCGAGCTGATTCTTCAGCTCGGTGACGAGTGCGAGCGCCTCGGCGATCGTCTTGTTGAGCTTCCAGTTGCCGACCACGAACGGTGTACGCATGCGGTGGTCTTACACCGAAGCCATGGTCGTGTCCGCCGAGCGAGACGCCATCCGGACAGCGTGTCCGCAGCTCGTTCGATCGCGGACATCTGCGCGTGCGAGTCCGCGTGGTTGGACGCGGCACGCACGATGCTCTGTCGCTCCTTCGACGAAGGAGTTAGGCTGTGACGAACGCGAGCGACGACGACATGACGAAGCCGATCACACGCGGCGAATTCAAGCAGGAGCTCGCGGCGTTCGAGCAGCGCATCGACACGAAACTCGACCTGCTCCTGGGCGCGATCATGGCGCGTTTCGACGACGTGTATGCGCGCTTCGATGACGTGTATGCGCGCTTCGACAACGTGAATGCGCGCTTCGACAACGTGAATGTGCGCTTCGACAACGTGAATGTGCGCTTCGACACGATCCGTGAGGAGCTCGCCATGGATATCGCACGTCACACCTCGGCGTCGGCGGAACACCTGCGCGCAGACGTCGGTGTCGTCGACGAGAAGTACAAGGACCTGCCGCCGCGGGTAACGAAGCTCGAGGTGGCGGTGTTTCCGCGTGCGCCATCACCACGCACGGTCGCGGCGACGCCGAAGAAGCGCCGGCGCAAGGCGAGCTAGCGCGTCCAGGACAGCTCGTAGTCGCAGGTGCGGCTGCCGCTGCAGCGGCACGTCGGGTGCGTCGACTGGACGTTCGATGCGCCGGTCAGCTCGACCATGCGCTCGAGCTCGGCGCCGACGATCGCGCAGACATCGGTGGAACCCGGGTAGCCGGTGAGCACGATGTCGGCGGCGGAGCCGTGCACGGTGACCTCGACCGTGCCCCACTCGTGGTAGCGCTCCCAGAACGTCGGCAGCGCGGCGACGACGGTCTCCGGCGCGAGCGATGCCGGGTCGGCACCGAACAGCCGTGCGAACGTCGCGCTCATCGTGCCGCGACCGATCTTCTGCGCGAGCTGCGCGCTCGGCAGCGTATCGCGCGCGACCGCGAGCGCTCCGACCAGCTCGGACAGCTCGACCCACGCGAGCGGCGCGAGCGTCGGTGCGAGCACGACGGCGAGCTCGGGGTGCTCGTTCTTCATGCGTGCGATCCCGGATTCGCCCACGTGGTGCTGGAGGATGCGCGACAGGACGCGGAGGTGCGCGGCGCGGACGCGGCCGGTGATCGTCGGCGTCAGCGACGACAGCGGCACGACGGCGGAGACCTCGTCGATGCCCTGGGTCTTGCCGAGGACCGACGCGGCCTGGAGCGATGCCTCGTCGACGATCGGCGAGCCGGTGATCGAGGACGGGATGCGGATCTCGCCGCTCATGCGCTCGAGTGCGCGGCCGAGCGCGATCGCGAACGTCGAGGCAGAGGCCCAGCGCTTCTTTGGCTGCGGCGCGAGCGCCTTGCGGAACACGACGTCGACGGCCTCGGAG
>JAEWJO010000296.1 GCA_023386455.1 Pseudomonadota bacterium | reverse complement strand
GGTGGAAGGAAGCTGGGGTGCGTCCAGCATGCCGGACACGGCGAGCGCACAGGGCGGCGTCGTCGTCTCGGGCGGCGGCGGCGGTGGTGGCGGTGGCTGGGGCGGCTCGCCGCAGCCGCCTCCGGACACGTCGACCGCGCAGGGTGGCGTCGTCGTCTCGGGCGGCGCGTATCCGACCGCGGCTCCTCCGCCGGCCCGCGTCGAGAACTACGGCGCACCGCGCGCCGGCTTCGTCTGGATCTCGGGCCGCTGGGACTGGCAGCGCGGTCAGTGGCAGTGGGTCGCCGGCCACTGGGAGCGCGAGCGCGCGAACTCGGTGTGGGTCAGCGGCAGCTGGCAGCTGCAGGGCAACCGCTGGGTCTGGATCGACGGCCGCTGGGACGTGCGCAGCGCGCCGCAGCCGCAGGGTCCGCAGGTTCGCGATCACCGCACGCACTGATCGCGAGCGAGTCGCCGAAACAACAACGACCGGTGGGGTGACCACCGGCTCGCGTTCGTTTCGGATCGCGTCAGAGCTCGAGCTGGGCCATCACGCGAACGCGAACGTCGGGATCGTCGGTCGTCATCGTCACCGGATCCGTGCCGGTCTGCTTGAGGATGCCGAAGTCGGTCGCGAGCTTGAGGCGATGGCCGTGCGCGAAGTAGTTGAACGCGCCGAGCGCCTCGATGTTGTTGCGATCGCCCTCGGTTGTCAGCGCGAACCGCGCCGCGATCTCCATCTTCTTCGGCACGATCATGATGCCGGGCTGGACGTTGAAGCCGAGCTCGGTGTCCGCGTCCTTGATCTTCATCATCACGAGGAGGCCGGTGAACGAGATGCCGTTGACCTTGAGGTTCCAGTCGAGCTCGAGGCCGTGGCTCATGTTGTCGGCGACCGAGTCCTTGCCGCGCTTGGCGAAGTTCGCGAGGTCGACCTTGTACGAGGCCCCGATCGAGTAGCGGAGCGGACCACCCTCGAGATCGCCCTCGCTGTAGCCCTTCGCCCTTGCCGAGTTCCAGCCGGCGCGCGCGACGAGCGTCGGGCCGAAGTCCGTCGGAAAGTCCGACGGTCGGCCGTTGACGCAGGTCACGGTGAGCGTCGTCGGGTTGGTGACGCAGACGTCGGGGATCACCGGACGATCGGAGCCGCCGTTGAACGTGTTGAACATGCCGAGCGCCCACTCGATGCCCGCGGCCGACTTCTCGTAGTCGTTGTGCAGCGCGACACCCTGGCTGCGCCCACCGCCGGCGAGCTCGTTCGCGATCGAGCGCTCGTTGAACTCGCTCGCGAAGTCCGAGACCATCTCGGCACGGGAGAACGGTCGCTTCCACTGACCGAAGCGGATGTAGACGGGCGCGTCGGACAGCCTGCGCTCGATGAACACGTCCCTCAGGAACGAGAAGCTCCCGGAATCGCCCATGCCGAGCTCGGCCTTGTAGCGATTCGCGTCGCCGAAGACGTAGCCCTCGGCCTGGAAGCGAGCACGCGGGATGTACATCGTGTTGAGGAACTGGCTGCCGTCCTCCGTCGGGCGCGTCGACTCGAAGCGGACCTGCGTGCGAAACTGGATCTTCAGCTCGTACTGCTTGTCCGAGCTCTCGAGCCTGAGGCCGTTGTCGTAGCTCGCCGTGACCGCCGGGTTCTCCTTCTTCGGCTCGGCGATGACGACGGGCACCGTGGGCTCGGGCGGTAGCGGTTGTGGCTCCGTCCGCGGCTCGGCGGTTGGCTCCGTCGGCGGTGCCTGTGGCTCTCTCTCCGGCAGCGACTGCTGATCCGCGGGTTGGCTCGCCGCGAGCCGGGCCGACACGAGCAAGCAGGAAGCGATGACGAGTTTGCGCATTGAATTCCCCGGTTCTGCGCCCCCGTTGTAACAGCGAGCTACCGGCGATGTGACGAGTCCGTGACGTACGTGCCGATCCCGGCTCGGCTCAGACGGAAGCCGACACCGCGCACGGTCTCGATCGCATCGGGCTGGGGCAGCTTGCGCCGCAGCCGCAGGATCACGTTGTCGACGGCGCGCTCGCTGACGTCGAGATCGCCGCCGCCCCAGACGGCGTCGAGCAGATCGGCGCGCGACAGCGGCCGGCCGCTTGCAGTCACGAGTGCGCGCATCACCTCGAGCTCCGTCGACGTCAGCGAGATCGTGCGACCCGCCGTCCAGAGCGCGCGGTTCGTGACGTCGAGCGTGAACATGCCGAAGCGGAGCCGGCCGTCGCGCAGCCCGCTCCAGTGGATGCGGCGATGGACCGCGCGGACACGCGCCGAGAGCTCGCGCGCCGACAGGCGGCCGGCGATCACGTCGTCGAAGCCGGCGGCGAGCAGCGCCTCCCGCTCGCGACCGCCGCCGTCGGCGATGACTCCGATGAGTCCGGCGCGACCGCCGCCCCACTCCACGATCCGATCTGCGAGCACGATCGCGAGCGCGCCATCGCAGCAGAACACGTAGACGCGCGCGGACGCGGCCTCGCGCAGGACGTCCGCGGTGCTGACGTCGACGAGGAGCGCGTCGCGGCGAAGCTCGTCGGCGAGGCCATGCGTCTGCGTCGTCACCACCGGGGCGACGATCGTCACCTGGGGGGCTGGGGCTTCGCGGGGCGAGCCGTCCTCGGAAGTCACGGGAGTCACGGGAGACACGGTCCAGGCTAGGGCGAGCGCGTGACCGGTCGACTGTAGGACTGCAACGAACGTGTGACGACCTCGTCACCGAGCGCGGCGCTGCGTGGTTCACGTCCTCGCGAGAGCGATCGCGTCGATACCTGTTGCCGTCACGTCACGAAAGCAAGCGGCTCCCGCCAATCGCGACTCCTAGAGTGCGCGTGTTCACGGAGGTCGCCATGTCCTTCACACGCACCAGCGCATTCGCCATCCTGCTCCTCTCCATCGCCGCACGCGGAGCAGTCGCGGAGGAGCCAGCGGCCGAGGAATCGGCGCCGGCTCCGACCGAGGAGCCCGCACCTCCGGTCGAGGAGCCCGCGGCGGCACCGGCATCGACCGGGACCGTCGTCGGCACGATCCTCGATCCATCGACGAGCACGGGCCTGCCCGCCGTGTCGATCCAGATCAAGGGCGGCCCGGACGGCGATCAGATGATCGCGAGCGAGCTCGACGGCACGTTCGAGCTGACGCTCGCGCCGGGCACGTACACGCTGATCTTCTCGACGCCCGACTACATCGAGCAGCAGCGCGCGGTCGTCGTCGCGGACGGCAAGCGGGTCGCGCTCGCGAACGTCGTCCTCGCGCTCGTCCCGCAGAAGGCAAAGGACGAGACGATCGAGGTCTACGACACGATCGACACGCGCAAGTCGTCGGCGGTGCTCGCCGAGCGGCGCGCCGCGACGACGGTCAGCGACGCGATCAGCGCCGAGCAGATCTCCCGCTCGCCCGACAGCAACGCATCCGACGCCGCGAAGCGGATGGTCGCGGCGACGATCCAGGACAACCGCTACATCGTCGTCCGCGGCCTCGGCGGTCGCTACAGCCTGACGCTGCTGAACGGCGTCCCGCTGCCGAGCCCCGATCCGGACGTGCCGGCCGCACCGCTCGATCTGTTTCCGGCGTCGCTGATCACGAACCTCACCGTCAACAAGACATTCTCCCCGGACATGCCGGGCAACTTCGCCGGCGGCGCGCTCGGGATCGAGACTCGCACCTACCCGACGCGGCTGACGTTCCGCGCGAAGATCGGTGCGGCGAACAACTCGCTGTCGTCGTTCCGCACGCTCAACGAGCAGCAGGGCGGCACGCTCGACCTGCTCGGCTTCGACGACGGGACGCGCTCCCTGCCAACCGCGATCTCCGGCACGAAGCTCGCGGGGGACCCGGGCCTGTCGCAGGATCAGGTGGACGCGCAGATCGCGGGCTTCAAGAACAACTGGTCGATCGGACGCGGGACCGCCGGCCCGAACCTGAGCCTCGGAGCGACGCTCGGCAACACGCACCGGATCGCCGGCCAGCGCCTCGGCTACTTCACGAGCTTCAATTTCGGTCACGGCTACTCGCGCCGCCTCGCGCACATCGAGCGCGTCGGCAGCAGCGATCCGGACCGTCCCGGCGAGCACCTGCCGTCCGTGCTCCAGCTCGACGACGAGCAGGGCATCGAGCAGGCGAACCTCGGCGGTACCGCGTCCGCGGGATGGACGCCGAAGAGCGGCCACAAGATCGACCTGTTCACGCTCTACTCGCACGGCACCGACATCTCGTCGAGCCGGGTGACGGGCACCGAGAACAACTCCTCGGTCGTCGATCGCACGCGCCAGCAGTTCCTCCAGCGCGAGCTCGTGTTCGGTCAGCTCGTCGGCGAGCACCAGCTGTCGCCGAAGGCGATCCTCGAGTGGCAGGGCAACGTGTCGCAGGTCTCGCAGCGCGAGCCCGATACGCGCGACCTGCTGCGCACGCAGACGCCCGATGGCAACTACGCGATCAGCACGAGCGTCGGCTCGTCGGAGCGTCTGTTCGGCGACCTCGCCGATGACACCGCCGGCGGCGGCGCGGCCATCCGGGTACCGCTCGGCAACGTCCGCCTGAAGGTCGGCAGCTCGATCCAGCGCAGCGAGCGCGAGTTCCAGCAGCGCCGCTTCCACTTCAACCTCGTCGGCGACGCGGTGTTCCTGCCGCCCGACGAAGCGTTCGATCCGAACGGCGCGGGCACCGCGATGTCGATGTACGAGGCGACGCAGCCGACCGACGGCTACATGGCGTCGCGCACGGTCGCGTCGGGCTTCGCGATGGCCGATGTCAACATCACCGACGAGCTACGCCTCGTCGGCGGCGCGCGCTACGAGCACAGCGACCTCGGCGTCGGGCTCGAGTCGAAGCTCGATCTGATGGTGCCCGCCCAGCCGCGCACGACGCACGTGGACGACGACGTCCTGCCGTCCCTCAACGTGGTCTACGCGCTGACCTCCGCCATGAACCTGCGCGCCGCGTACGGCATGACCGTCGCGCGCCCGAACTTCCGCGAGATCGCGCCGGCGCTCTACTACGACTACATCCGTCGCCGCGCGATCGGCGGCAACCCGAACCTCGAGGAGACGAAGGTCCACAATGCCGACGTCCGCTGGGAGGCATTCCTCGGTGACTCCGAGGTGCTCGCGGCGAGCGTGTTCGCCAAGCACTTCGCGAGGCCGATCGAGCGCACCGTCGAGGAGGCCGGCGACGGCCAGAACGTCGGGTTCGAGAACGCAGACTCGGCGAACAGCTACGGCATCGAGCTCGAAGCTCGTCTCTCGCTCGCGCGCGTCGCAGGTGCACTGCGCGAGCTCTCGATCGGCGGCAACCTGTCGCTGATCGGTTCGCGCATCGACACCGGCATGACCGCGCGCGCTCTGCAGGGTCAGTCGCCCTACGTCGCGAACGTCGCGATCGGTTACGAGTCGCGCAAGCTCGGCACGCGCGTCGATCTTCTCTTCAACTCGTTCGGCCGTCGCATCGAAGAGGTCGGCACCGGCGGTGCCGGCAACGTGTACGAGGAGTCGTTTCACCGTCTCGACCTCGCGGCGTCGCATCCGCTGCCGCGTGGCGTCCGTCTCAAGCTCGCCGCGAGCAACCTGCTCGACCAGCGCGTCGTTCGCACCCAGGACGACGTCGAGATCTTTGCCTACAAGACCGGCGTGACCGTCGTCGGCAGCGTCGAGCTTTCTCTCGAGTAACCAGCAGAACAAGGAGCTTTCGCCATGATCCGCAATGTCATCCTCTCGGGCTTGCTCTTCGCGAGCCTCGCCGCGTGCGGCGACGACGGGAACACCACCACGACGCCCGACGGCAACACCGTCACGCCGGACACCCCGCAGGGTGGCTCGGTGATTCGCGTCAACGACAACATCACCGCGAGCACGACGTGGGAGTCGAAGAACGTCTACGTGCTGCCGCGCCTCCAGCAGGTGTTCGTCGAGCCGGGCGCGACGCTCACGATCGAGCCGGGAACACTGATCCAGGGAGAGCAGGGCTCGGTCCTCGTGGTCACGCGCGGCGCGAAGATCATGGCCGAGGGCACGAAGGACAAGCCGATCGTGCTGACGAGTTCGCAGCCGACCGGCATGAAGGCGGCCGGATGGTGGGGCGGTCTCCTCATCCTCGGCGCGGCGCCGCACAACACGAACAGGATCACCGGCAGCGAGGAGGCGACGTTCGAGGCGTTCACCTCGGCGATCCCCGAGGGCAAGTTCGGCGGCACGAATGCGACCGACAACAGCGGCGTCATCAAGTACGTCCGTATCGAGTTCGCCGGCTTCAACTACGTCGCCGACCGCGAGTTCAACAACCTCACGCTGTGCGGCGTCGGCTCGGGCACCACGATCGACTACGTCCAGGTCCACGGCGGCTCGGATGACGGCATCGAATTCTTCGGTGGCACCGTCAACGTCAAGCACATCGTGTCGAGTCAGAATCAGGACGACGGGTTCGACACCGACAACGGCTGGCGGGGCAAGGCGCAGTTCCTCGTCATCCAGAACATCGCGCACCCGGCGACGCTCCCCGAGGCGTCGAACGGGTACGAGTCCGACAACCACGGCACCGCGGCGTCGTACGCGCAGGAACCGCGCACGGAGCCGACGATCTACAACGCGACGCTGATCGGCGATCACCCGTACACCGGCGTCGCGAGCTTCGCCGCGGTGTTCCGCCGCGGCACCGGCGGCCACTACTACAACCACATCTTCTACGGCTTCCCGAAGGGTCCGGAGTTCCGCGACCCGGAGACGAAGGCACAGCTCGACGCGAACAAGCTCGAGATCAGGAGCTCGATGTTCTTCAACAACGATGTATCGCCGACGAACCTGCCGGTGGCGCAGGCGACCGGTGACATCGACGAGAGCCTCTACATCGACGCGGCTCGCAACAACCAGTTCAACGTCGACCCCGGCCTGACCGCGGGCGCGCTGAACAAGGCGCAGCCAGACTTCAAGCCGGCCGCCGCGGCCGCGGCGCTCACCGGCGGTGCGACGCCGCCGAACGACGGTTTCTTCGACGTCAGCGCGACGTTCGTCGGTGCCATCGGTGCCGACGACTGGACCGCCGGCTGGACCGCGTACCCGCAGAACTGAGCGCGGTCGCTCGCGATCGACGACGGGCATCGCGCGCGGTGCCCGTTCGGCGTTTCGGCGTGTGACAGCACGGTCGCGGCGACATCACCGCGATGCGGCGAGCCGCACTCGCTCACAGAGTGGTCCACATGCTGTGGATCGCTTCGCGCTTCGTGACGCTATCGCGCTTGCAGCGTGGCGATGCGCTTGCGGATCAGCGACGCGTCCTTCGCGGTCGGCACCGAGCTGATGTACGTGCGCAGGGCCTGCAGCGCGTTCGCCTTGTCGCCCGCCTGCATGTACGCGAGGCCGAGGCCGCGGTAGCCCGCGACGTAGCCGGGATACTGCGCGAGCGACTGCTTGTAGAACCGGATCGCGCCGTTCGTGTCGCCCGCGAACAGGCGCTGGTTGCCGGAGTTGTACGCGGCGCGTGCCTTCGTCACCGCCGACTGATCGGCAGGCGCGGCCGTCGGCGCGGGCTTCGTGTCGCGCGCCTGGTTGTCGTACTCGAGCACCACGCGCTTGCCGCCGATCCGCTTCGCGACGGGCCTGGCGATCGCCGGCTTGCCCTCGATCGTCGTCGTCGGCGTCGGTTCTGGTGCGGCGCTGCCGTTCGCGGGCTCCGTCGGGT
>JAEWJO010000193.1 GCA_023386455.1 Pseudomonadota bacterium | reverse complement strand
ACCCTCGACACCGGCGGCCGAGCCGCCGCCGCCGCCGGCCCCACGCATGGAGCGGCGTCCCGAGCCTGCGCCCGCGGCGACCGCGCGACCGACCGACGTCGTGTCCGAGTCGCGGTCGCGCCGCATGGTCGATCGCGACGACGGTGACGGCGAGGCCTCCGATGGCCGCGACGAGGCGCTCGAGCAACAGCCGCGCGATCAGTGGCCGCCGAAGGACGCGCCGGTCGCGCTGACCGGCGAGCTCGCCGCGATCACGAAGCTCCTGAAGCAGAACGACGTCGACGGCGCGCTCGTGAAGGCGCGCGACTGGCACGCTCGCGAACCGGCAAACGTGCTCGCCCTGATCGGTCTCGGCGACGCGCTCGAGGCCAAGGGCAGCACGGTGACCGCGGCGCGCATCTACGGCTCGATCATCGATCTGTTCCCGGGCCGCGCCGACATGCGCCGCTTCGCGGGCGAGCGGCTGTCGCGCCTGCAGGCGCGCGCACCCTCGCTGATCGTCGACACGTTCCGCCGCGCCGTCCTGGACCGCCCGGATCACATGACCGGCCATCGCCTGTACGCGTACGCGCTCGTCCGCACCGGCAAGCCGGCCGAAGCGTTCGAGGCGATCCTCGCGGGCGTCGACCAGCAGTATCGCGGCGACAGCTATCGCGGTGGCGATCGCGTGCTCGCCGAGGACGCGGGCATGATCGGCGCGGCGTACGCGGCGGCCGAGCCCGGCCGAAAGGCCCAGATCGCGAAGGAGCTCGGCAAGCGTGGCCTGTCGATCGCGACGAAGCCGTCGACGCGGTTCATCCTGTACTGGGAGACCGACGCGAACGACGTCGACTTTCACATCCAGGACGCGCGCGGCGGTCACGCGTTCTACTCGGCGATGCAGCTGCCGTCGGGCGGCGAGCTCTACGCGGACATCACGACGGGCTACGGCCCCGAGTGCTTCGCGATCCCCGGGACGCCGAAGGCGGGTCCGTACCGGCTCTCGATCAACTACTACTCGCAGGGCCCGATGGGCTACGGCATGGGGCTGCTCGAGATCCAGCGCTTCGACGGCAAGGGCGGCCTGCAGTTCGAGGATCGTCCGTACGTGATCATGAATGACCACGCGTACGTCGACCTGGGTACGACGCGGTGAAGGCGCCCGACTTCGAGAGCTTCGCCTGGCGCGGAGACTGCATCGAGGACGCTCAGCGACAGCGAAGAACGCGTAGCGATGGCTACGACAGTGGTGCAGCTTGCCTCGCACAAGCCCATGGGAGTCCGGTGACGACAGGACGCGCTACCGCCCCGCGCTGATCCTCGGTGTCGTGCTCGGTCTCGTTGCGCCGAACGCGGCGCGGGCGGATCCGCCCGGGGACGAGGTCGATTGCGAGCATCCTCCGCTCCAGAACCTCCGCTACGACGAGGACAACAGCTTCCTGCGGGATCCCACGTGCCGCACGGAGCTGTGGGATCCCGTGAAGTACATCCCGTTGTCACCTCCACTCGGGAGCTACCTGACGCTGGGTGCGCACCTCCGCGAGCGTTACGACTATTTTCACAACCAGGACTGGGGACGCGCGCCCGACGATGGTTGGGTGCTGACTCGGTTCATGATCTTCGGCGACCTTCACCTCGGCGCGCACGTCCGACTATTCGCCGAGCTCGCGACCCAGTTCGTCGCCGGTCGCGCGGGAGGTCCCGGACCTCTCGACCAGGACCTGGCGGACGTTCACCAGGCGTTCGCGGATCTGTCGGCAGACGTGCCGCTCGTCGGCGCACTCACGCTTCGAGGCGGACGACAGGAGCTCGACTACGCGCGCGGGCGATTGATCGCGGTGCGCGAGGGCGCGAACGTGCGGCTCAGCTTCGACGGCCTCCGCGCGATCCAGCGCGTCGGTGACTGGGAGCTCGACCTTCTCCTGGTCTCGCCGGTGGAGACGGATCCGGGCGTGTTCGATGACGGCTGGACGCCGGGGGAGCGGCTATGGGGAATCTATGGCCGAGGTCCCGCGCTCGCCGGCGTGCTCGACCTCGACGTCTACTATCTTGGCTTCAAGCGCGACGCAGCGAGCTTCGAGCAGGGGATCGCCGAGGACGACCGCCACTCGCTCGGCGTGGTGTTCTCCGGCGAGCAGCGTGGGTTCGACTACAACGTGGAGCTGGTGTACCAGCTCGGCTCGTTCGGTGCCGGGGACGTCCGTGCGTGGGCGGTCGGCTCGGACGTCGGCTACACGTCAGAGTCGGTGCCATGGAGACCTCGGCTCGGCACGCAGCTCAACGTGATGAGCGGCGACAAGGACCCAGGCGATCCGGATCTCGAGACGTTCTTCCCGATGTTTCCCCGCCAGTCGTACTTCAGCGAAGCGAGCTTGATCGGGCCGGTCAACCTCTACAACGTGACGCCTGTGCTGATCGTGCATCCGATCGCACCGCTCGCGCTCTCGCTGGCGTGGGACGGGTTCTGGCGGGAGAGCCTCGAGGACGGCCTGTATCGACCGAGTGGCGTTGTCCAGGTAGAGGGAGCCGGCAACCCCGAGCGCTACATCGGAGGCGAGCTCAACCCGACGGTCCAGTGGAGGACGCGCCACCTGACGATGGTAGCCAGCTACTCGCACTTCTTCGCGGGACCGTTCCTGCGCGCCGCAGGGCTCGGCCGCGACGTCGACGCGTTCACGTTGTGGACGAGCTATCGGATCTGACGCTCTGCTAACCGCGCGTGACGAGGCGAATTCCGTGGTCGGCCGCGGTATCGCCGACCAGGTTCACGGAACCGGACAGCCAGCCTTGCCACACCGCACCGATGACCTCGCGCCGCCACGTCGACATGGCGGCGGTCTTCTCCGCGGCATCGAGGCCCTGCTCGTCGACGATGCGCGCGAACTCCTCGGCATCGGCACGGGTGCCGAGCAGGCGCGCCGCGATGCCGGTGTCCTCGCTGAGCACCTGGACGATCGCGAGCAGCATCTCCGACCAGCGCTGCGCCCGCGCACTCGCGGTACGCCACGTGCCCCGCGCGGGCGGGACGTTGGCCGGCGATGCAGCGGCGGCTTCGAGCGCGGCCGCGATGTCGGTGGCCCGCGTCTTCGCGAGCGGCGACATGCCCTTCACGTTGCGGATCGCGTTGACCTCGCTCGGCCGGGTCCTCGCGAGCTCGACG
>JAEWJO010000143.1 GCA_023386455.1 Pseudomonadota bacterium | reverse complement strand
GTTCCCCGTCGAGCGGCGATCGAGATCCTCCTCGTCGATCGAGCCCTGCGGTCCGGGGCCGACGCCGAGCATCGTCGCCGCGCCGACCGGTGTCGTCGCCTTGCCGGTCGGCCGCTGCGCACGCTGGGCACGCGCCTCGTCGGCGATGATGAAGTACTGGCCGAGCTCGGCGATGTCTCCGAGTCGCTTCCACGTCTTGCCCGTACGCGAGATCAGCGACTCGCGGCCGACGATGCCGGCGACGATCCACTGCTGCAGCGTCGCCAGCTCGCGGCACGTCTTCGTCTCGCCGTTCTCGAGGCGAACGAGCCACTGCCGCTCGGAGTTCGGTCCCGACGGCGCGTCGTTGATGTTGACCGGCGCCTCGGACTCGGCGCGCGACTGCTGGCGTGCACTCGACGGCGAGATGATGACCGGTGGTGTCCCCGGCTTCGACGGCGGCCTCGCGCGATCAGGCGCGGGCGGCGCGGCGGCGGCGGCGGCGGCCACCGAGGATGCGGTCGCGACACCGACGTTGGTGTTCGATCGCTTGCGGATCTTGAACATGTGCCCGCAGTTGGTGCACTTGACGGTGACACCGCCTGGCTTGAGCCGGCTCTCGTCGAGCTCGTACTCCGTCTGGCACTTCTCGCAGCGGACGTCCATGTGTTTCCGGGTGTTTGGCGGTTACGGTACCATGAGGCATGTCGCGTAGCCACGAGCGCAGCGCAGAGCGAGTACGCGTCGACGCGTTCGTCAAAGTCCAGGACGAGGGTCAGGAGATCGTGTTCAGAACCCGCGATCTCTCGGCGAACGGCCTGTTCCTGTACACGCAGGTGGCGAGGGCATACCCGATCAAGGTCGGATCCACGCTCCGGCTGGAGCTCTCCGAGAACGAGGATCAAGTCGTGTGCCGGGTCGTGGTCGCCCGGGTCGTCGAGGAAGGCTCCGCCGAGGCCCAGTCCTACCCGGTCGGGTTCGGCGTCCGCATCGTCGACATCTCCGACGACGACCGCGCAGGACTTGCGCGCATCATCGAGCGGACTCGCCGCGCGGCCTGATCGCGATCGCGCCGCGGGCGCCTAGGCGCGCGGCCGGGCGAACCGCAGCGTCCGGGTCGTATCGCCCCACTCCGCCGCGAGAAGCTCGTATCGGAGGTGCGCGTGCCACCGGCCGTCGCGCCACACGTCGTCCTCCTGCTTGCACAGGAAGCGAAACCCGACCTTCTCGATCACGCGGCGCGAGCCGGTGTTGCCCTCGAGGCAGCTGATCGTGATCTTGTGCAGCCCGAGCGTCTCGAAGCCCCAGCGCGTGACCGCGGTCGCCGCCTCGGTCATGAGGCCCTGGCCGTGCAGCGCCGGCGCGAGCCAGTAGCCGAGCTCCGCACGGTCGACGCGCCACGCGCGCATCTCCCACGCGATGCCGTGAAACCCGATCGTGCCGACGAGCCGGTCCTCGTGCTCGATCGCCCAGACGATGTCGGTGCCCTTCGCGAGCGCGTCGGCCGCGAACGCGACGAACGCGCGCGTCTCGGCCGGATCGCGGTGCGCCGCCCAGCTCATCATCCGCGGCAGCTCGGGATCGGAGACGTACGGCCACAGCGCCTCGACGTCACCTTCGGCGAGCGGGCGCATCCGCAGGCGGACCGTCTCGATCACGAGCGGTAGCGCGGACAGGGTCGGAGTCTCGGCACGCGGCGGTGCGGATGTCATGGCGGACCTCAGTGGGCTTCGCCTTCGTGCACTTCTTCGACGGTCGCGAGCACGTCCTTCACGTCGATCACGCGAAGTCGATCGTCCCACGGCACCCGCACGCCGGCGTCCTTGCGAAATAGCACGTGCGCACCATGAGGCACGCCGGAGACGTTCTCGGTTGCCACGTCCGTCGTCGGCCGATCGCGCGCGACCTCGATCACCTTGCCGTAGAGCGCCTCGTCCTGCGCTTCCTTCGCGCCGGCGGGCAAGTAGAGGCCCGCATCCGTGCGCTCGTCGTTCGCGCCCCTCATGATCTGCACGAGCACCCTCATCCCGAGCGGCAGGATCAGGCGATGCGTCTTGGCGGGCTTGTCGTTCTCAGAGGTCACGGTCGGTCACGACCCGGCCACTTTGCTCCAGGCATCGCAGCCTGGTCAAGCCGGCCGACTTGAACGTCGCCGCCGACGCGTCGAGCGCGGACGCCATCGCCGGATCGCTGCACGAGCCAGACCGGATCTCGACGCGGTTGCCGAACACCTGCACCGTCGACCACAGACGCTGCTTCTTCAGCTCGCGCTCGAGCTGCGAGGCCGCGGCGACCGCGGTCTGCTCGGCCGACGGCCCCGACGGCAGGTCGATGTCGTCCGGCGCTGCGACCTCGCTGCCGGCAGGAGCGGCCTCCGGCTCGGCGACGGGCGCCGCCACCGGCGCCTGCTGCTTCGCGGTCCCGTTCGAGCGCAGACCGAGGTACGCGATGACGCCACCGCCGAGGAGCGCGATCGCGATCACCGCGATCATCGGCGACTTGCGCGTCGTGTCGACGGCGGTGCCACCCTCGAGCGTCGACGGGCCCGCGCGCCGCGGCAGCGACTTGTGACACTTCGGGCACCGGACGTAGCCCGGTACGACGGCAACGCCGCACGACGGGCATACCGTCCCGCTCTGGCCCGAGCTCATCGCGCCAAGGATACCCTGGCTACGCCCGGCGTCGCCAAAAACGCGCGAGACCGAGGGTCGCGAGCACGAGCAGGAACGTGCCCCCGGGTGGGTGAGAGCCGGCATCACAGCAGCCGCCCGGGCTCTCGACACGCTCGCAGGTCATCGGATCGCGTGCCGGCGGGTAGATGCCGCAGACCCCGTTGACGTCGTCAGGCTCGAGCGTCGCCTTCTTGGTCTCGCCGCACTCCTGGAAGTTGTACATCGTCGGGTCGGTGTACACGGGGTTGTTCATGACCGAGCCGCACGACGGGACGCTATTGCCCTTGTCGTCGACGCGCGCCGGGTCGCCGGCGGCGCGGCACGTGTGCTCGAGACCGAGCAGGTGGCCGAGCTCGTGCGTCAGGGTGTTCTGCAGGTCCGACAGGCACGTCTGCGTGCTGAGCGACTGACCGTTGACCGAGATCGCGAAGTCGACGCCGTTGATCTCGATATCGGCATCGACGATCGCGCCGTCGCGAATGCTGCCCTTGTCGTCGACGTACGTCGCGGTCGTGATGCCCGCGGCCGAGTCGGGATGGCAGCGCGCCGGATCATCCTCGGTCGCCGGGCGGCACCACGACTGATCGCGGAACTTGATGACGTTGACGTTGTCGCGCCCCGTCTCGACCTCGCGCGGCGGGTCCGCCATGATCTGCATGTACGAGCAGCCGGCGATCGCCGTGTTCCACGTGTCGATCGACGCCTGGATCACCCCAAACTCCTGATCGCCGGGAACCGCCTTCGTGCCCGCGATGTCCGGCGTCACGAACACGCAGCCCGATTCCCAGTAGAGGTACGAGCCGGCCTTCGTCGGTCCCGTCCTGACGTAGCCGGCCGGATAGGCGAGCACCTTCACGTCGTCGACGACGTTGTGCAGCTGCAGCGACAGGTCCATCGCGGCGGTGATCCCGATGCTCGCGCGCATGCCGTCGACGAGCGGCTCGGGGCCGGGCCACGACCGCATGCCGATGCCGTCGACCGACCCGCCGAGCTGGCTGACGACGACGTCGCCGGCCTGTGTGTGGACGGTCGCCTCGGTGACGATGCGCGTCCCATCCGCGGTCCAGTGACTACGAACGTCTCCGACGAAGCCGGTGATGTACCGAGGCGCTGCCTGCGCGCTGCCCGCAAGGACCACCACGAGCACCAAGCTGCGCATCTACCTGAGGCTAACATGGCGTGATACAAGGGCCCACCATGAAGCCGGTCCGCGTGCGCATTGCACCGTCGCCGACGGGCGACCCGCACGTCGGCACCGCGTACATCGCTCTGTTCAACTACGTCTTCGCCCGGAAAGAGGGCGGCAAGTTCGTGCTCCGGATCGAGGACACCGATCAGTCGCGTGCGCGATCCGACTCCGAGCAGATGATCTACGACGCGCTCCGCTGGACGGGACTGTCGTGGGACGAGGGCCCCGACGTCGGCGGGCCGTTCGGTCCCTACCGCCAGAGCGAGCGCAGCGCGATCTATCGCAAGCACATCGACATGCTGCTCGCGAACGGAAGCGCGTATCGCTGCTTCTGCACCGAGGACCGGCTCGCGAAGCTTCGCGTCCAGCAGCAGGCCGCGAAGGCGACGCTCGGCTACGACCGGCACTGCCGCGATCTCGACACCGCCGACGGCGCGCGTCGCGAGGCCGCGGGCGAGTCGTGCGTCGTCCGCCTCAAGGTGCCGCTGTCGGGGCCGATCGAGTTCACCGACAAGTTGCGCGGCCTCGTGTCGCGCGACGCGAAGGAGATCGACGATCAGGTGCTCCTCAAGTCGGATGGCCTGCCGACGTATCACCTCGCGAACGTCGTCGACGATCACCTGATGGAGATCACGCACGTGATCCGCGCCGAGGAGTGGATCAGCTCGACGCAGAAGCACGTGCTGCTCTACCAGGCGTTTGGCTGGGACCAGCCGGAGTGGATCCACATGCCGCTCCTGCGCAACACCGACAAGTCGAAGATCAGCAAGCGCAAGCACCCGGTCTCGATCAACTACTACCGGGACATCGGCATCCTGCCGCACGCGTTCCTGAACTTCCTCGGCCTCATGGGCTGGTCGTTCGGCGGTGACCGCGAGAAGTTCACGCTCGACGAGATGGTCGACGTCTTCTCGTGGGACCGCATGTCGCTCGGCGGCCCGGTGTTCGATCTCGCGAAGCTGACCTGGCTCAACGAGAAGTACATCCACGAGCTGTCGTACGACGCGCTGGCCGACTATCTGATCCGCTGGCGCCTCAACAAGGACTACCTCGTCAAGGTGCTGCCGCTCGTCCGCGAGCGCATCAAGAAGCTCGACGAGGTCATTCCGTCGACGGAGTACTTCTTCTCGGGCGACCTCGACTACTCGGCGGTGCTGCCGAAGCTCGCGATCGCCGGCGTCGCCGCGAACGATCTCAAGAAGGCGCTGCTCGATCTCGTCGAGCGCTTCGAGGCGCGCGACGGCTTTGGCAAGGAGATGCTCGAGGAGGTCGCGCGCGGCTGGGCCGACGCGAATAACTGGAAGCATGGCGACGCGTTCATGGTGCTGCGCATCGCGGTCACCGGGCGCACCGCCTCTCCGCCGCTGTTCGACGTGATGGCGGTGGTCGGCAAGGAGATCGCGCGGCGTCGCCTGCGTCGTGCCGCCGAGGTGATCGGCAGCGGGGGCAAGCTCAAGCAATGAGCTGGCAGTGGGCGATCGGCTTCGGTGGTCTCGTCGCCGTCCTCGCGATGATCATCCCGCGCTACGTGCGCCGGTTCGTGATCGAGAACTGGGCGAAGCTCCTGCTGCTGGCCTTCGAGGTCGGCGCGTTGATCCTCGCGATCAAGTACGCGCTTGTTACCCAGCTCGCGAGCCATCAATGGTTGCGGGCGAGCGTCTCGATCATCGCGATCGCCGGGATCGTGTATTCGATCTTCCGCGATCGGACCCACCGGCGCTGGATTGCATTTCTGTCTGTCGATCAATGGAAGGCGATCGACGAGGATAGCGATCGCCCCGCCGGCGCCGCGGGCAAGTTCGACTGGCGCGTCCTCGTCGTGCTCGTCGTCGTCGCGGTGTCGTTGACGCTCCAGGAGTACATCGGCGATCGCGGCTGGTTCGAGCGCGTATTCCCGCCGCACGGCCGCGACGCCTACTTCGAGCTCAAGGGCTTCGCGTGGTGGTCGGGCTGGCGCGTGCTCGGCTACGTCGTGATGCCGGTGATCGCGATCCTCGCGATGCCGCGCGAGAAGCTGCTCGACTATCACCTGTCGCTCGAGGGCTTCTTCAAGCACCTGTGGATCTACCTGCTGCTGTTCACGCTGATCCTGCCGGCGGTCGCGATCGCGTCGACGACGGACGCGTTCCGACACACCTATCCGTTCTATCGCGCCGCGAACCGCTCGCACCTCGACCTGTGGTCGTGGGAGGCGCTCTACGCGGTGCAGTTCCTCGCGCTCGAGGTGTTCTTCCGCGGGTTCATCCTGCACGGGCTGCGGCGTGCGCTCGGCAGCAACGCGATCTTCGTGATGATCGTGCCGTACTGCATGATCCACTACGGCAAGCCGCTTCCCGAGACGCTCGGCGCGATCGGCGCGGGCGTCATCCTCGGCACGCTCGCGATGCGGACGAAGTCGATCTGGGGCGGCGTGCTGATCCACGTCGGCGTCGCCGTCACGATGGACGTGCTCGCGCTGCGCGGCTGTCCGCCGATCGGCAGCAATCGCGGCTGCTAGCAGCCGTGGGAGTTCGCGAACGGGTCACACGGCGGCTTCGCGGTCGGCGGCTTCGCGGTCGGCGGCCTGGCGGTCGGCGGCCTGGCGGTTGGCGGCCTGGCGGTCGGCGGCCTGGCGGTCGGCGGTTTTTCGATCGGCGGTTTTTCGATCGGCGGCTTCACCGCGGCTGCCGCGGGTTGTGGCGGGTCGACGATGCCCGCGTCGGCGGGAGCGGCGGCGACGGGGGCCGGCGGAGGTGGAGGAGCAAGTGCAGGTGCAGGTGCAGGTTCAGGTCCAGGTTCAGGTTCAGACGATGCTGCGGTGACCCACAGGCCAGCACCGATGCCGACACCGAACAGGAGCAGGAGAGCGCCGAATAACCTCCACGCACCGCTGCGGGGCTCGGGAATGCTCGCCGGGATCACCGCCGCCGCCACGGGCGTCCGAGGAATCTGCGGCGAGCTCCCGCGACCCGGGAGCGGTGTCGCGTCGCGATACTCCGGCGCGTTCGCGAGCATGCGCTGGATGCGCGTGACCTCGCGGCGTGCGCGCTGCGGATCCGACGCGAACGGGATCAATGCCTCGGCGAGCTCGCCGACGTTCTGATAGCGATCGTCGCTCGCCTTCGCGAGACAGCGATCGATGATCGGCGCGAGCTGCGGCGCGTGCTGGAGCGGCGAGTGAGGCTCGAGCGAGACCATCACGCACAGCTCGGCAAAGCTCTGCGCGTCGAACGGCAGCCCACCCTCGACCAGCTCGTAGAGCACGCAGCCGAGCGACCAGACGTCGCTGCGCGGATCGACCGTTCGCGCGCTGCGCATCTGCTCCGGAGACATGTACGCCGGCGTGCCGAGCATCGATGATGTCTGCGTCAGCGACATGTCCGGGCCGAACTGCGCCTTCGAGATCCCGAAGTCGAGGACCTTCAGGAGGTCGGACCCATCGCGCCGCTTCGTGAGGAACAGGTTCGTCGGCTTGATGTCGCGATGGACGATGCCGAGCGAGTGCGCCTCGGCGATCGCGTCGCATGTCTGGAGCACGAGGTCGGCGGCGCGCGTCGCGTCGATGCGGTCCTCGTCGAGCAGCGTCTTGCCGAGGTCGAGCCCCTCGAGCAGCTCCATGACCATGTAGGGCCGGCCGTCGTCGAACGTGCCGACGTCGCGGATACGCGCGACGTGCTCGCTCTTGAGACGCACCGCGTTCTTCGCCTCGCGCAGGAAGCGCGCGATGTTCTCCTCGTCGAGCTGGACGTCCTCGCGCAGGATCTTGATCGCGACGTCCTCGTCGAGCGCGAGGTTGTGTGCTCGGATGACGAGCCCCATCCCTCCGAAGCCCAGGGTGGACTCGACGCGGTACTTCCCGAGCAGGACGGAGTCGCGAGGCGGGCCCTTGCCCACCTGCACGCTCGTCACCGCGTTGGCGGTGTCGCGTTCCACGTACGTGATCGATCGTAGCCCGAAAAAAGGCTGGGGTGCAGCGGGTTGGTTCCGCTG
>JAEWJO010000109.1 GCA_023386455.1 Pseudomonadota bacterium | reverse complement strand
GCGTTGATGCCGCCCTGCGCGGCGATCGAGTGGGCGCGGCGCGGCGAGTCCTGGAAGCAGAAGCACGCGACGTCGTAGCCGAGCTTGGCAAGCGTCGCGGCGGCGGCGCCGCCGGCGAGGCCGCTGCCGACGACGATGACCTTGTACTTCCGCTTGTTCGCTGGATTGACCAGCTTCATCTCGAACTTGGAATTGGCCCACTTCTGCTCGATGGGCCCCGCGGGGATTCTTGCGTCCAACTTCATGTCAGCACGTGGAGCAGCACCGCGGTCGGCGGCAGCATGTAACCGATGAACAGGCCGACCGAGACGATCGGGCCAAGCTTGTCGGCGGGGTACTTGGGATGGCGCCAGCCAAGCGACTGGAGCCACGACGATGCACCGTGACCGAGGTGCAGCGACAGCAGGAGGATGCCGATGAGGTAGACGGCGTAGTACAGCGGGTTCTGGAACGCCGTCACGAACATCGTGTACGCGTCGCCCGGATGCGACGGCGAGATCGTGAACTGGATGATGTGGAAGATCAGAAACGCGAGGATGACGATGCCGGAGATCGCCATGGAGCGCCCGACCCACGACGACCGCTGCGGCCGGTAGACCGCGTACCCGACCGGGCGGGCAGCACGATTCTTCGCGACGAGCGCGATCGCGATGACCACGTGCAGGATCAGAAGGGCCAGCAGCCCCGCGCGTACCGGCCACTTCACTTCCCACAGAGCCTGCAGGAAGTGGGCGTAGCTGTTGTACATGGCGCGCCCGCCGAACATCTGGAGGTGACCGAGCATGTGGACAATCGCGAACAGCAGCAGCAGAAGGCCGGTCACGGCCATCACGTGCTTTGCGCCGATCGACGAGCGTAGGTATCGATAAAACCAGCTCACGAGCAGTTGGATGCCACCACAGAAGCGGTCGATTCTTCAACGATCCGGCACCGGAGAATCGCGACTCAGCCCCCTGCCAATTGCCGCAGGCCGTGGTACGGCCAATCTCAGGCGACGCGATGGAGCAGCGGCTCGCCGGTGCCCAGGCGGCGCAGATTCTCGACGACGACGTCGGCGATCCGCTCGAATGCCTCCTCGGTCGACCCTGCCACATGCGGGAGCGCGACGACCCGAGGATCGGCGTAGAGGGGATCTGACGGGTCGGCGGGCTCGTGCCAGTGGACGTCGAGGCCGGCGCCGCCGATCCGGTCCTCCGCGAGGGCGAGCGCGAGCGCGGGCCGGTCGATCACGCCGCCGCGGGCGACATTGATGACGAACGCGCCTCGCTTCATCCGGGCAAACGCCTCGGTGCCGACGAGGCCGCGCGTCTCGGCGTTCAGCGGACAGTGGATGCTGATCGCGTCGCACGCCGCGAAGAACGCGTGGCGATCGGCGTCGGTCGCGCCGCGGCGGAGCGCGAGCACCGTCATGCCGAGTGCGCGCGCGCGATCGGCGAGCGCGGTCCCCGAGCGCCCCATGCCGATGATGCCGAGCGTCTTGCCGGCGAGCTCGATGCCGAGCGGGACACCGACCTCGCGTGCCTCGAACGCCTTCGCGGCGAGCGGTGCGCGGCGCGCGAGCGCGAGGAGCAGGTAGAGCGCGAGCTCGGCAACCGAGACGTGGTTCGTGCCCGGCGCGTTGCACACCGGGATGTCGCGCGCGGCGGCCGCCGCCTTGTCGATGCCCTCGGTGCCCGCGGCGGGCTGCTGGATCAACCGCAGCTTCGTCGCCGCGGCGATCACGTCGGCGGTGATGTGACCGTTCGACGGCAGGATCACGTCGACGTCGCGCACGAGCTCGACGAGCGGTGTCTTCAGATCCCAGCGCTCGATCGACGAGCCTTCACCGAGCCGTGCCTCGATGTGATCGACGATCGACAGCCAGCCCGAGCCACAGAACAGAAGGCGCATGGAGCCGCGAGTCTATCCGACCGCGCTCCACCCCCGGCCCGGGGTTTGCTGAACGTGCACGCGCATGCTCATCAAGCGCACAACTCGCCGAAACGACGCCACACCTGCAACCTCGATGTTGCACAGCGCCGTGCTCGCTGCGGGACTTCTCGCCGCGGGTTGCACCGCGCCAGTCGACGACGTCTCGGAGATCGAGTCGTACGCGACGGTGTCGACCTATGTAGGTTCGAGCTGCTCGACGGCGGTCGTGATCGGCCTCTCGAAGCAGATCGCTGACGAGGTCGGCTGTGCGAATCCGACGGGGCTCGTGAGGTTCACCGCCGGCGGCAACCTGCAGGTCACGAGCAACTCGGTGCTGCCGTATCTCTCGGAGAAGGCGAAGCTCGATCTGCAGTCGGTCGCGCAGGGACGCGTCATCAAGGTCAACAGCGCGTTCCGCACCGTCGCGCAGCAATACTTGCTCTACCAGTGGTACCGGCAGGGCCGCTGCGGCATCACGGCGGCGGCGACGCCCGGCAACTCGAATCACGAGAGCGGTCGCGCGCTCGATCTCGCGAACTACTCGGCGGTGATCTCGGCGATGGGCGCGAAGGGCTGGTCGCACGACGTGCCCGGCGATCCGGTTCACTTCGATCATCTGTCGTCGCCGGACATCCGCGGCCGCGACGTGCTCGCGTTCCAGCGCCTGTGGAACCGCAACCACCCGACCGACACGATCGCCGAGGACGGCGACTACGGGCCGATGACCGAGGCGCGCCTGCGCGCGTCGCCGGCCGAGGGCTTCCCGATCGGACCGGGTTGCGTCGGGACGCGCGACGCCGACGTCGTGTCGATCGACGGTCCCGATCGCGTGCCGCCGCAGCAGCGCGCGCACTACACGATCTCGATCAAGAACGCGGGCACGATCGCATGGCCGGCGACGACGAAGCTGCGCCTGAAGGACGGCACGTCGAGCCCGCTGTACGACGAGAGCTGGGTCTCGGAGACCGTGATCACGACGATCGGCGCCGCGGTCGCCGCCGGCACGACGGGCACGATCGACTTCGATGTGATGACGCCGTTCACCGACACCGACGAGCTGCCCGTGTTCCAGGAGCTCGTGCTCGACGATAACGGCACGAAGTTCGGCGACATCCAGCTCGCGCTCACCGTCGTGCCGGGGATGACCGGCGACGAGAGCAGCGATGGCTCGGAGGACGGCGGCACCGGTGGCTGCAACGCCGGTGGCGGCAGCGCGGGCACGCTCCTGCTGCTCGCGCTCGCGGGTCTGCGCCGGCGGCGCTCCGTGCTTCGCGCGCGGTTCTAGATCGCCGGGCCGATGCCGACCCACTGCGTGAGCGCCTTGTCGTCGACGAGGCGGCGCGCGATCTGGTACGTGATCGCGAGCGGGATGCGCAGGAACTCGATGCGCAGCGTGACCGCACCGCCGACCGCATAGTGCCTGGTGTTCTCCTCGTCTAGCGCACCCGCACCGAACAGCTCGAGGTCGAGCTGCTGGAGGTACGTCGCCGGCAAGAACAGCGTCGCCGCGGTGCCGCGATCGATGATCAGCGGGTACTTCCACGTCAGGTCTGCGAGCTCGGCGCGATCGGTCGTGATCGCGTAGTCCTCGTAGCCGCGCAGGGGTTCGACGAAGCGGAACGTCGGCGGGAAGCGGATGTCGTCGAACTCCGGCGGCGCGGTCGCCACCGACGAGCGATCCCACAGGAAGGCGAGCGCGCCCTCGCCGCCGACCTGGAGCAGGCCGGTGTCGTCCTTCGAGATCAGCGCGCGACCACGACCGCTCAGCGTCAGCGTGTGGCGGCGACCAAACGGCAGCGGCGCGACGACCGCGACCGAACCGCCGACGTCGGTGATGTCGCTCGTGAACGGCTTCGACCATTGCTTTGGCAAGTAGGCGGCGGCGACGCTGACGAGCAGTGCGCGGCGCGGGCCGGTGTAGCGCGTCGTCTCGGCGGCGAAGTACTGCAAGGCCGCGTTCGGCCCGCCGACGTGGCGGCGCAGGACGGGATCGAGATCGATCTGATCGGAGTCGTCGGTGTAGAAGCCGCCCGCCTGCGCGGTGATCGACTGGCGCCACGTGTACGCGACGGTCAACGAGGCATCGCGCGTGCGTCGCTCCTCGGTGAGCGTCACCATCGGATCGTCGGTCGCGACCGGCGCCGCCCAGTCGAGGAAGCCCGCGAGCGCGGTGATCGAGACCGGCGCGAGCATGTTGTTGAGGTAGCCGGCCTGCGCGCCGTAGTGCGCATGCGTGCCGATGTCGCCGACCTTCGGCTGGACGTAGCCGGCGAGGCTCCAGCGCTGCAGGCCGAGTCGATCGCCGCCGCCGAGCGCGAGGCCGAAGTGGGGCAGGCCACCACCGCCGACCGCCAGGCTCGGCGAGCGCTGCTGCCGGTAGAAGAAGTGATAGAACACGCCGGCGGGCTCGTCGGACAGCGCGGTGATCGAGGATGCCAGCGCGGGCGTCGCGATCGACGGGGTCGGCTCGGGAGCGAGCGGTGCCGGGGGCGCAGGCGCGGGCAGCGCGACCTCGGCGAGCTGCCATGACCAGCCTTCGCGATCGAGGAACCGGATCGTGCCGTTCGCCTCGCGCGGCGCGAGCGCGGTGTACGGCACGTCGGTGACCTGCGCGCCGTCGACGAACACCTGGAACCGGCCGGCGACCGCGCCGAGCCACATGACGCGATTGTCGGTCGTGAAGCTCGCGTCGTAGTACGGCCCGGTCGCGGGCGTGAAGCGCTCGACGATCGCGCCGGTCTGCGCGTCGACGATCCAGATCGCGAACGCGCGACCGTCCCACACGTTCGCGGCGAGGCGCGTGCCGTCGGGAGAGACCTGCGCGCCGAGCACGTACATGCCGGGGTTCATGCCGACGAGCGTGCGCGCGGAGCCGGACGCGACATCGAGCGCGGCGAGGTTCCAGCGATCGCCGTCGACGTGGCAGTAGTAGTAGGTGTGGCCGGTCGGATCGATCGTCGCGCCGGGGCCGAGATCGTCGCGGACCTGGGTGAGGCCGCGCTCGCCGCGCCGCCAGCGGAGCAGGCGAGGCGTCTGGAACGTCGCGCCCTGATCGATCACGGTCAGCCACACCTCGCGGCCGTCGGCGGTGACCGACAGGCCCGACACGAGCAGCGGATCGCCTTGCACGAGCGTCCGGCGGGGCAGGATCTCGACGAGGGGTTCCTCGAGCAGCGTGCTTCCGCTCGCGTCGCGCACGACGATGCGCGTCGGCACGTCGACATCCTCGGCGACCCACGCCTCGGTGCCGTCGCGGCCGCGGGCATAGCGCGCGTCGTTGCCGATCGTGGCGAGCGCGCGCTGCTGCGGCGGGCGATGCCGGACCGGGAACGTCTGCGCGACCCACGTGTTGAACTCGTCGAGGAGCTGGCCGAACGACACGCCGAAGCCGGCCTTGAACGTGCCGGTGAAGAACCAGCCGGTGAACGCGCGCGCCTGGTTCGCGAGCGCGAGCCAGATCGGCCGCTCGCCGTAGCGCTCGACGAGGAACCGGATGAACATCGAGCCGACGAGGTAGTGGTGGCCGACCGACGCCTGGCGACCGAGCGACGACAGCTCGCCGCTGCTGATGTGCCTGCCCGCGTACGCCGACGCGAACATCCCGGTGAACGTCGGCCACAGCGGACGGCCGATGCCGGTGAGCCGCGCCTCGTACGTCGTCGCGAGGCCTTCCCATACCCACGGGTCGTAGCCGAGCTGCGGGTTGTACGTGTCGCCGAACAGATCGTTCCAGCCCTTCCAGAACCCGGCGAGCTGCTGCGTGTGGACGTAGTGGACGAGCTCGTGACACGCGATGAAGCCGGGGTCGGGCGGCAAGCCGAACTCGGTCGTGAAGTCCAGCGTCGAGAACGCGGGGATGACCGATACTTCTTCGTAACCCAGCGCACCGGCGGCGACGAATGCGTTGTTGAACGGAGTATCCGGCATCACGATGACGAACTTGCGCGGGTTCGGGATCGCGGCGCGCTCCCGGATCTCGCGCGCGCAACGGTCGGCCTTGACGAGGAACCTGTCGACGAGCGCACGCCGCGACGACGGGTAGTAGATGATGAAGCGGTCGGTCTCGAGCTTGCGCATGTCGTCGTGCGCGACGGCCGTCTGGACGTCGGTGGGGAAGCGCGGCGCGACGCCGGCACACCCGGCCAGCGCCACCGCAAGCGCAGCACTCAGGAACCACCTCATCCGCCGACTCTATCCGCTACACTCCAGCCATGCCGGTCTTCCGGCTCGATGATCGACTCGTGTTCCCGCCGGTCCACCTTGCCGAGGACGGACTCCTCGCGCTCGGCGGAGACCTGCGACCCGAGCGCCTGCTCCTCGGTTACACGCAGGGCATCTTTCCCTGGTACGCCGAGAACCTGCCGATCCTGTGGCACTCGCCGGATCCGCGCATGGTGATGAAGACGAGCGAGCTCGTCGTCCAGCGCAGCCTGCGCAAGGCGATCAAGAAGCGCCCGTACGACATCACGATCGATCGCGCTTGCCTCGACGTGCTCAAGGGGTGTTCCGAGGCGCCGCGTCCCGGGCAGACGGGCACCTGGCTGATCCCCGAGATGATCGACGCGTACATGAAGCTGCACGAGCTCGGCTTCGCCCACTCGTTCGAGGCGTGGCAGGACGGCGAGCTCGTCGGTGGCCTCTACGGCGTGTCGCTCGGTGCCGCGTTCTTCGGCGAGTCGATGTTCGCGCGCGCGGCCGACGCGTCGAAGATCGCGTTCGTCGCCAGCGTGCGCCAGCTCGAGGCGTGGCACATCGGCCTCATCGACTGCCAGGTCCACACCGATCACCTCGAGCGATTCGGCGCGTACGAGGTCCCGCGCGTCGAGTACCTCCAGATGCTTGCGCACGCACTCGACGAGCCCACGCGGCGCGGCAAGTGGCAGCTCGAGATCGACTTCGAGCAGTTCACGCAGACGGGCGGGATGATGCAGCCTGAACTGCCGCGAGCAGCGTAGTCGTCACGACCGGCGCGAGCGCCTCGGCGAGTGCGAGCGCGACGCGGGCGAGGCCGAGCGGCGCGATTCGCTCCCACAGGGCGGCGTGGACCTCGAAGCGCGGCCCGGCGGCGCGTGCGGCGCGCGCACCGAGGTCGGCCCACACGATCTCGCGCTCGCCGAGGAGTGCGGTCG
>JAEWJO010000100.1 GCA_023386455.1 Pseudomonadota bacterium | reverse complement strand
GATCAGCTCCTCCTGCGCGACCTTCGCGCGAAGGTAGCCGCTTTCGGGCAAGCGCCTGGCTCCGACGATCGAGAGCGCCACGTGATGGCGCACGCCGGTCTCGGCCTCTGCGGCGAGCTGATTGCGCGTCGACGTTTCGAAGAACGTCATGACAGCCTTGTCCTCGAACGAAGGTGAGTTGGAGACGTCGACGACAACCGCCGCGCCGGTCAGTGCCTGACGCAAACCTTCGCCGGTGATCGTGTTGACGCCGGAGTCGGGCGAGGCCGCCACGGCCTCGTGACCTTGTTCGCGAAGTTTGCGGACGACCTTGGAGCCAATGAGCCCGGTGCCGCCGATGACTACGATTTTCATGACAGTGCCTTTCGTGTGCAGAAAACGATCGATGAACAGGTGCCGCGACTACTTCGCTTTGGCCGCCGACAGGATCACGGCCGCCACGTCCTTCGGATGCGACAGCATCACGACGTGGCTCGAGCGCACGGTCGTCAGCTTGGCGCCGGCGCGCTTCGCCATCGTCGCCTGGGCTTCCGGATCGAGCATGCGATCGTGATCGGGGCGAATGAACCACGAGGGCTTCGTGCGCCACGCCGCGACCTTGATGTGGTCGTCGAAGTTCTTCAGCGCGATCGGAGCCTGCGTCGTCGTCAGCAGGCTGATCTCGTCGGCCGACAGATCCTGCGCGAACTCCGACGCGACCGTCGCCCGCGGCAACCACGCGAACCCCGCGCTGTCGACGACGGCGGTCTTGACCCACGCGGGGGCGGGCTTGCCCTTGAACATGTCGTTCACCGACTCGCCATTGTCGGGCGCGAACGCGGCGATATAGACGAGCCCGGTGACCTTGTCGCTCGTGCCGGCCTCGGTGATCACGAAGCCACCATAGGAGTGACCGACGAGCAGCACGGGGCCGGGCGCAACTTCGATCGCGCGCCGGGTCGCCGCGACATCCGCCTCGAGCGAGCTGAGCGGCTGATGAACAGAGACCACCCGGTAGCCTTTCGCCTCGAGAAGCGGTGCGACCCGGTCCCAGCTCGACCCGTTGGCGAACGCGCCGTGAACGAGGACGATCGTCTTGGTCGGTGCAGGTCGCGACTCGGCACTCGCGACCGTGGCCGATGCGATCAGGAACAGGGGAACAGAGATCTTGAACATTGGAGATGCGTCTTTCGAAACAGAGTTGATCCACGCGCCACGCACCATGCGAGACGCGCTCGCCCACCGCACGACGAATGCGCCGCGTGGAGACACGCTCCTCCTCGAGCATTCGATGTGCCAGCTGCAAGTCCTCGCGAGCACTCGGGCGATGCCGCGCGTTCGTTGCCGCGCTGTTGAAGAACTAGCCGCTGCGACTTACTCGCGACCGCGATGATCGATTCACGTGCATGTCACCATCAGGCACGCGAGCTGCTTGAACGCCGACTCATGTCGAAGAAGAAGCGAACCGCTGACCAGCAAGCTCGAACAACTCTCCCGCAAGACGACCGATCGCAGCTGTCGACGGGCGGTACGGAGCCCGCAGATGCCGGACGATTCCGGCTCTACGACGGTGATCTCACCCAGGGAGACGAAGGTATCGACGATCCGCCCGAGCAGGCGTAGCGCCGGGGAATCGTCAGAGGCCCGGCATCTCGGCCGCATGCGCGCGGGCGATCGCGCCCCGCGTGCTCGCGTCGAGCTTGGTCGAGTCGAAGATCACCTTCTGCGCGTGCACGGCGACCACCGCATCGTACGGAAGCAGAAAGTCGCTGGCGTTCTCGATGTAGACGACGAGTCCGTCGCGACGAACATCGCGGACAGCCCCGAATTCCTCGCCGCCATCGACGAGGAATGCTTGATACCCGATCTCGATCGGACTCACGAGTCACCTCGCCTTCACGAGCGGCGTGTCGACAACGTGCTCGCTGAGGAACCAGACCTGCAGCTCGTTGCCGCGCACGACCTGGCCGATCAGCAGGTCGTTCGTTCCATCGTCGCCGAGCTCGGCGGTCTTGCGCGCCAGGCTGCGGGCGAGGATCAGGATGTGCTCGTGACCTTCGAGGAGCCGCGACAGCTGCACGGGAACCTCCTCCCGCCCACGCGGCGGCGACTCGATCCGCGTCAACGCCGCCACGTCATTCGCCATCGAGATCGCGATTCCGCCGAGCGTTTGGATCCGTTCCGCGATCGCGTCGACGAGCTCGGTCTGTGCGCCGGCGTGCTTGTCGAACAGCAGATGGAGCTCGTAGAAGGTCGGGCCCGACACCTGCCAGTGGTGCTTCTTGTACATGTCGCGCAGGGCGAGCGAGTCGGCCAGCAGCTGGTTCAAGCCCGCGACGGAAGTCGCGCGCGCCTCGTCGCTCAAGCCGAGCGGGTAGCGTGTCAGGGTTCCGTACGCCTGCGTTTCCTTGCTGCGTTGACCGTAGATCGGTTGTGCTTCGACATCGTGCTTGGTGTTCATGGAAGTCCTCCAGCACGCCGCACGGTGCATGCGATGTGCCTCGGCACCGATCAGGATCGGGTACCCATCCGGGCGAGGCGACCTGGACAAACATTGGCCCTCGGCGATGCGCGCCCTGGCCGGCGCGACCAGTGCCTGGTCGGGAGGCGCGACCGGTGGCGCGGGTTCGCGCGCGCACGCGGCTGGCACGACACGTGATGACGCAACGGGGATGCGAACGCCGACGCGAGAACAACTTCTCCACTGCCTCTACGAAGCCGCCGAGCTCGAGCACGATCTGATGTGCACGTATCTGTACGCTGCATTCACGATCAAGACGGATGCGGCGGATGGGATCACCGCCGCGCAAGCAGAGCGAGCGAGCGGCTGGCGTCGCGCGATCGTGAACGTCGCACTCGAGGAGATGGGGCATCTCGCGGCGGTGTGGAACATCACGTCCGCGCTTGGAGGAAGCCCGCGGTTCGGCCGCGGCAACTTCCCCATCGAGCCAGGTGCGCTTCCCGCGTCGGTCATCGCGCGGCTCGCGCCATTCGAAGAAGACGTGCTCCAGCACTTCATCTTCCTGGAGCGGCCGGTGTGCTCTCGGGAGGCCGACGGCGCGGGATTCGCCCACGCGTCGCCGCGAAACCGCGCGACACCGCACGCACGCTTGACGCCGATGGCGATCGACTACGACACCGTCGGTGCGTTCTATGCTTCTCTCGGCGACGGACTCCGCACGTTTGTCGAGAAGCACGGCGAGGAGGCGGCGTTCTGCAACGATCCGTCGCTCCAGCTGACGACCGAGGACATGCAGATCCCGGGCATCAAGGCAGTGATGTGCTCGAAGACCGCGCTCGCCGCCTTCGCATCGATCGTCGAGCAGGGCGAGGGTGCGCTTGCCGATCATCAGGACTCGCACTTCCAGGTGTTCCGTCGTGTCCGCGCCGAGCTCGACGACGCCAGGCGCTCCGACCGCGCGTACGCGCCAGCGTTTCCGGCGGCACGCGATCCGGTCCTACGTCCGCCGATCTCCGCGGCGCGCGTCTGGATCGCCGATGCCGAGGCGGCTGCAACAGTCGACCTCGCGAACGCGATCTACAGCCTGATGCTCCGGATGCTCGCGTACGCGTACCAGGTGCCGCGCGGTGTGCCGCAGAAGCGTGTCGCCGTCGATCTCGGGATCGGACTCATGCGCGCCATGACGCCGATCGCCGAACGCGCGGTGCGCTTGCCCATCGGTCCCGCGCACCCGGACGTCAATGCAGGCATGACATTCACGGCGCTGCGCGACGCATCTCCTCTCCCGCGAGGGGCGAGCGCGTGGCGTGTGTTCGACGAGCGGTTCCACGAGCTCGTCGACGCCGCGACCGTGCTCGCGACATCGAAGGATGCACGGATCGAGCGCGCGCTTCGAGTGCTCGTCGACCTCGCCGCGCGCGTTCGCCGCGTGATGCCGGCCACCGTCACGGTACCCGCGCCACCGCCCGTACCCGCCCCGGCACCAGCACCTGCGCCACCGGCGACGTCACTGGTCAGCGGCGGCAGGCGCTCGCAGGGCAGCGCGCTGACCGTCCTCTACGACGGCAAGCGATGCATCCATGCTCGCAACTGCGTGACCGGCGCGCCGAAGGTGTTCGTCGCAAACGTGACGAAGGGACCGTGGATCCATCCGGACGAGGCCGATCCGGCTCGCGTGATCGAGGTCATTCATGGCTGTCCATCGGGCGCGCTTCGCTACGAGCGCACCGACGGCACGCCCGAGCCCGCGCCGCAGGTGAACCTGATCGTGGTCCGCGAACGTGGTCCGTACGCGATTCGCGCCGACGTGCAGCTCGCAGGTGCGCCCGCCGGATACCGCCTGACCTTGTGTCGGTGCGGCGCCTCGAAGAACAAGCCGTTCTGCGACAACTCCCACCGTGCCATCGAGTTCGATGCGACGGGCGAACCGCCGGCGACGAGCTCCGATCCCCTGCCGGACCAAGCCGGTCCCCTCGCGATCGAGCCGGAGATCGACGGTCCCCTCGAGGTCATCGGTAACCTCGAGATCACGAGCGGTACCGGGCGCATCGTCGCGCGGGTCACGCACGCGAAGCTCTGTCGTTGCGGTGCGAGCGCGACCAAGCCGTTTTGCGATCAGAGCCACCGTCGCATCGGCTTTCGCTCCGATCGATAGCGTCAGTCACACGGCAGGCTGAACGCGATCGTCGTCCCGCCTTGCGCTGCACCCTCGACCCAGATGTGTCCGCGATGGGCCTGGACCAGCTGCCGCGCCACGAACAGACCGAGACCATGTCCTCGCCGCTCGCCGGGCACCTGCCAGCGCGGCTCGAAGATGCGCTGCCGGTGCTCGGGTGCGATGCCCGGTCCTGCATCTCTCACCGCGACGACGACTTCGTTCCCCACGCGCCGCACCCGCACCTCCACGCTCGCGCCGGTGGGCGAGAACTTGAGCGCGTTGGCGACGATGTTGTGAAGCACCTGCGCGATCCGCAACGCGTCACAGTGGACGATCAGGTACGCGGGCACGGTCGCTGACAGTGCGATGCCGCGCCGGGCCGCTGCTTCGCCGAAGCTCGCCACGACGTCCCTCACGATCATGCCGAGATCGTGCTGACCGCACTCCAGCTCGAACGTACCGGCCGAGATGCGATCTCCGTCGAGCAGGTCGCGTGCGAGGAGCCGCAGCGCGTCGATCGCGCGCGCCATCCTCGAGAGGTGCGGCGTCTCGTGGACCGTGGACCGCTCGCGCAGCGTTGCCAGTTGCAGCGCCAGCACCTGCAGTGGCCCGGCCATCTCGTGGGCCACGACGGCTAGCGCGTCCTGCTCGCTGACTCGAAGCTCTTGCATTGAATTCTCCACGTTGGGCGTTGGGTGAGCGTGCTCACGAAGAGCAGCACGCACCGTGCCACCACGTGCTCCGCGCAACCGCCAAACGCCGCGCGCCTGACGGCCGCGAGCTGATCGATCGAGGGCAATCTTGGCCGCGTCGCTCAAAGCTCGGCACCGTCGGTCGGTCGTCCAGTCAGCTGACCTGCCGTGCGCGATCGACGATCCGAGCGGTCAGTTCGGGGCGCGAACGTTGACCGCGATCGTGTGCTGTGCGCCACCGCGAAGGATCGTGAGCTGCGCGCTCGTCCCTGCGGGACGCTGGGTGATGACCAGCATCAGCTCTCGCGAGACGAGGTCGACGACCGAGACGCCGTCGACCGCGACGACCTCGTCGCCGATCGCGAGACCCGCGCGATCCGCGGCGCCGCCCGTGACCAGCTCGCTGATCCGGCGACCGAGCCACTCGAGGTCGGCGTCGATGGTCCCTGGTTCGGTCTGCGTGAGCGCGACTGTGAGGACGTCGATGTTCGTCGTGCGATCGCGCGCGGCGACCGCGAGTCGGTTTCCGCTGCGGTTGCCTCCCATGCAGAGCACGCTGATCTCGCCAGCGGGGGATGTGAAGCGGAACGCGCCATGCGCGTCCGTGGGCACGGCTTCGTCAGGTCCCATGAAGACGGAACCGATCGCGGTTCCCTGACGCGCCATCGAGCTGCAGCGAAGGCCGGCGACCGGCGCACGCGTCCGGAAGTCGCGGACCACGCCCGTGATCGTTGCCGTTCCTCGGTTCGTCAGCGTCGCCCGGGTCGTCTCGCCGGGATGTACGATGACCTGCTGCGTGTCGGCTTCACGTGCATCCGTGGTTGCCATCAGCACGTACGTTCCCGGAGAGAGACCGCTGGAGCGAAAGTGCTCTCCGTCGACCTCGGCCTCGAAGAACGCGTTCTGGCCGCTCTGGAGCAGACCCGTGATCATCGGCGCGGTCGTGAACCCGACGAGCTGGCCCTCGATCCGGCCGGCGGCGACGAGCGTGATCGCTACATCGCGTGCCCCGGCCGCGATCGGCTGCTTGATGACCTCGCTGCCGTCACGTGCGGTCACGACGAGCATGTAGTCGCCAGGCGCGAGCTTGGTCAGGGTGAACCGGCCCGCTTCGTCGGTGACCACGAGCAAGCTCGGCAACCTCCCGCGGAGATTGGGTGCGCCCATCCGATCGGCCGGGAGGATGCGAACGATGGCGTCGACGACCGGCGCGCCCTGCGGATCGCTCACGGTGCCGTTGATCGAGAGGCGTGGTGCGGTGACCGCGAGCGCGAGCGACTTCGTTTCCTTCGGGCCGAGCGAGACCGGGGCGAGTGGTGGAAGCGTGTCGATGACCTGCGGCCCCGCGTACACCGCGACTTCGTATGTCCCGCCCGAGAGCTGGCGCGCACAGAAGCTGCCATCGGCGGCGGTAGTGTCCTTGCCGAAGTCGCCGGTCTTCTGCTCGGCGACGCGCACCTCGAGGCCGGGCACCGGGGCGCCATGCTCGTCGACGATACGGCCGCAGATCGCGGCCGCGAACGTCAGCGGAATGTCGAGGTACGCGGTCTCGCCGCGATGGACCGTGACGGTCGCGCTGCCCCATTCGCCGGTCGGCATGTCAGCGATGAGCTCGTGCGGGCCATCGTCGACTCCTTCGCACTGGTATGTGCCACCCGCATCGGTGAAGACGATCTTCTGGCGCGCGCAGGTGACCTGTGCGTCGGTGACCGGCGCGGTTCCGCGCAGCACGCGTCCTCGCACGCCGCCGAGTCGCTCCACCTCGATGCGCACGCTGGTCGACACGTCGACGTGCACGCTGCGTGGCGCGAGCACGGTGTGGTTCTCGACGTAGAGCGCGAGATCGCCACGCGGTGCGCGTTCGATCGTGAACGAGCCATCCGGCTGGGTCACCGCGAGCACACCGGTCTGATCGCGGTTGCCGATGCGCATGCCGACGCCGACGCCAGGAACGGGAACCCCGCCGGAGACCACGACCCCGGTGATCGTCGCGCCACGCACGAGCCGTACGACGACGCCCGTCGTGGCCTGACCGGCGCCGGTGACGAGCTGCTGCTTGTGTGATGCGCGCAGGCCGGGCGCGAACGCCGTGATCAGGTTGCGACCCGGTGACACGCCGGTGATCCGGAACGTGCCGTCGCTCGACGAGAACGCGCCCACACGTGCTCCGCGCACCTCGCTGATCTCGCCCGGATCGATGACGACCCATGCATCCGGGACAGGAGCGCCGTCCTCGGTCACGACGGTACCTTCGACCGTCGCTTCCGGAACCAGGATGACGTCGCGTGTCGTGGTCGCCGCGATGTACTGGCCCGCCAGCACGCTCTGATATCCGGCCGCCGAGTAACGGATCAACGTGTGGCCGAAGTGCGTGCACAGATCGTAGCTGCCGTTCGCGTCGCTCTCGGCGAATGGGACCCCGGCGCCGTCGCGTTCGACGCGAGCGTGACCGATCGGGGCGCCGGATCCGTCGACGATCTTGCCTCGCAGGTGACTGCAGCCGGTCAGGAGCAGCTCGATCGTCGGCGTTGCAGGCGCGCGCAGATCGACTCGAACGGGCAGAGCAGCGCGGTCCGGTGCGCTCGCTGTCACGACGTAGACGTCGGCTGCACGATCTCCGAGATCGAACGTCCCGTCGGCCGCGGTCACGGCGTCGCCGAGCACTGCGTCCGTCTCGGCGTGGATCAAGCGCACGACGGCGCCGCGGTAGGGTGCGCCATCGCTTGTCACGCGGCCGCGAAGTCGCCTCGCGGCGATGCCGGGCTGGACGAACATCGTCGCGAGCCTCGCGTGCTGCTGCGCGGTCATCGTGGTGAGCGCGGCTTGCGATGCAACCGGTTGGCGATCGACGTGCGGCTGGCTCGCGCGTCCGTGGTGGAGGAGCAGTGCGCCGCCGCCGAGAAGCAGGAGCAGCAGAAGTAGCACGGCACCGCCGAGCTTCGATGTCAGCTTCGCCATCACGATCCTCCACAGCAGGGGTATGGGCCGCGCCTTTGCCGCCAGGACGAGAGGCGCGAACACCGCACGCAGCTGCGTGCGCTCGCCATCGTCGAGGTCATGCCGCAAGCGGTCGAGCCCGGTCTTGAGCCGGCTGCGCACGGTGCCGGCGGGAATGCCTTGCTGCTTCGCGATCTGCTCGGCGGTGAGGCCTTGGCGGTAGCGCAGCAGCACGGTCGTGCGAAACGGCTCGTCGAGCGCGATGACGAGCTCCGCGAGTCGACGCTCGAGCTGCGCGCGTTCGAGGAGCTCGGCGGGCGTGCGCACCGGTTCGCTCGCTGTCTCGACAACCGGCTCGTTCGCTGCGCGGCGCGTGCGGGTGCGGTGGCGCATGCGCGCGAGGTTCACCACGACCCGGCGCAGCCACGGGCGGATGGGCCGATCGGTGTCCGGAGGCGAGCGCAGTGCGGCCGCGTAGGCTTCCTGGACGATGTCGTCCGCCTCGGCCGCATTGCCGCTGACGCTGCGCGCGAGGCGTGCGAGCCAGGGCGCTTCGGCGAGCAAGGTCCCGATGTCGACCGGCATCCAGTACGATCATGCCGCCAACGGAAAAACGTTCGACTCCCGGAGAGAGAATCGAGGTCCCCGTTCGGGTACGTCGCCGTTCAGAGTCGCCGCGGCACCGGACCGGCGGCGGTCGCGGTGTGCGCCTCGTAGCCGAGCGCGTCGGCAAGCGCGATCGCGAGCTCGGTCGCGCTGTTCGGGCGATCGTCCGGGGACTTCGCGAGCGCGCGCGCGAAGACCGCGTCGACCGCTGCGGGTACCGGCACCAGCTTGCTCACGCGCGGTGGCCTGGTGTGGACCACGTGATAGAGAATGGTCCCCATGTCGGCGCCGCGGAACGGTGCCTCG
This sequence comes from Pseudomonadota bacterium, assembly GCA_023386455.1. Lineage (GTDB taxonomy): Bacteria > Myxococcota_A > Polyangia > Haliangiales > Haliangiaceae > JABFXX01. Next base: position 11,140 of record JAEWJO010000100.1, on the reverse strand, counting down.
CCGGTGAGTGCACGAAACGCGACGGCGCCGAGCGCGTAGATGTCGACCGCGGGTCCGACGGCGCCGCCCTTTGCCTGCTCGGGTGCCATGTACGCCGGCGTCCCGACGATGTTGCCGCGGGTCAGGCTGCCATCGTCGTCGGCGAGTCGCGCGATCCCGAAGTCGACGATCTTCCAGACCGCGCCGCCGTACTCCGGCTGGTGACGGAACAGGTTTCGCGGCTTGAGGTCGCGGTGGATGATGCCGGCACGCGCGGCCGCGTCGACGCCGGCGGCGACCTGCGCCACGAGCTCGCAGACCTCGTGTGGCGGCAAGCGCGGTCGATCGCGCAGTACCGCCGCGAGATCGACGCCGACGAGGAGCTCCATCGCGATGTACGGCAGGCCATCACGGCCATCGCCGAACTCGAGGATGCGTACGACGTTGGACGCGTCGAGCGCGGCGGTCAGCTCCGCCTCGCGCAGGAACCGGGCGGCGCGATTCGTGTCGGAGTTGCCGGGACGCAGGACCTTCACGGCCGCGTGTTGCTCGCCGTTCACGTGGGTCCCGCGATAGACCTCGCCCATCGCGCCGCGTCCGATCACCTCGCCGAGCCGGTACGAGCCGAGCACCTGGTCGGTGAAGCGTCCGGGGCCGCCGACCGCGAGCGCCCGATCGAGCTCGGCGCGCGCCTCCTGGAGGAGCGCCTCGCGCTGCGTGGCGACTCGTACGGCACGCTCGAGCTCGACGACGGACTCGCGGGTGGCGCGACGGGACACGCGCGCGACGATGAGCGTGACCAACAGGATCGCCTGGATGAGGGCAAACAGCGCCCCCTCGTGGAGCCAGGTCAGGTGACTCGCGTTGACCAGGCCCGGATCGTCGGTCAGGCCGGTGAGAATCAGGATGCCGAGGACCGCGATCAGGCCCGATGCCGCCCCGAATACGATGAACGCGACCATCCGGTCGTGGCTCAGCGCGACGAAGTAGACGACGACGACCAGCAGCATCGGCGTCGGCGAGAACAGACCGGCGTAGACGATGCCTGCGCCGATCGCCGCCAGCATCGGCGCCCAGCCGAGCAGGACCATCCACTCCGACGAATACAGCGTCGTGCTCGCGGTGACCTTGCGCAGCCACAGGCTGCCGGCGGCCGCCATCGGTAGCGTCGCGGCGAGGACCCACCTCGCGACAGGATCGCCGCCGAGGAACGGCAGCCACCCCGCGACGCCGGCAACGACGAGGATGTTGATGAGGGTCAGCTGGCGCAGCCGGCGAAGCTCGCCGTGCCGCAGCTGGAGGTGCGGGTCCTGCACCTTCGAGGTCGCGGCAGACGTCGTGGGCCGGCGCAGCGACGGCCGCGCTGCGAGCGTCTCACCATCCTCGGACGCTTTTCCCACCTTCCCTAGGATACACCGCATCGACACGCGCCTGCTCGCGGACCCGAACCGCGACCTCGACCGGGTGGGGTGCGGCCTGGCGACAAATCTGGCAAGGTCGTCCGTCCCCGATGTCGAGCATCACGGTCCCCGACGGCCATCGCGTCTTCCTCTACAACGCGACGGTCGACCCCGACGTCAGCCGCAGCCGCGGCGGCGTCGTCCTCGCGAACTTCGGCGCGCTCGGCGACGATCCGGATGGCGAGCTCGCGACCGTCCTGACCGCGATCGGCAAGGCGCTCGATTCGGCGACCGCACCGACGCTGGTCTCCCGCGCGCCCGACATCAAGGGGATGTTCGCGCCGGCGGACCCCGACGTCGTCGAGGTGCGCTCGCCCGTTCTGTGGATCTTCCACGACGGCGGCGTTGCATCGCTGTGCGGCGATGCCGGGCGTGTCGCCCTCGTCCTCGAGCGCATGCGGTGGACGGCGTCGCAGCAGATCTTCCAGGCGGTGTACCTCGTCGACGCAGCGTCGGCGCCGGTCCGCGCGTTCCTCGATCGCGTTCGCGAGCTCGACATCGACGTCCGTCGCCCCGATGGCCGCCAGGCCGAAGTCCTCGTCGAGGTCGAACGCCCCGAAGGCAGGGTCGTCAGCGCCCTCGCCGGCCCGCCGTACGATCTTGGCGGCGCGGTCGCCGACGATATCGGGCGGCTGCCGCTCCGGTCGCCGCTGTTGAGCCGGCTCGTCCGCGAGCTTCATGCGCGCGGAGACAACGATCTGCGCGCGATCGTCGACGCGTTGCGTGTGCGGACGCTGCCGCTCCTCGTCATCGTCGATCCGGCGACGCGCAAGCCGCTCATCCAGCGACACGGCACCGTCGACGTGATGCCGGTCTACCCGGACCAGCTGATGCTCGAGCGCGCCGCTCGCGAGATGCAGCTGCCGCCGCGCTCGTACGGCATCGCCGCGATGGAGGTCCGGCCACTGTTCGAGCTGGCCGCCGGGACCGTCCCGATCGCTATCTGTGCGTACCGCGAGGAGACGCCCATCTACGTCGTCGTTCCTTCCGACGCGGTCCTCGCCCCCTCCGATCGTCGTTGAGGTGACAGGGGCGGTCCGGGTATCGTGGCCGTTGAATGCCTCGTCTGCACGCGTCGCTCGTCAGCCTGATCTTGCTCGTCTCCTGCGGCCCCTCGGTGAGCTCGTCTCCGGACGGGTCGACGAGCATGCCGGTCTCGATCACCGTCATGCCGGCGGATCAGGAGCTGCTGATCGATGGCACCGAGCCGGCGACGAGCAGGTACAGCGCGATCGGCACGTTCGCCGACGGACACACCGAGGACATCAGCGACAAGGTCGGCTTCTCGCTCGTGAACCCGGAGCTCGGCGGCTTCGTCGGCACGGACTTCAAGTCAGGGCTCGAGCAGGGCGGGCGCACGCGCGTCGTCGCGGCATACGCGAACGTGCAGGGCGAGACGGGGCTCGTGCTCAAGATTCGCCAGCGCTACGTCGACCCGGGCGCACCGTCGCTGCCGGCGGATCCGGCGCAGCCGTTCAACGGCACGCCCGACGCGGGTCGCGCGCCCGACGTCGTCTATCCGAACGACGGCGTTGTCCTCCCACCGAACCTGCGGCTGCTCGAGTTTCACTTCCTGCCGGGCGCGAGCAACACGCTGTTCGAGATCGCGTTCTCGAACGCGCTCACGGACGTGAAGGTCTACACCCGGTGCGTCGTGCCGCTGAACGGCGGCTGCATCTACACGCCGGATTCGACCGTGTGGACGTGGATCGCGCAGACCAACCGCGGCGGCGACGACGTCACGGTGACGGCGCGCGGCACCGACGATGCGGGCACGGGCGTCGGCGCGTCGAGCGCGATCACGCTCGCGTTCAGCTACGAGAACCTCAAGGGCGGCATCTACTACTGGAAGGCCTCCGGCGGCACGACCGGCGACTCGGCGATCATGCGCTTCGACTTCGGCAACGTCACGCAGCAGACGGCGGAGCGCTTCGTCGGTCCCGAGCAGGCGAGCGGCAAGTGCGTCGGCTGTCATGCCCTGTCGCGGGACGGCACGAAGATGGTGGCCGCGGCGGGCGGCTGGGACGTCGAGGACAGCCTCGTCGTCGACGTCGGGACGTCGACGCGGACGGCGACGCCCGCGAAGGCCGCGTTCATGTCGTGGGATCCGGACGGCTCGGCCTACGTCGGCGTGTTCGCGTACAGCGGAACGCCGACCCACAACCTGATGCTGTTCGACGGAACGACGGGCGCGCAGACGGGCACGATCGACGTCGGCGCGACGGCGGCGCAGTCGACGAGCCATCCCGACTGGTCGCCCGACGGATCGCGCATCGTGTACGTGCGCGCGGGGCAGGCGTCCGAGGAAGGCGTGAACAACCAGCGCTTCTACGGCGGCAGCATCCACACGGTGACGAAGCAGGGCCAGGCGTTCGGCGCGCCGGCGGAGATCGTCCCGGCGCTGGCCGGCCACAACCGCTACTACCCGTCGTTCGCGCCCGACAGCAACCTCCTCGCGTTCAACGAGTCGACGTGCAGCGCCGCCGCACCGCCGGACAGCACCTGCAACGCGGACTCGGATCCGACGGCGACGATCTACGTCGTGAAGCCCGATCCGGGGTCGACGCCCGTCGCGCTCGCGCGCGCGAATGCACCGGGCAAGCAGGACGCGACCACGTCGCTCACAAACTCGTGGCCGAAGTGGGCGCCGTTCGAGTTCAAGCGCTCGCAGACCGGCGACTCGCGCGTCGTGTGGATGACGTTCTCGTCGACACGCAAGTACGGACTGCGGACGCCGCCGCCGGGCACGAGTGCCGAGGCGGTCTCTGGCTCGCTGATCTGGATGGTGGCGATCGATCCGGACCGCGCGCTCGCCGGGCAAGATCCGAGCGCGGCGGCGTTCGCGCTGCCGTTCCAGGATCTGAGCAGCTCGAATCACATCGCGCAGTGGACGACGGAAGTCATCCTGCTGCAGTGATCCGAGCCTCAGTGCTCGAGCATCGGCGTGCCCTCGCGCGCGACGAGGAGATCGTGCATGTCGTTCGCGTGATCCTCTTCCTGCGCCAGGATTCTCTCGATCAGCACGCGCGTCGTCGGATCCTTGTCGCCGAAGTAGCGGATCAGGTCGCGATAGATCTCGATCACGATCCGCTCGGCGATGAGGTTCTCCTTGATCATGCCGACCAGATCTCCGCCCTCGACGTACTGGGTCGCCGACCGCTGCGTGATCCCCTCGGGGTTCAGGTTCGGCGCGCCGCCGAGCTGATTGACTCGCTCGGCGAGCCACAGCAGGTGCTGCTCCTCGTCGCGCGCGTGCTCCTCGAACTCCGCCTTGACCGAGTCACTCGAGATGCCACTCGCCATGACGGCATGGAAGCGGTAGCGCAAGACGCAGACGATCTCGGTGGCGATCGCATCGTTGAGCAGCTTGATCGTCATCTCGACATCGCCGCCGTAGTTGGGTGTCATCGCGCCCTCCTCGAGGTGAGCTCTCGCGCGGCGCCTCACGGCCTCGATGTCGGTCACGAACGGTGCGTTCTCTGGCATGCGATCAACCTGCGTCGACGCGAGACGACGTCAATCAGCAAGACGAGCACGCGGCGTCGTGCCCCGCGCGGTCCTACGTACGCAGCGCTGGCTGGTTCGCATCGTGCAACCGCTGCGATCCATGAAGTGCTCGTGCGCGCACCTGATCGTCGCCAGCAGTCTTTTCCTCATCGCACAGGCACACCGGGCAGATGCAGAGCCGGTGAAGAACGTCGTGCTCGTACACGGCGCGTGGGTCGACGGCTCCGGGTGGAAGCCCGTCCACGACGTGCTCGTGAAGCAAGGCTTCCATGTCACGGTCGTCCAGGAGCCCGAGACGTCGTTTGCCGACGATGTCGCGGCGACGAAGCGCGTGCTCGACCTCCAGGACGGGCCGACGCTCCTCGTCGGTCACAGCTACGGTGGCTCGATCATCACCGAGGCGGGTGCGCATCCGAACGTCGTCGGGCTCGTGTACGTCGCGGCGCACGCCCCCGATGTCGGCGAGAACGAAGGTGCCCTCGGCAAGCGCGTGCCGAGCGTCCTCGGGAAGACGCCGGGTGCGATCGCGAAGACGCCCGATGGCTTCACGTATCTCGATCCGGCACGGTTTCCGACGCTGTTCGCGCCGGATCTGCCGCGCGAGCTCGCACGCTTCAACGCGCGCTCGCAGGTCCTCGCCGCCGGTGAGGTCTTCAGCACGCCACTCACGACCGCGGCGTGGAGGACGAAGCCGAGCTGGGGTGTCGTCGCGGGCGGCGACAAGATCATCAACCCCGAGCTGGAACGCTGGTACTACGCGCGGGCGAAGAGTCAGGTGACCGAGATCCGCGGGGCAAGCCACTCGGTCTACGCGTCCCATCCGACGGAGGTCGCAGCCGTGATCGTGAAGGCCGCGCGCGACCTCTCCACACGCGCGTCGAGATGAGCCGTCAGCTCAGGGGAGGATCCCGGAGAGCAGGTCGCCGATGCTGCTGAGCGTGTAATCGGGCGCGTTGTACGCACGGAGGGGTTCGGTGCGATGGGCAGCGAAGTCCGCGACGGTGGGGCTCTCGATGAGGTTGATCGCGACGACGCTCGCGGGTCCGGTCGGCAGCAGTGCCGCTGGGACCTCCGGGAACCGGACCGTGCCCGGCTGTGGTCTCGCCACGATCACCCAGTGACCGGCGTTGATCGAGACGGCATCGGCGGTCGCATCCCGCGACATCGACCACGTGATCGAGGGACGCGGCAGCGGGGCGACGAGTTGCCCCGACAGCCTCGGCAGGAAGTCCGTCGCCGTCGCCACGTCGAGCGAGGCCGGAGTCGCCTGATCGCGACTCAGCTGCAACGTCTCGCCGGGCTCGGTGGACTTGCTCAGCGCGACCATGGTGCGGTTGCGCCACGTCGCCGGAACATGACGCGGACCGATCGTCAGCGGGTCGGTCACCGCGTTCGCGAACGAGGCCATCTGCACCGACTGATAGCCGACCTCCGCGCCGGGCACGAACCCCGCGATCGCCTGATCGAATCCCGCGGTTCCGTGCACCGTCACGGTCGGACTCGCAGCCGGCATCCAGGCGCCGAGCGTCAGCGTCGTGGCGCCGCTCGCCGCGATCGGTGTCACCGCGCTGACCGCGTATCGAGTGGACGTCGCATCTTCCGCTTCGACCATCACGGCAACCGCGGTCGCGCTCGCCGGGCATTCGACCTGCTTCGTGAACGGCCCGGCCGGCGTCGGCGTGCTCAGGCCACCACCACCGTGCTCGCACTGTACGTAGACGTCGAAGCTCGACACGTCCGCGAGCGCGGGGACCACGACCACGACCTCCACCGTCTTGCTCGCACCCCGCTGCTCCAGCAGCGGAAACCGCAGCTCGTCCCCGGGCTGTACCTCGGTCCACGTGAAGAGACCGCGATAGTCGGTGCCACCGTCGAGGGCCAACGTGACCATGCCGCCTGGTGGGACGTCGATCGTCGCGCGTCCCTCGGGCTCGCTGCTGCCGTCGCTCGTGCTGCACATCGTTCCGGTCGCGTCGTGCGCCACGAGGGTGGTCGTCAGCTGTACGTCCTTCGGATCGAAGCCGGGGTTGACGACGGTCACCGGTGCCGCGGCGGTGCAGTCGGCCGCGACTGCCGCGTCGTCTCCTGGCCTGGCGTCGGGGCCGACCGACGACGAATCATCACCGCACCCGAAACACGTCACTGCCACCGCAAACGCCAACTTCTTCACGCGGCCATCATACATGTGCACGCTGCGCAGCCGCGCGCACAACCCGGCAATGTCCGGGAACCTCGGTGCATGGATGATCCGCGACCGGCGTCGATCCTGCAGTCGCCAGACTGCGAGAGGACACGTCCATGCGGTTGGCAGGAATTCTGATGATGACGCTGCTCGCGGCGAGTACGGCGCACGCCGATCGGCGCTACTACGACGCACCGCCGTTCACGCCCGCGTGGGCCGCGCCGCAGCTGGAGGTCCGGCCGCCGGTCGGCCCACCTGGCACGCAGATCGAGATCAGCGGCGTGAAGTTCCACAGCGGAGTGCGCGTGTTCTACGGCGATGTGCCGATGCCGATCCTCGAGGTCGGGCGCCGGTACGTGGTCGCGGTGATCCCGCCGGGAGTTCGCGGCGACAACTTCATCTACGTCGTCGACAACACCGGCCGCGCACGCAGCGTGGTGCCGTTCGATGTCGTCGGCCGGCACCGCCACCGCTACTGAAGCTTCTCGAGCATGACGCCGGCCGTCGTGAGGTACACGACCTTCCATCGCTCGCCCTGGTACCAGTAGACGAGACCCTCTGACGCATCTCGACCCGACTCGTCGCGCACCTGCTCCGGCGAGATGGTGCGCGTTGCGGTGGTTCGTGTCTTCTTGCGCTCGTCCGTCGACGCCGGGCGGCGGCGAGGATCGCTCGTCGGGCGGGCGCGCTTGGCGGTCGTCTTGCGGCCCTCCCGCTCGTCGTCGTCTGACTCGTGCTCCTCGTCATCGAGCTCGCGGTTCTTGTGCTCCTCGACCTCGCGGTACGAGGACGCCGCGGCGGGCGGCGTGAAGGGAAGCGGCAACATCGCCGGGAATGACGGCATCGGGGCGTTCGTCGTCGGTAGCCCGTCGAGCGCGTCGTAGTTCAGGATCGCATCGAGGAACGACGTGTCGGCGGTGATTTCGGGAGCCGACGACAGGAGGAACGCGAGCTCGCGATCGAGATCGAGGGATGCGCTGTCGTGTGTCGGACCACTCTCGTCGGGGAAGAGCGATGAATCCAGCAGCCAGCGCGGATCGATGACCGAGGCGTCGTGGTGAGCGCTCGACGTCGGATAGCTGGAGACGTCGTGGGACGGGCTCGCTGTGTGGTGCGCCGAGGTGCTGTACGTCGGGCTGGGGGGAAATGCGGAACCGAGCCCGTACGGATCGAGGCTCGGGTCGAGGCCAGGCGATGACGGCGCGAAGCCGAGGCCGGGCGACGTCGGAGCGACGTACGACGGCGTGGGCTGCACGGGAATCGCCGGTTGCGAGGGTGGACGGATGGCGAACGTGATCGGCGTGTTCCCGTACTCCCTGCGCGCCTCCTGGAGGCCCTGGGTGGTGTTGCCGCCGCATGCAATCTGGTCGTGGAAGGTCTGACGGGACGCCGGATCGTTCGAGTACATCTTGAACACGGCGTAGTCGGTCTGCGCTGCCTGTCGCTCCCTGTCGTTGGTGCCGTAGTCAGCGGCCCAGTTCGCGAAGTTCTCCCACGTGATGACATCGGAGCCGCCGCCGCCCTCGCTCGCGAGGACGCCGCCTGCATGGAACGCGAAGTTCTCGGTCTTGGAGCTGTAGTCGGCCATCGTGATGAAGCCCTGGCCAGGCGTTGCAGCGGCATACCGGTTGATGCCGTGAGTCCGATCGAACGCGTCCTTCGCGTCGGGGTCGAGCGCCGCGTACGGCTCGAGCATCAGGCGGTCGAGCTCGTTTCGCTCCGGATAGTGTTCGCCCAGCCTCAGGTACTCCCTCTTGTGCTGCCAGTACTCGGGCTTCAGCTTGTCCGCGAAGGCCTCCTCCATCAGATTCATCTTCGCCTCGAACACGCCGCACGTGACGTCGTGTCCGTTGCTGTCCTTGAAGAACGCCTCGGCGCTGACGACGTTCATCGTGTGCAGGCACTTCTCGTAACAGTCGCCGGGCGACATCGCGAGGCCACCACCGGTACCCGACGCGATCGGACGCAGCAGCTTGTAGACCGTCGATGTGCCCTCGAGCATGGGGGCGGTATCGCGGAGCTCCCAGGTGATGCCCGGGTAGTTGCACAGCTCGAGTGAGTGCCGGAGCCCATCGGCCGCGTCGGCCCGGACCAGGAAGCCCCATCCGCTCTGGTCGTGTTCCGGCGTCGCGAGGACCTCGGTGCTCGAGACCGAGAAGTCGACACGATCGGTCCACGTGTTGCGCTGCTCCTCCCGCGTCGAGCGTTGCGCGACGAGCTCGTCGTTTGTCTTGCTCGTCGACTCCTCTGTCGCGTTGCGGATCGTCTTGCACTGGATCGCGGGCGCGTTGCCGGTGGAGCCGGCCGAAGTGGGCGCGAGCTCGTCGAGCAGGGCCTCGGCGGACTCGCCGCGGACGACGAGATTGGCGACCGCGTCGGCGTGCTCCTCGTAGCGATCGCCGGCGGCACCGACACCGCCGAGGAGCTGGACGCCCGCGCGCTGCTGGATGACGTGCGCTGCCTCGTGTGCAGCGGTGTGCAGGCTTGGAGCGCCGCCGAACGCGACGTGATCGCCGAACGCGAACGCCTCCGCGCCGAGCGCCTCCGCGCCCGACTCGGCGGCCGCACCGCTGTGCGCCTGGACGTGACCGATGGAGTGCCGGCCGAACGCGCGCTGGATCGCATCGGCGTAGGGCAGGGGTGCTCCGCCGCCGCGCGTGGCGTCGGCCGCGACGGCATGGAGCTCCTCGGGACGGGGCGAGTCGGGTCTGCGCTCTCTCATCGATGGGACTCACGTGGTCGAGGGCCGAAAGCTGCAACTCAACGCAGGGCGCCGGTCGTCGAGACCATGCCGCGCGACTGGTACTCGGCGCGGACCGCGCGCTCGAGGTCGGCGGTCGTCAGCGGCGTGCCGCGGCCGGCGGCGAGGTAGGCCGCGCGCAGCACCGCGTTGCGGATGTAGCCACCGGTGATCTGGAACCGCCGGGCGAGCGCGGCGAGGTCGAGCTCCTCGGCGACCGGGAGCGAGCGCGGCACGAGTGCGCGCCACAGCCGCTCGCGATCGCGCTCGTCGGGGAACGGGAACTGGGCTTGAACCGAGAGGCGGCGCTGGAATGCCGGATCGATCGCGGTGCCGAAGTTCGTCGTCAGGATCGCGACGCCGGTGAAGGTGTCGAGGCGCTGGAGGAGGTAGTTGGTCTCGAGGTTCGCGTTGCGATCGTTACTCGACTGGACCTCGGTCCGCTTGCCGAACAGCGTGTCGGCCTCGTCGAAGAGGAGCACGATCTCACCCTCCTCGGCAGCGTCGAACACGGCCGCGAGGTTCTTCTCGGTCTCGCCGATCCACTTCGACACGACCTTCGACAGGTCGACGCGCCACAGCTCGTAGCCGAGCGCGTTCGCGATCACCTCGGCGGCCATCGTCTTGCCGGTGCCGGGGCCGCCCTGGAACAGCGCGGTCACGCCGCGTGCCGTCGAGGCCACGCCGCGCAAGCCCCAGTCCTCGAGCACGGTGCGGCGATGGCGGACGCGCGCGCACAGCTCCTGCAGCGAGTCGGCGATGTCCTCGGGAACGACCAGGTCATCCCACGATGCGAGGTGCTCGACGCGCGTCGCGATCGCCTCGATGCGTGCGGTGCGGAACTGGCGCATGAACGTGGCGAGCGCGGTCTCGACGTCGGTGGCCGACGCATCTGCCTTGACTGCCGCGCACGCGCGCGCGATCGCGCCGGGGCCGCCGCCGAAGCGCGCGGCGAGACGCGCGGCCGGAGCGACGTCGAAGCCGTGCTCGTCGAGCAGCGCCCGCCACGCCTCGCACCGCTCGCCCTCGACGAGCGTCGCGAAGTCGATCGCGAGGTATCCCGGCGCGAGCGGAATCTCGCCGCCATGCGGCGCGCGGATGAACAGCGAGCCCTGGTGCCGGTCGAGGATCACGCGCACGCGCTGGCGCAGCGCGGGGTCATCGGCGATCGCCTCGAGATCGACACACGGCAGGTCGCCGCGCAGCGCGACATCGTGGAGGCGCTGCAGGAGGCGGGCCTCGACGTCGCTCGCCGAGCGCTCGATCTCGACG
>JAEWJO010000097.1 GCA_023386455.1 Pseudomonadota bacterium | reverse complement strand
GGCTACGGCCAGCCGCAGCAGCCGGCACCGCCGGCGTACGGCCAGCAGCCCGGCGGATTCGGTCAGCCGCAGCAGCCGGCATATGGCCAGCAGCCCGGTGGCTACGGCCAGCCGCAGCAGCCGGCGTATGGCCAGCAGCCCGGCTTTGGCCAGCAGCCCGGCTACCCGCAGGCGCAGAACCCCTACGCGCCGCCCGAGGCGAACCTGCCAGGTCCGCTCGACGACATGGCGCGCAAGCTCCCGCAGTCCGCACCCGGCACGATCTTCGGGTTCCCGGTCAGCAAGCTGCGCGACGCGTCGATCCAGCGCAAGATCCTGTTCCTCGCCGGCGTCGCGCTCGTCGCGTCGATCGTCGTCCCGCTGATGACGAGCCCGGTGCTGGTGTTCCCGTTCTCGAGCGGCGTCCCGAAGTGGGACTTCCTCATCTGGCCGATCATCGCCGGTGGCGCGTACCTGCTCGTCGCGGCGGCGCCGCCTGACGTTCGCGCCAAGGTGCCGCCCGCGGTCCTGCAATGGATCCCGTTCGGTGTGTCCTTCGCCGGCATCTTCATGGTCGGCGGTGGTGGCGGTGGTGGTGGCGCGGGCGGGTTCGCCGGCGTGCACGACACGCTGCACACGCTCGGCTACGCGACGCTCGTGTTCGGCCTGCTCGCCCGCATCTCGCAGCCGCAGGACCAGATCGCGCGCATCATCATCGCGGTCGGCGGTGGCATGCTCATCCCGGGCTGGTTCCACATGTTCGACTACGCCTTCCACTTCACGGGCGTACCGGCGCTGCTGATCATCTACGTCCTGCTCGACTTCATCATCACGACGCTCGGCGTGCTCTGCATCCTGTTCGTCGTGCCGCCCCAGAAGCTGCCGCCGGCGCTGCAGTCCGTCGACGCGTTCGGCCCGCTGATCACGGCCGTGCTCGTGCTCTGGCTGCCCGCCGCGGTCGTGCTGTTCGGCCTCGCAGGCATCGTGCACCTCAAGATGGGCATCGGCGCGATCCTCATCATGGCGCACATGCTGATCCGCATCGTCGCGTTCTTCGGCGTGCTGATGATGGCGTCGCCGGCCGCGTACGAGGAGGCGAAGGCGCTGTTCTCGAAGAAGTCGGGCGGCGCACCGCCGCCGTCGGGTGGTGGCTATCCGCCTCCGGGCGGTGGTTACCCGCCGCCGGGCGGAGGCTATCCGCCGCCGGGTGGTGGCTACCCGCCTCCGGGCGGTGGTGGCTACCCGCAGCAGGGTGGCGGCTGGCAGTAGCCGGCTTCACCGAGCGCTCGATCACAAAGCCCGCCTTCATCGGCGGGCTTCGTCGTTTGTGCGCGGCTATGATTGCGGCCCATGCGCGAACGAGGGTTGGAGTTCAAAGTCGGGTTGTTGATCCTGGTCTCGACCGCGATCCTGATCGGCTTCATCTTCATCCTCGGCAACTTCTCGTTTCGCTCGGGCTTCACGATCAAGGTCGACTACGACTACATCGGCGCCCTGCAGCCCGGCGCACCGGTGAAGGTCTCCGGCATCAAGGTCGGCAAGGTCGAGCACATCGACTTCCTCGGCGGCAAGCAGGACCCGAACCTGAACAACCAGCGCGTCCAGGTGCGGCTGACCGTGTGGATCGAGGATCGGGTGCGGGACTCGATCCGCAGCGACGCCGAGTTCTTCATCAACACCGCCGGCGTGCTCGGCGAGCAGTACCTCGAGATCGTGCCGGGTCGAGACTGGGAGAAGCCGCCGATCGCCGCGGGCTCGGTGATCCACGGTCCGCCGGCGGTCCACGATCCGCCGCGCACCGACCTCGTCGTCGCGCGTCTCTACGAGGTGCTCGACGGCGTCGCCGCGGTGCTGCGCGACGATCGCGACGCGATCAAGGGTCTGCTCTCGAACAGCGCGAACGCGGTCAAGGAGGCGAACGACCTGCTCGTCGCGAACCGCGAGCAGATCGGCGAGCTCATCACGAACGGCGCGGCGCTCGCGAAGGAAGCGAAGACGACGCTCGCGAAGGTCAACACGGGCCTCGGTGATGGCCGGCCGGTCGCGACTCTCGTCGCCGACGCGTCCGCGACGCTGAGGGCGGCGCAGTCGACGATGTCGACGCTGACGCCATCGGCGCAGGCGCTGATGACCGACGCGACGCGCGTGACGAAGATCATCACCGAGGACCGCATCGACAAGGCGATCAACGCGGCCGACAAGGCGGCGGGAGCGGCCGGCAAGGCGGGCGGCCTCATCGACAACGTCAACGGCATGGTCACCGACCTCCGCGCCGGCAAGGGCACGGCGGGCGCGCTGCTCGCGAAGGACGACATCTATGCCGACCTGCGCGAGCTGATCCGCGACCTCAAGCGCAATCCGTGGAAGTTCTTCTGGAAGGAATGAGCGCCGCGCGATGAGTCTGGCCGCGCAAGCTCCGCAGCTCACCCGCAAGGTCGGCGCGGTCTCGCTCGTGGTGATCGCGCTCGCGATCGTGTTCTTCGTGTTCGTGTACGACCGGATCGAGTGGGGCTCTCACACGCGCGTCGAGGTCTACTTCCACACGACCGGTGGCCTCGTCGAGGGCGCGCCGTTCGTCGTCGCCGGCAAGACGGTCGGCAAGGTCGAGTCGATCGCGCTCTCGCCGCCCCGCGCGCCGGGCCCGCTCGGTGGCGAGGAGGGCGTCGCGGTGAAGGTCGCGATCGAGTCGGCGTGGGCGCGCAGGATCATGAAGGGCGGGGACGTGTTCATCACGTCGCGTGGCGCGCTGTCGGGCAAGTACCTCGAGATCGGGCCACCTCCGGTGCCCGGGCCGACGCTCGTCGAGAATGACAAGCTGCTCGGCCGCGACCCGCCGAGCCTCGATCGCGTGCTGCAGCGGACCTGGGACAACCTGACCACCGCGTCGCGCTTCGCCGCCGAGGTGCGGCCCGAGGCTCGCGCG
>JAEWJO010000368.1 GCA_023386455.1 Pseudomonadota bacterium | reverse complement strand
GCGCAGCGGATCGAGGAACACCTGCCTGGCCTTGTAGTCGAGGACGAGCACGAAGTGCTTCCACGTGATGCTGCCGATGAGGCCGGCCGACTCGGGGTCGGCGCCCGCGCCCTTGGTGTCGCGTGAGAGGTCGGCCTTCGGCTCCTTGATGACCTGATCGCCGATGTGAACGGCGGGGATCGTCGTCGAGACCGCGTGCGTCTCGCCGCCGGCGCCGGCCGAGTAGCCGGCCTGCTTCGCGTCCGGCAGCGCCGACAGCAGCTGGTGCTTGTCGACGAACGGCGCGAACAGCTGGACGTCGCACAGGCACCCGGTGTCGAGCACGAAGTGACCTTCGAGGAGGCCCACCTTTGGAATCTCGACCTTCGCGTCGATGAACGGCGTCGAGTCCTCGAGCGTCACGCCGATCGGCGTGCCCGCGCCCGTGTGCTTGTACGTCGCGCGGTCGTACAGCTTCATCTCCTGGTTCTTGTAGTCGAGCTCGACGACGAACCGCGAGATGAAGTCGTAGCCGAGGATGCCGTCGAGCTTGCGCTGCAGCGGCCGCTCGAGCGGATCGAGCAGCACCGCCGCGACGATCTGGTTCGCGACCTCCGCGCCGCCGACCTTCGTCGTCACGCCCTGGACGTACGACAGCACGACGTCGCCGCCGCCCGCGCCGGTCGCGAACTGGCCGAAGCCGGTGAGCCCGAGCTTCGCGAGGCGCGAGCTGTTGAGCACCGTCGCCTCGGCGCCGGTGTCGAACACCATCGACATCGGCTGGCCGTTGATCTCGACCTTCACGAACACGAGGCCGCCGTAGACGACCTCGATCGGGACGATGACCGGATTGGCCGCGAGCGTCGCGTCGGGCTCGCGCTCGGGCGGCTGCGTGAACGCGCCCTCGGGCGGCGTGCCAACCTCGAGCGTCCTGAAGTGGAGCGTGACCGAGTCGTTCGGGTTGCCGTTGTCCTCGTACGTCGACCACGGCAGCTTGACGCCGGCGACCGCGTTCCAGTCGGCGAGGCGCGTCGTGCGCAGCTTCTCGCCGTCGCGGCGCACGATCGTGTCCGGCAGGTGCGTCGCCGGATCGAGCGTGATCGTCTCGGGTCGCTTGCCCCCGTCGTGCGTGACGACGAGCTTGCCTCCCTCGGCGGCGACGGTACCGGGACGGCGATCCGCGAGCAGCGCCGAGTGCGTGGCATCGAACGCGAACGCGAGCTGATCGTCCACCTCGAAGCCCGCGAGCTCGCGAACCTCGCGGTTCCGATCGACGAGCCAGCCGCGCGTGCCGTCGAAGATCCGGACCTCGCGCAAGAACCCCTGCTCGATCACCTCGCGGCGCTCGCCGCGCGGCGTCTCCCAGATCTCGATCGTGCCGCGCACGCCGCCGCGCTCGTAGCTACCCTTGCCATGGATCGCGCCGAGCGCGCTGATCGCGGGCCGGCCACCGAGTGCCGCGGCCCAGGCGTCGACGAACGGCTGCGCGTCGGTCGTGACCCGCACGACGGTCGCGCCACCGCTCGTGACGATGACCGGCGCCGCGGGCTTCGGCGCCGGGTTGACGCAGGCGGACAGCGCGACGGCCGAGGCGAGCAGCGTGGAGCGGAGGACCATGGAGCGCTCAGCTTAGCTCGCGGCTCCTTCGCCAGCCGTACGATCTTGTTCTGATCTCGACGGAGACCACGCCGCACGTGCGCTACCTTCGACGGGTCTCGTGCAGGGTCTTCGCCGTACCACCTGGATCGCGCTGCTCCTGACGGTCGTCTGCATCTTCACGATCGACCAGCCGTTGGCGCGCTGGCTCGCGTCGCGAGAGACGCACCCGATCTACTGGGAGATCTTCATCGGCTACCTCGAGTACCTGACCGGCATCGTGCCCGATCGCTGGATCGGCGTCTGGGTGCTCTGCATCGCGAGCGCGGCGACGCTGCTCGTGCCGCGCCTGCGACCGCACGCACACGGTGCACTGCTCGTCACGCTCGTCCACCTGCTCGATCGCAACGTCACGATGTGGCTCAAGCTCGGCACGGGCCGGCTCCGCCCGTTCGAGTGGCTCGAGCACGGCGGCGATCGCACGTTCTGGTTCTGGGGCGACGGCTGGTCGTTTCCCTCGGGCCACATC
Organism: Pseudomonadota bacterium; assembly: GCA_023386455.1. Lineage (GTDB taxonomy): Bacteria > Myxococcota_A > Polyangia > Haliangiales > Haliangiaceae > JABFXX01. Next base: position 6,148 of record JAEWJO010000368.1, on the reverse strand, counting down.
ACGCTGTTCGCGAGCCTGTGCGTGCCGCTCGCCGTCGCCTATCCGCGGCTGCGCCCGGTGCTCGCGATCGTCGTCGCCGCCGGCTGCGCGCGCATCCTCGCGCACGCGCACTTCGTCTCGGACGTGCTCGGCGGCGTCGCGCTGGCCACCGCGATCACGTGGCTGTGCGCGGCCTGGCTGCGCCGCGCGTTGCCGTCGCAGATACGGCCAGCGTACCTGCGATGATCAACGCGGCACCGGCCACCGTGCCGAGCGCCGGCATCTCGCCGAAGATCACGAGCTGCCAGACGATCGCGAAGCAGATCTGGATGTAGCCGACGCTCGTCGCGCGCCCGGCCTTCTCGATCGCGAGGCCCTTCGTCAAGAAGACCTGGCCGAGCTGCGTGGTGACGCCGATCGCCGCGAGCAGCAGCCAGCCGGTCGCGCTCGGTACGACGAGGTCCATCGCCGCCCACGGGACGGAGAGCGGCGCCGCGACGAGCGGGAAGTAGAACACGATGACGAGCGGGTGCTCGCCTGCCCTCTCCGTCCCGTCGGGCTGGAGCCGCGGCGCGGTCAGCTGGCGCACGGTGACGTAGGCGATCGACGACAGCGTCGCCGACGACAGCGCGATCGCGAGCCCCGCTGGATCGGCGACCGCGCCGACGCCAGGATGGACGACGAGCATCACGCCGGTGATCCCGCACGCGATCGCGATCACCGTCGCCCAGCCGATCCGTTCGCCGAGGATGCGCCACGCGAGGATCGCGGTGATCAGCGGCTGGACGTTCTGGAGCGTCGTCGCGTCGGCGAGCGGCAGCCGGGCGAGCGCGATGTAGTAACCGGCGAGCGCCGAGAATCCCAGCAGGCCGCGAACCAGCAGCTTGCCGCGCCGCGTTCCCCACGGCGACAGTCCGACGCGCTTCACCATCACGTAGGAGATGCCGAGCGTCATCACCGCACGCGCGAGCACGATCTCGCCCGTCGGCAGGTCGCGCGCCGCGAGCTTCACGAGCACCGACATGGCCGAGAAGCCGAGCGCGGAGAGCGCCATGTACGCGACGCCGCGCGACAGCATGTCGACCTAGTTAATGCCAGACGCGCGCGATTCGCTACTGGCGAGCCACAGTCGCTGCTCAGGTCATGATCGCGGCCGCGAGGTGGCGGGCGATCAGCGGGTGGATCTCGAGCTTCGGCTTGTACGTCGCGAGCAGCCCTGCGATCGATGCGAGCACGCGGCCGAGCAGGACGAACGAGCGCGGGATCGTCAGGCCGCCGAGCTGCTTCGCGTGCGCGATCTGGTCGGCGAACGCAGCCTGCCAGTCGAGGTCCGACGCCTGCGTGCCCGGCTTCATCGCGCCGATCACCGCGGACGTCAGATCGACGAGCTGGTCCGGATCGTCGGCGGAGAACCCGAGCGTCGCGAGCTCGGTCGCCGCGTTCGCGTGGTTGCCGCCCGCGATCGCGAGCACGAGGCGCGCATACGCGGCGCGCTCGGGCTTGCGGAGCTCGAGCATGCAGCCGAAGTCGAGGAGCGCGAGCGTCCCGTCGGTCGTGACGAGGAAGTTGCCCGGGTGGGGGTCGGCGTGAACCTGGCCGCGCACGAGGATCTGCGCCGCGACCTCGCCGACGAGCTCGCCGAGCAGCCGGTCGCGTTGCTCGAGCTTTCCGTCGGCCGTCATCCGTTCGAGCCACGTCGTCAGGCGTTCGCCCTCGATGCGCGTCATCGTCAGCACGCGCCTGGTCGAGGCGCCGGCGATCGGCCGCGGCACGGTGACGCCGCCGGTGAATGCCCACAGCGCGTCGGCCTCGGCTTCGTAGTCGAGCTCGACGGCGAGTGCGCGCGCGAGCTCGGCCGCCAGCACCGGCAGGTCGACGCCGGGAATGTCGCCGACGGTCGAGGCGATCGTGCGAAGCGCCGCGATATCGGCGGCGATCACGTCCTCGATGCCCGGAACCTGGACCTTGACGACGACGCGCGTGCCGTCGAGCAGCGTGGCGGCGTGGACCTGCGCGAGGCTCGCGGCGGCGATCGGCGTGTCGTCAAACTCGGCGAACAGCTCGCCGATCGTCGCACCGAGCTCGGCCTCGATGCGCGCGCGGATCGCCGCCGCGTCCACGGCGGGAACTTCATCCTGGAGCTTCGCGAGCTCGGTTGCCCAGATCGGCCCGACGAGATCGGGACGGCACGACGCGAGCTGGCCGATCTTCGCGATTCCGCCGCGCAGCTCGGCCGCGTGGGCCGCGGTGCGCGCCGCGAGATCGCGGTGATCCTCGTCGCGCAGCGCGGGCGTGCCGCTGCGTGCCGCATTCGCGAGGCGCAGCCAGCGCTGGCGCGCGAACAGCGCGGTCGCGTGCTGCGCGATCTTGGCGACGCGCGGAGTCGCGCGGGTCGCGGTCGTCGCCTGATCGCGGACTGCATTCGCGAGACCCTGCGCGTTGCGCACGATCGCGCCGCCATCGCGCGCGAGGTCGAGCGACATCGCATCGATGCGCAGGCCGACGTTCTTCACGAGGCGCGCGGTGTAGGCGGCGGTCTCGCGCAGCGGCTGGAGCAACTCTTCGAGCGTGGTCATTTGCGTAGCTCCTCGAGGCAAGGGGTACAGACGATCGCGCGATCACCGCCGACGGCGATCGCGGCTTCGCGGCCACGGGGCAAGAGGTCGTTGCAGCGCGAGCACACCGCGTTCTTGGCGAGCACGATCAGCTGCCACGCGATCACGTCGACCGGCTCGGCCGCTTCGTCCTTGGGCCGCGAGGTCTCGCCGCGGGCGGCGCGCGCGATCGCGTGGCTGTCCGCGACGACGTCGCCGACGAGGCCGAACGCGTGGCCGAGCACGTTGCGGACGAGGTTCGAGACCGAGATGCCGAGGTCCTGTGCGCGCTGGCGCAGCTCCGCCTCGAGGCTCTCCGGGACGCGCGTGTGTATCACGCGCTCCTTGCGCTCCGGCTCGTCGGGTTCCTCGGTCGGTGGCCGCTTGCGTGTCACGATGTGACACACGATGTATCACGTCGTGATACAAGTCAAGGCCAGGGTTGGAAGAGCAGGCGCTGGGTCGACGGAACCGCGGGGTTCCCGCGCAGCCACACGAGGCCGCAGGGGTGCGCCCAGAGACCGAGCGGCTCCTCGCCGAGCTCGAGATCGTACGGGCCATCTCCGATCGTCCGCGTCACGACGCCGCCGGCCGTCGGAACGGACCAGATACCCGCGTTGTCGTCGAGCGTGAAGTACACGCGACCGCCATGGAGGGCGATCCTCGCTGGTTGGTCGAGCGGACCGGTCAGACGCAGCACGGCGCGCGTCGCCAGCGAGACGCGATAGATGTGCCCGGGCCGCCGGTCGAAACGCTGGTCTCGTTCGGTGAGGTACACGAAGTCCCCGTCGACGACCGCGTCGCCGACGAGCATGTCGGAGTCGAACATGATCGTGCCCCGATCGCCGGTGCCGGCGATCCATGCGACCGATACGGTACCCACGGCGAGAACGCCGCGCCCTGGATACGGGGTGAGCGACTGGATGTGTTCCTCGCGCCCGTCCCAGATCCGAATCGACTCCTGCGGGCCGTTGCGCCGCAGCACGCGCCGGACACCGCCATCGTTCGGACTGTGCCCGTAGTTTCCCCAGTACACGTAGTCGCCGAACAACGTGATGTTGCCGAGACCGTAGTCACCGTCGCCGAGACGCTGCGCGGCGCCGGTCCGCTTATCGATGCGCTCGACGCCCCCCTTGGGCCCGGCGCCATCGTCGCAGTCGTCGACGCAGACAACGCGATACCAGTACGTGTCGTCCCACCTCGTCCCGGCGAACGCACTGGCCACGCCCAGATCCTCGGGCCGTACGGGATCGCGAGTCGCGTCGTAGATGTGGCCGTCTCGCGCGGATCGCCAGCGGATCGACGGCGCGCGTTCGACGAGCGCCAGCCCCGTGGCGATCTCGATCGTCCGTCCCGGGCTCGCGGTGCTGCACGCGACGGGCGCTGTCCGCGACGATGCCGGAGCTCCTGCATCGCAGGCGGCCGCGACGACCAGGATCGCGAACCGCGAGCTGTGCACCCTACATCCAGCCGATCCGCCCCGAGAACAGGACGTACGGCGCCGCCGCGAAGATGTCGCCGGTCGAGCCGAGCCCGCTCGGCGCCCTCGTGATCGCGCCGGCGAGCGGCCGCGACGGTGCGCGCATCCACATCGCGTCGAGCCCGAAGTCCAGCGCGTAGCCGATCACCCAGCAGTCGCCTTCGATGCCGGCGCCACCCGATGCGCCCGGACCCTCGTAGCCCTCGATGTCGTCGTCGCCCGAGTACCAGCGCGCACCGCCGTGCATGAACAGACGCACCGCCGCGTGCTCGTAGCGGCCGGCGAGCGGCCAGGCGTGCTTGATGTCGAAGCCGGCAAACGTGTAGCCGGCCGTCGGCTGCGGATCGCACTCGTCGCCGTAGCAGTCGATGTAGAACATCTCCGGGACGGTCGCGCCGACGAGCGCGCTGAACGTGTACGGGCCCGAGCGGAGGCCGAGCGAGATCTGGACGCGGGGCGCGCCGCCGAACGCGGAGAGGTCGCCCTGATAGCTGGCGCCACCGAGGCCCTCCTCGATGAAAAGCCCGCCGGCGGCCGCGGAGCCGCAGAGTCCAGCGACCATCGCGATCGAGACGAGGATCGAGCGCATGCTCATTGGTCCCACGGTTTGCCGGCTCCGCGCAGTACGAGCCGCTGGCTCCTCATCGCGCGCTGCCGACCGCGGGCAGCAGCGCGAAAACCTCGACTGCGACACGGCGGCCAGGTGCCTTCAGGTCCCGAGGTTCTGCGCGCGCACCCACGCGCCGAGCTCGCGCGCACCGACCGCCAGCCGCGTCCTGCGCACCTCGTCGACCGCGGCTCGCAGCTCGTCCATCGTCGAGAATCGGTCGCGCGGATCAGGCGCGAGCGCGGTGCGCACGAGGTCCGCGACGTCGGCCGGCAGACGGCCGAGCACCGAATCCTGGGTCGCGCCGCCGCGCATCGCCTCCATGATCGCGACCGGCGTGTCGCCCGCGAACGGTCGGGTCCCCGCGACGAGCTCGACGAGCATGACCGCGAGGCCGAACTGATCGCTCGCGGCGGTGAGTGGCTCGCCGGCGAGCTGCTCCGGGCTCATGTAGGCGTACGTGCCGCGGCGCGCCCCGGCCGCGGTGAGGTCGGCGAGCGCGGTCGCCTTCGCGAGGCCGAAGTCGGACAGCTTGACGTCGCCCGTCCGCGACACGAGCACGTTGCCCGGCCCGACGTCGCGGTGGACGAGGCCGAGTGGCAGGCCTCGCTCGTCGCGCGCGTCGTGCAGGTATGCGAGGCCGAGCGCGAGCTCGGAGACGACGTGGAGCGCGAGCGGCTCGGGCATCACGACGTCGGCGAGATCGCCGCCGTCGACGTACTCGAGCACGACATAGTAGAGGCCGTCGTCGACGCCCAGGCCGAGCACCGCGACGAGGTTTCTGTGCCGCAGCTTGCCGGCGAGCGTCGCCTCGCGGATCAGCGCGCGCTCGAGGTCGGCATGGCCGACGAGCTCGGGGGCGAGCGTCTTGATCGCGACCTCGCGCTGAAAGCCCGACGCACCGTGGGCGAGCGCGAGGTGGACCTCGGCCATGCCGCCGCGGCCGAGCACGCGTACGAGCTCGTACGGACCGAGGCTACGCCGCATGGACCTGGCTCACTCGATCCCATGATACGGCCGGCACCGATCGCGCATCCCTTCCCTGTATCATCGCGCCGTGGCACGCGCCGCGACCGTGTACAGCGACATCCTCGACGGGGGGACGGGTCGCGTGCGGTGCCAGCTCGTCGTCGTCGACGGCCCCGACCGCGGCCGCGCGTGTCGACTCGGCGAGACCGAGAGCGTCGTCGGCACCGACCGTGGCGTCGACCTCGCGCTGTCCGACGATCGGGTGTCCGGCACGCACGTCGCGATCCGCGCGGATGGCTCGCGGTTCGTCGTCCGCGATCTCGGCTCGACGAACGGCACCTGGTTCGAGGGCTCGCGCGTCGCCGAGGTGACGGTGCCCGCCGGCTCGACGCTGCTCGTCGGCCGCTCCGCGCTGCGCGTCGAACCCGAGGCCCAGGCGCTCGACCTGCCGCCGAGCCAGGCGCGCCGGTTCGGCGAGCTCGTCGGCGAGAGCCTCGCGATGCGCGAGGTGTTCGCGGT
>JAEWJO010000032.1 GCA_023386455.1 Pseudomonadota bacterium | reverse complement strand
GAGCGGAGATACGCGACCGCAGTCTCGGCTTCGCTCGATGACATCAGGGAGGACAGGCTACCGGACCCGGCCGGTTTGCGCCAAGGTCGATCGGCCGCAAGCGAGGCTCAGTTTCGCCTCAGCAGCTCTCTCACTCCTCCAGGCCGCGACCTTTAGCCACCTGGAGCTCGTCGGTCGTCGGAACGTGGTCGGGCGTGAAGTAGCCGGCGGCCATCTTCGCGTCCATCTCGACGCGCGCGTCCGCCGGGATCAGGTCATCCGGGATGCGCACGCGCTCGCCGACCTCGATGCCCGCGCGCACGATCGCGTCGTACTTCATGTTCGACATCGACACGAGGCGGTGGATCTTCTTGATGCCGAGCCAGTGCAGCACGTCTGGCATGAGCTCCTGGAAGCGCATGTCCTGGACGCCCGCGACGCACTCGGTGCGCGCGAAGTACTGCGCGGCGCTGTCGCCGCCCTGCTGGCGCTTGCGAGCGTTGTAGACGAGGAACTTCGTCACCTCGCCGAGCGCGCGGCCTTCCTTGCGGAAGTAGACGATGAGGCCGACGCCGCCGGCCTGCGCGCCGCGGATGCACTCCTCGATCGCGTGCGCGAGGTACGGACGGCACGTGCAGATGTCGGAGCCGAACACGTCGGAGCCGTTGCACTCGTCGTGGACGCGCGCGGTCAGCGTCGTGTTCGGATCGGCGAGCTTGGTCGGATCGCCGAACATGTAGACGGTCTGGCCGCCGATCGGCGGGAGGAACACGTCGAGGTCGCCGCGCGTGACGAGCTCGGGGAACATGCCGCCGGTCTGCTCGAACAGCGTGCGGCGCAGCTCGCTCTCGGTGCAGCCGAAGCGCTTCGCGACCCCGGGCAAGTACCAGACGGGCTCGGTCGCCGCCTTGGTGACCGGGACCTCGCGCTTGCTCTTCACGATCTTGCCGTCGACCGGGATGCGGCCGGCTTCGATCGCGTCGACGATCTCCGGCATGTCGATGTGGGCCTTCGTGACCGCGATCGTCGGCCGGATGTCGTAGCCCTGCTTGAGGTACTCGGCGAACACCGACTGCACCGTCGCGCCGTACGGATCGAGCGAGACGATCTTCTCGGGATCGTGCCAGCTCGGGAACGGACCGATGTGATCGGTCGGCGCGGTGTTGGTGAGATCGGGGACGTGCTGCGGGTCGAGCGCCTTCGCGGCGATCGCGAGCGCGCGATAGACGGCGTAGCTGCCGGAGTGCGTGCCGATGACGTTGCGGTGCTCGGAGTCGGTCAGCGTCGCGATGATCGGCCCGCGGGTCTTCGGGTCCGATGCGCCCCAGTTGATCGGGATCGGCTTGGCACCGCCGGATCCGGGGTGGGACGTGAGCTTGATGTGCTTGGACTTGTGTTTGACCTTGTCCGTCATCGAGGGAAGTAGGTGAGACTAGACCTGAAGAACCGTGCCGTCCACTGCCGTGCTTTTGCCGTCCCATCGCAGGGCACCTCGCGTGTTGTAGAAATCATGAGCAAACTCGCCGTCCTCGTCGCTCTTGGGATTCTGCCTGCTTGCACCACCCTCGGGCCGATGCCCGCCACGACCGGTGTCACCGCGGTACCGCTAGGTCGGCCTGGCGTTCAGGCGCAAGTCGGCGTTGTGCCCGGGTTCTACGCGAGCCAGTCGGCGCAGAACGAGTCGAAGGGCGCCCCGATCCAGCACCTGTCGGGGCTCGTCGACTTCGACCGGTGGCTGCCGGTGAAGGGCGTGATCGTCGGTGCGCGGATCTTCGGCCAGAGCGGCGACACGCCGGGCGAGCCGTACATCGGCTACCGCAAGCAGCTCGGCAACGTGTCGGTCGCCGGTGTCGGCTTTGGCTCGAGCAAGCGCACGACCGACAAGCTTGCCTCGTATCACGGCTTCCGGCTCGGCGCCGAGGGCGTCGCGGATGCGGTGCTGTACCAGCCGCGGCCGTGGATCGGGCTGCACGCGCAGGCCGCTGCGTCGGTCACGCGGATCACCGCGAGCGGCAACTACTGCGTCGACACGATGGGCATCGCGGTCGACTGCGACGAGGACAAGCCGGCGACGAACGTGATGATCTCCGGCAAGGACAGCGGCGTGTATCCGGCGGCGACCGGTCAGCTCGCGATCGACATCGGACCGCACCACGGCTTCTTCGACTCGGCGCGGCTCGCGCTGCTCGGCGGCGTCGGCACGATGCCGCTGATCGTCGACGGCAAGAAGCAGAACACCGGCACCTACTTCACGCTCGGCCTGACCCTGTCGGTCGGCCTCGGCCTCGGTGAAGACGTCGCCACACGGACCGAGTAGCGCCTACAATGGTCGGATGCGGTGGTGGGTGCTCGTGGCGGTCACGGGGTGCGGCCGGATCGCGTTCGATCCGATCGCCGGTGACGCACGCATCGGCGAGACGGCCGACGGCCGATCGATGACGACCGGCGACGCGGCAGTCGACGACATCCCGAACCTCGTCCTCTGGTACACGTTCGACGAGAGCTCGTTTGCCGGGTTCGTGCTCGACCACGCCGGCAACCACGACGCGGACTGCACCGCATGCCCGACGGCGATCGCGGGTCGTGCCGGTGGCGCCGGCGCGTTCGACGGCAGCGCGCAGGTCCTGACGACCAGCGACGCGCCCGGGCTATCGACGCAGTCGAGCCTGACGATCGCCGCGTTCGCGCGGCCGGCCTCGGTCGGCGCGAACATCAGCATCGCCGCGAAGGCCCACGACGCGAGCGCGACCGCGAACAGCTGGCAGCTCGAGATCCTCGACACCGGCGAGCTGCGGTTCAAGATGCGCGGCACCGCGCTCGGCGACGAGTTCGTCATCGGTCCGGCGGCAACCGCGGGTGCGTGGCAGCACGTCGCCGGCACGTGGGACGGCGCGACGATGCGGTTCTACGTCAACGGCGCAGTGGTCGGCAGCACGCAGATGCCCGATGTCGTGTTCGACGGCAATCCGATCCTCGTCGGCGGCGACGAGAATGGAGGCGGTGCCACCAGCTACTTTCCGGGTGGGATCGATGACGTGCGGCTCTACGATCGGGCGCTCACGCCGGCCGAGATCCTGCTGCTCGCCTCGCAGTAGTTGTAGGCTCTGCGCGTGAGTCTCGCGGATCGCCGAGGACTTCGGCTGTTCACCCTGTGCGCGCTCTACGTCGCGCAGGGGATCCCGTGGGGCTTCATGGCGACGACGCTGCCCGGGTACCTGACGCAGAAGGGTGCCGACCAGGCCATCGTCGGCGCGATGCTGTCGTTCACGACGCTGCCCTACTCGTTCAAGTGGATCTGGGGGCCGATCATCGACACGTTCACGCTTCGCCGGTTCGGCCGGCGGCGGCCGTGGATCGTGTTCGCACAGGGAATGATGGCGGCGACGATGATCGTGCTCGTCACGTTCGATCTCGACACCGAGATCAAGCTGCTGACGTGGACGATCCTGGTCCACACCGTCTTCAACTCGCTCCAGGACGTCTCGGTCGATGCACTCGCGACCGATCTGCTCGACGACAGCGAGCGCGGCCGCGCGAACGGCCTCATGTACGGATCGAAGTACCTCGGTGGCGGCATCGGTGGCGCCGGCGTCGCGACGCTCATCTCCGTGACGAGCCTCGATACCGCGCTGATCGCGCAGACCATCGTGCTCCTCGCGATCATGCTCGTCCCGCTGCTCGTCCGGGAGGGCGACGAGGTGGCGCCGACCTCGGACCAGCGATCGAAGCAGTCGCTCCTCGACACCCTCATCGCGCTCGCGCAGGTGTTCTCGCTGCGCTCGACGATCGTCGCGGCGCTGCTCATGGTGACGGCGAACTTTGCGATCGGCCTCCTGAGCGCGACCTCGTATCCACTGTTCATCACCAAGCTTCACTGGAGCTACGACGACCTCGCGGTGCTGACGGGAGGCTGGGGCCTCGTCGTCGGTGGCGGATGCGCGGCGATCACCGGCTTTCTTCTCGACCGGTTCGGTCGCAGGCGCGTCGCTGCGGTCGCGTCGTGTGCGCTCGCGCTCGGCTGGATCGCGTTCTCGCTGCTCGAGCCGTACTGGCACCTGAAGCCGCTGATGTACGCCCTCGGCTTCTACGATGCTGCATGGCAGGCCGTCTGGTCGGTCGCGCTGATCTCGCTGTGCATGGACCTGTCGTGGCCGAAGATCGCGGGCTCGCAGTTCGCCGCGTTCATGGCGCTGTCGAACTTCTCGACGACATTCGGCTACCAGTTCGCGGCCAGCATCAACGAGATCTGGGAGTACACCGGCGTGTACCTGATCGCCGCCGCGATCCAGCTCGCCGTCACGCTGCTGCTGATCCCGATCGATCCGAGAGAAGTGCGTACGAAGTTGCCGCTGCCGGAGGGAGCGCGGCTGAACCCAGTGGGCCTCGTCGCGTTCCTCGCCCTGATGGCAATTCTCATCACGATGACGATCTGGAAGGCGCTCGAGGTTGTCGGCTGAGCTAGACTGATCGGCGATGCGCTTCGCGCTCGTCCTCGCTGTCCTCGCCGCGTGCACCCAGCCGCGCAGCAAGACGTGCACGGACATCTGCACGCGCGAGAGCGACTGCATGGCCTCGACGAACAGCCAGGTCCCGTTCGACGAGAAGGAATGCGTCGCCGCGTGCGAGGTGCTGCGCTCCGATCAGCAGAACCTCGCGAAGGTCGAGCAGCACAAGGAGTGCGTGCTCGGCAAGGCGTCGTGTACTGACGTCCTCGAGTGCCCGTAGGTCAGTCGATATCCTCGGCCGACTTCAGGATCTCGGTGATGAAGTCCTTGCGAATGCGGATCAGGCTCGCGGCCTTGCCGAACTGAATGATCCCGATCCCCGTGCCGCCCGCGCCCGGGTTCGTGCCGTCGATCGTCTCGCCTTCGCCCATGTTGATCACGCACGGCTTGTTCGCCTTGCGCGCGCGGGCGCAGTCGTCGTTCTTCATCTGCGACACGTCGGGCGTGCGGCTGACGGTGTCGTCGGCGGAGACGAGGGCAGGTGCGAGGAGAAGGGCCGTGACGAGGAAAAGGCGCATGCGACGAGGACACGCGCACCGCGCGCCGAGTTGCAGGTCAGTCCTCGCGCCGCTCGGCGAGCCGCTTGCGCTCGGTCCGCCAGCGCTCGAAGTGCCGCTCGATGACCTCGCGGTCGGCGCGGGCGCGCGTCAGCGATCGGCGCGCGTCATCGACATGACCGAGCCTCGCGTCGTGTGCGTCCTCGGCGCGTCCCTCCTCGGCGAGCGCGTCGGCGAGGTCGCGGCGGCGGCGGGCGACGAACTGCTCGGCCAGGACGAGCTGCGCGGGAGTCCCTGTCAGCAGGGATTGGCGGGTCGCGATGGCGCCGGCAAGTGCAGTACGCGCGGCAACAGTTCGTGAGCGCGCTGCGTCGAGACGCCCTTGTGTTTCGCGCGCATCACCGATCGCGGCTGCGAGATCTCCGCGCCTGACACGTTCGTCACGTGCACGCGCATCGCGCACGGGCGCCAGCCGGTAGCGATCGTCGGCCACACTGGAATGTTACACTCACCCCCGCATGCTCCAGGCGGGGGACGCGCCGATCGACCGGTATGTCGTGCTCGAGCACCTCTCCGAAGGTGGCATGGGTGCGATCTACGTCGGGAAGAAGATGGGCGCGGGCGGCTTCGAGATGGAGGTCGTCCTGAAGCAGCTCCTGCCGGAGTTCACGCAGCAGGAGGAGTTCATCGACCTGTTCCTCCGCGAGGCGAAGCTCTCGGCGACGCTCGATCACGCGAACATCGTCCACACGATCGACCTCGTCACCGCGGGTGGCGAGTACTTCATCGTGATGGAGTACCTGCCGGGCGGCGACCTGCGGACGCTGCTCAAGAAGGCCAAGCGCCGCGGCAAGCGGTTCTCGCCGGCGGCCGCGATCTACATCTCGCGCGAGGTGCTCTCGGCGCTGTCGTACGCGCACAGCAAGCGCGACTTCGACGGCAACCCGCTCAAGCTGATCCATCGCGACGTGTCGCCGTCGAACATCCTGCTGTCGTACTCGGGCGAGGTGAAGCTGACCGACTTCGGCATCGCGAAGGCGGCAACGCACACGTCGCTGTTCTACAAGGTGAAGGGCAAGGTCGGCTACATGTCGCCCGAGCAGGCGAAGAGCGAGTCGCTCGATCACCGCTCGGACCTGTACTCGCTCGCGGTGTGCATGTACGAGATCCTGACCGGCGAGCGCCTGTTCGTGCATGCCGGCCTGACGACGAGCGCCGACGAGATCTACTCGCAGCCTGTGCCGCAGATCTCGCGCAAGGTGCCCGGCTTGCCGCCGGACATGGACGCGATCATGGCGAAGGCGCTGTCGATCGATCCCGACAAGCGCTACCAGACCGCCGGCGAGTTCCAGGAAGCGCTGATGCGCTGCGCGCATCGCAACGGTCTGCTCATGAGCGCGCCCGAGCTCGCGAAGGAGCTGCGCGACGCGTGCGGACCCAACGACCAGTGGCGCGGCGACGACGACGACGACGAGCTCGAGCTCGGCGCGCCGCGCGCGGGCACCGAGGTCTACGACGCGGCGATCGACGACGACGACGATGACGATGCGATGTCGATCTCGGGACCGCTGTCGATCCACAGCATCGCGGCGCGCGCGAAGTCGCCGTCGAAGTCGCCCCCGATCGCGGCGCGGCCGCTGCCGCCGAAGCTACCGCTGCCCGCGGATCCCAAGTCGCCTCCGCTCGGCGTGAAGTCGATGGTGCCGGCGCGATCGCCGGCGGCGCGCCTGCCGCGGCCGAAGACCGAGGTCGATCGGTTTCACGGCGTCGAGCTGACGTCGATCATCAACATGATGGATCTCGACGAGCAGGGCGCGCAGCCGCTCGTCGATCTCGGCGCGGCGCCGCTACTCGACTCGGGACCGCGGCTGCTCGACTCGGGCCCGCGGTCGCTGTCGGACGACTCGGGGCCGCAGTCGTTTCCGACGGCGAATCCGCGGCCGCGACGCGTCGATTCGGATGCGGCGCTGAGCTCGCTCGTGTCGTCGCTGCCGCCGGCGAACGCGATGCCGCCGCCGCGGCCGACGGGCACGTCGCAACGACCCGCGGCGCAGCCCCCGCGCTCGACGGGCACGGCGCAGGCAGCGAGCCTCAAGTCCGATCCCGCGGATCTGATGCCGACGCTGCCGCGGCGCACGTTCGATCAGCCGCCGCTCGCGGCGCCGCAGCGTCCCCAGAAGTCGTCGCAGGCGCCGAGGCCGCAGACGCCGGTGTCGCGCAGCGCGATCCGTCCATGGATGGTGATCGCGGTCGTGCTGCTCGTCGCGCTCGTCGTCGCGGCGATCGTCGCGTTCTCGGGGCCTGATGTGGCAGCCGGAAAGTAGCGAGGATCGTTCGGGGATCTAGAGGGGGGGGGGTATAGACACCAGGGCCCGCGTGGGACTACCATGATGTTGGCTGACCGGATGTCTCGCGATCGATCCAATGTCACCGCGCTGCTGGACGATGCCCCGTCCTATTCGCGGCAAAACGCGGGCGGAATCTTCGTCGTCATCAAGGGACCGGACCGCGGCGAAGCGGTTCGGCTGACGAACGATCCCGTCTCTTTCGGTTCGGGACCTCAGTGCAGCCTCGTGCTCACCGACAAGACGGTGTCGCGCAAGCACCTCGAGGCGTCTCTCGTCGAGAACGAGGTCGTGATGAGCGACTGCGGCTCGACGAACGGCACGTTCATCCAGGGCTCGCGCTTCGAGAAGATCTCGATCGGCTTTGGCGCCGAGGTGAAGCTCGGCCGCACGGTCATCAAGTTCCTGCCTGACGAGGAGATCGTCGAGCCGGAGCCGAGCGCGCAGGCCGCGTTCGGTACGATCGTCGGCGGCGACACGAAGATGCGCCAGATGTTCACGCTGCTCGAGGACGTCGCCGCGACGAACGCGACGGTGCTCATCGAGGGCGAGACCGGCACCGGCAAGGAGCTGATCGCCGAGGAGATCCACAACCACTCGCCGCGCAAGGATGGCCCGTTCGTCGTGTTCGACTGCGGCAGCGTCCCGCGCGAGCTGATCGAGTCGATGCTGTTCGGCCACGTGAAGGGGTCGTTCACCGGCGCGATCACCGATCGCCGCGGCGCGTTCGCCGAGGCACACGGCGGCACGATCTTCCTCGACGAGATCGGCGAGATGGCGCTCGATCTCCAGCCGTCGCTGCTCCGCGTGCTCGACAAGCGCGCCGTGCGCAAGGTCGGCAGCAACACGTACGAGAAGATCGACGTCCGCGTCGTCGCCGCGACCAACCGCGATCTGCGCGCCGAAGTCGCGAAGAAGGCGTTTCGCGAGGACCTCTACTATCGCCTCGCGGTGATCCGCGTCAGCGTGCCGCCGCTGCGCGAGCGCGGCAGTGACATCCCGCTGCTGATCCAGCACTTCGTCAACAACTTCGGCCAGGGCCTGTCGGTCACGCCGGATGACATGGCGCGCCTCGTTCGCCACAGCTGGCCGGGCAACGTCCGCGAGCTGCGCAACGTGATCGAGCGCGCCTGCCTGCTCGCGCGCGGCAGCTCGATCAACCTCGAGGACGCGCTCGTCAGCGAGGCGGCGCCGAGCCTCGGCATCCGCACCGACCTGCCGTTCAAGGAAGCGAAGGGCCAGCGCGTCGAGCGGTTCGAGCAGGAGTACATCGAGGACCTGATGCGCAGGCACAAGATGAACCTGTCGGCCGCGGCGCGCGAGGCGCAGATCGATCGCAAGCACCTGCGCGAGCTGATCCGCAAGTACGGCCTCGATCCTCGCCATCAGGGTGGCGAGACCGCCGGTCCCGAAGACGATCTCGATTGATCCGCGAACCGCAGGCGTGAGCGCCTGCTGGAGCCGCTTCGTCGGATCGAGCTGCGACGAGCTTCAGGGATCGATGCGAACGCGGAACGACAGCCGGTCGTCCTTCACGTTGACGTCGAACTTGGTCCGCGACTCCGTGACGATGTCGTAGACCTCGACGAGGTGCTGACCGATGTTGGTGTGGATGCGCTCGGTCGGGCACGTCATGCCGCTCGGCTGGCCGTCGACGTAGACGTAGTAGCGCTCCTTGGCCTTGCAGCGGATCACCATGATGCGAGCGCTGCCGCTCGACGGCGTGACGGGCTTCAGCTTGATGTCGAACACGCCCTGTCCGTCGACCTCGGCGAGGTACAGATCGTGACCCGGCAGGAGCAGCGCCATCGTGTGGCGATCCGCCGTGCCGGGGAGCTTCACCGGGGTGATGCCCTGATCGGCGCCGTCGATGAACACGCGCGCGCCCGGCGGCGTCGACGAGACCTGGAGCTGGTCGGACGCCGCACTCGGCTTCGCGACGTTGGGTGCCGATGGATCGCCGGCCACGACCGTCTGCGCGTCGGCGGCACCGGCATCGATCGTGATCGCCGCGACCGCACCGGCGTCGAGCGTGATCGCCGCGACCGCACCGGCGTCGGGCTTTGCGACGACCGCGACGGTCTGCGCGTCGGCCTTCACCGCCGCGACCGTGGTGCCCGCGTCGAGCTTCGCCGGCGCGATCGGCGTCGCCGCGCCGTTGCCCGAGCCGTCGGTGTCGGTCGACTCGGACGGCTCGTTGACCTTCATGTACGCGAGGTAGCCGCCTGCGGTGACGCCACCGACGAGCAGCATCGTCAGCGCGATCAATGGCGCCCGACTCTTCTTCTTCGCGACCGGCTGCGCGTCGGCGAGCGACGGGATCGAGGACGACGTGACCGGCTGGCTCCCCGCGCGGATCGGCGGCGGCGGGACGAGGCTCGGCATCGTCGCGGCCGCACCCTCGGCCGGCGGCGGCACCGACGAGGTCGGCGCGGGTGCCGAGGAGCTGGCCGGCTGCGCCGAGAATTCCTCGGTGACGACGCGCGCCGGAGGCTCGTAGAGCGACACGACCGGTTGCGACTCGCCGCGTGCGGGTGCCGGCAATGGCAGCTCGGGCGCGGCCGACGCGACCTCGCTCGGCTCGTCGGGGAACGCGGCGAGTGGATCGGGCTGGACGTAGATCTCGGGGCGGCTCGACGGCTGCTGCGCTTGCTGCAGCGGCGACATCTCCGACGTCGGCAGCGATGCCTTGCGGTTGAGATCGTCGAGCATCGACGTCGACATCTCGCCGGTCTCCGAGTCGAAGCTCTGGCCCGGCGTCGGCTTGGGCACGCGCTGGATCGGCGTCGTCTGCAGCGAGTCGCGGTCGCGCGGCTCGTGACCGGCCGGCATCGTCGCCATGTCGTCGTCGTTGGTCGGCGCGCGCGGCGGCAGCTTCACGGGACCGGAGTCGTCGCGCGCGAGCAGACCACTCGGCTCCGAGACGACCTCGGGGGCGGCCGGGGCCGGAGCGGGAGGCGCGCGCGGCGGTGCTGCGGTCGGGACCGGCGGCCGCGGTACGATCGACGGGATCGGCGGCCTCACCGCCGGCACCGACGTCGGTCCGTTCGGGCGCTTGATCGGCGGCACCGACGGAATCGGCGGCTTGGCCATCGCGGGCACGCCGAGGATCGTCTTGGCCGGTGCGCCGGCAGGCTCGCGCGACGACGCGGGCGACGTGATCCCCGGCGGGACCGGAATCGGCGGCGGCGGTACGCCCGGCACCGTCGAGAACGGCTTGAGATCGGGGATCGTCGCTCCCGCCGACGGGCCGAGCGCCGGCATCGGCGTTGGCTCGGTGCGCGCCTCGGGGCGGGTCTCGGCGCGAGACGGCGGTCGCTCGTACGCGATCTCGATCGACTCGGCCGACTCCTGGCCGAGCGTCGGCGCCGGCCCGAGGTTCAGCGCGACCATGCCGGAGAGGTTGCCCTCGTTGAGCGTCGCGTATCGATCGAGC
This sequence comes from Pseudomonadota bacterium, assembly GCA_023386455.1. Lineage (GTDB taxonomy): Bacteria > Myxococcota_A > Polyangia > Haliangiales > Haliangiaceae > JABFXX01. Next base: position 6,172 of record JAEWJO010000032.1, on the reverse strand, counting down.
GTCTGCTTGATCATCGCGCCGATGTCCTTGCGCGTGCCGGGCACCGGGGCGACGCGAAGCGCGGCGTCGAGCGCATCGGCGAGCGCGCGGGCGTCGGGGAATCGCTCGAATGGCGAGCGCGCGAGGCAGCGCTGGAGCACGCGGACGATCGGACGCGGCAGCGGCGGCTCGGCCGGCGGTCCGGCGAGGATCGCCTGGGCGATCTGCGCGGGCGCGTCGCCGCGATAGGCGCGCTGACCGGTGACGAGCTCGTACGCGATCACGCCGAGCACGAACACGTCGGTCGCTGCACTCGTCGCCTCGCCGGCGAGCTGCTCGGGAGCGAGGTACGGGATCCGGTGGGCGAGGCGCGGCGAGTCGACGGGACGCGACGGCATCGTCGCGGCGAGGATCCCGAAGTCGGTGACCTTCACGTCGCCATCGGCGGTGACGATCACGTTCGTCGGCGACAGGCCGAGGTGCGAGAGGCCGCGGCCGTGGGCGTACCCGACGGCGCGCGCCGCCTGCGACACGAGCGCGAGTGCGCCGCCCGCCGCGAGCGCGCCGCCCGCGAGCCGGGTCTCCTGCATGAGGCGAAACGCGTCGAGACCGGCGACCAGCTCGACGGCGGTGAACGTCTGTCCCTGCGCGACGCCGAACTCGCTCATTCGCGCGATGCGAGGGTGCTCGAGGCTGCCGTAGCTGCGTGCGGCCGCCGAGAGCGCCTGCGCCGCGTTGCCGACGGTGAGCTCGGCGAGGAACCGCTTCACCGCGAACTGGCGCTCGAAGCCGGCGACGCCGAATACCTTCGCGCGCGAGACCATCCCGTTGGGGCCGCCGCCGATCGGCTCCAACAGCTGGTAGCGCCCGACGCGCTCCGTCGCGGTGGACGAGTCCTTCACCCGGACTCTGACTCTACCCGATGATCACCCGATGACGCGACGCGTTGGCAGCGCGATCGACCATCCTGCAGCGAAGTTGCCCGCACGATCGAACGCTGGCACCACCGAAAGAATGGGACGGACTCCGGAACGATCGAAGTTGGTTCGTGGGAGCACCGCGGCGTTTTCGCGCAAGCAGCGGGGAGATGGCCGCGAGATCGCGGTAAAGGAAGACGTGTCCGAGAAGAAGCCCGACGCAGATGCGAAGGCCAGATCCGAGGGCAAGGCGGAGGCGAAGGCCGAGGGCAAACCGGGCAGGGCCGAGGCGAAGCCGGACGCGAAGGCCGCGGCGAGCGACGCGAAGTCGGACGCGAAGGCCCCGCCGGGCGACCCCAAGGCCGCCACGCCGAGCGACGCCAAGCCGGACGCGAAGGCCGCCACGCCGAGCGACGCCAAGCCGGATACGACGATCGACAAGGCCGCCGCCGAGACCGCCCCGATCGCGGCGAAGCCCGATCCGAAGGACCTGCCGGCCATCGAGCCGCCGTCGCCGAAGGACGAGCCGTGGCCCGACGCGACGCCGACACCGATGCAGCCCGTCGAGCCCGGCGACGCCGTCCGGACGTCGCGCACCGCGACCGTCGGGATCCCCTCCGAGGCCGACCTCGGACGCCCGCCCGAGATGCCGAGGTCCGCCGCGCCGCCGCCGCTGGCGCTCGGCTCCGTCGAGGATCCGACCCACATGCCGGGGCCCAAGGATGTTCCGTCGGGCAGCCCGAGTGATCCGGCGCCCCCGCCGGGACGCGTGCCTCCGGGCGACTCGCGCTCGCTCCGTCGGGGCAGCGAGTTCGCGCTCGTCTACCGCGTCGGGACGTGCGTGATCACGCGGACCGGCACCGTCGGCCAGCGCGGCCAGTGGCGTGTCGTCGAATACCCTACAACCTCGTTCGCGTCGAACAGCTACGCGAAGGAGTGCTCGCGGTTCGTCTCGGAGGGGTTCTCGGATTATCGTGACTGAGGTGTCCGCACAGTCGAAGTCGCGCAAGGCGCTCGCGCTCCGCTCGTCGTGGCTCGTGCGCTGGGCGCTCGAGGCGCCGACGCGGTGGCTCGGCCGCCGCAGCACGATCGGCCAGGACGTCGCCGGCGGTGCCGACGGTCTCTCGTATCTGCGGCACCTCGTGCGCGGCAACCGGCTGCGCCGGCGCGACGCGTTCTCCGAGCTGTCTCCCGAGTCGCCGCCGGTCCTCATCATCCACGGCTTCCTCGGCACGCGCGGCTCGATGTACATCCTCGAGCGCCGGCTCGTCGACGACGGGTTCGTGTGCGTCTCGTTCAACCTCGGGACGCTGAACGTCCGCGACATCCGTCGCTCGGCGTTCCTCATTCACCGCAAGATCGAGCGCATCCTCGCGCAGACCCCCTCGCAGAAGATCGACATCATCGGTCACTCGATGGGCGGCCTGATCGGCCTCTATTACGTGAAGAAGCTCGGCGGCCACGCGCGCGTCCGCAAGCTGATCATGATGGGCACGCCGGTCCGCGGGACCTGGGCGGCGCTGGCCGGTGTCATGACCCTGGGCCTGTGGTCGACCTCGTCGTGGCAGCTACTCCCGCGCAGCCGATTTCTCGACGAGCTGGCCCAGGGGCCGATCCCGGGCGGGGTCGAAGTTTCGACGATCGCGGCCGCCCGGGACTGGGTCGTGCCGCTCCAGACCACGCGAATGGCCGGTGCGACGACGATGACCGTCCCGCTGGGCCATTCGAGCCTGGTCGTTTCCGAAGAGGTCTACCGGCGGGTCGTCAACACATTGAGGCCACCACACGAGGACTCAATGATCGACGAGCCGGCGGCGACCGACTGAAATCAGGTGGTTTGCTTGCGCAACTCCGCCCGTCGGCACTAGAATTTTCGAGTCCTTGGCCGCTCCGTCGACGTCCATGAACGACCGTCCTCGCTTTGCACTTCGCTTCATCTCGGGCAAGTACCAGGGAGGCGAGTTCCCGCTTCGCATGAATCGGGAAATCATCATTGGTCGTTCGAGTGACCTCGACATGGTCCTCGTCGAGGACATGGTGTCGCGCCGCCACGCGAAGATCAGCTCGACCGACGCCGAGGTCTACATCCAGGACATGGGCTCGACGAACGCCACGTGCGTCAACGGCGAGAAGATCGCGGGCCGCGCACTCCTCCATGAGGGCGACCGCATCCTGGTCGGCACCTCGATCATCAAGGTCGTCGCGGTCGAAGGGATCGTCGCGCAGCAGAGCGAGGCCGAGGCGCGCCGCCGGCTCGAGGCCGGTGCGCAGCAGCGCCAGGCGACGCAGGGTCGTCCGATGTCGGGCGTCATCGAGGAGATTCCGCTCCCCGACCTCCTGCAGCTGCTCTCGACCAGTCGCAAGTCGGGCGTGCTGACGATCAACAACGGCGTCAGCATCGGCAAGATCTTCCTCCGCAAGGGTCAGATCTACTTCTCGACGATCAACGAGGACTTCTCGGTCAGCCCGCAGAAGGCGATCTACCGCATGCTCACCTGGGAGACGGGCACGTTCGAGCTCGAGCCCGGCGGCGAGATGCAGGTGATGAACGAGGTGCAAGACTCGACGGAGGGCCTCCTCATGGAGGGCGTCCGTCAGCTCGACGAGTTCCGCAACCTCCAAAAAAATCTCCCGCCGCTCGGATCGCCGCTGGCCGTGCCGACCCCGCTCGCCGGCAAGCTGCGCGACCTGACGCCGTCGGAGCTCGACACGTTCCAGCTGGTGCTCGACCACGGCCAGCTGCAGAAAGTGCTCGATAACTTTCCGGGTACGGACCTCGACGCAGCGCAGAACGTCATCAGCCTGATGAAGCGCGAGTTCGTCGTCGTCCCGTGATCGAGCCGACGCAGCGCATCGCAGCCTCGATGGTAAGCTGGAGGTATGCCTCCGGCTTGTGTTCGCATCGAGACAATCGATAGCGACTCGCTGCGAAGCCCCTACCGAGGGATCGCGACGGGACGGCCGACGCTCCGGCTCACCGTCTCGATCGCGCCGCGCGGCATGCTGCCGTGCGAGGTCACCGTCGACGTCGATGACACCTCGGTCGAGATCTGCGATCACCGCGGCTGCTTCGCGGTCACGCAGATCGATCAGCTGTTCGTATGCGAGCGCCAGCCGCCGGCGTGGCGGTTCCTCACGTGGTTCGGCGTGTTCGCGCGCAGGCGCGGCACGTCGGATCGTCTGCTGCTCGAGACTCCCGACGGCCGCGTCGCGCGATTCGTGGAGCGCGCGATCGAGGAGCGGCTCGGACTTCGCGACGAGCCCGTGCGCGGCGAGCTGAGACTCGCCGAGTAACATCTCGGCGTAACATCTCGGTGCACGCGAATCGTGCTACGACGATCGAGATGATTCGGGAGGCTGCATCGATCATCTTGCTTCGCCGCAAGGATCCCGGATTCGAAGCGTTCTTCGTCAGGCGCCATCGCAGCTCGAGCTTCATGGCGTCCGCGTACGTGTTCCCCGGCGGCGCCGCAGAGCCCGGCGAGGACGCGCGGACCGCCGCGGCGCGCGAGCTGTTCGAGGAGGCTGGAGTCCTGCTCGCGAAGCAGGCGGAGCGGCGCGACTCCGATACGCTCGTTCGATCCAGCCAGGCCGACCTGCGCAAGCGCATCCTCGGCGGCGTCCCGGCGGCTGACGCGCTCGAGCTCGCCGGCCTCGAGTGGTCGACCGATTCGCTCGTGCCGTGGTCGCACTGGATCACGCCGTCGATCGAGCCGAAGCGGTTCTCGGCGCGATTCTTCGTCGTCGAGCTGCCGACCGGTCAGGACCCGTCGTTCGACGAGACCGAGACCGTCGATCAAGCGTGGGTCACGCCGCACGATGGCCTCGCGCGCTCCGCCGAGCTGCAGCTGCCGCCGCCGCAGGTCCGCACGCTGTGGGAGCTTTCGCAGTGCGCGACGATCCGCGACGTGCTCGCCGCCGGCCGCGCGCGCAGCGAGGAGCCCCATCCGATCATGCCGCGCCTCGCGCCGGGCGCATCGCCATGTCTGCTGCTGCCGTGGGATCCCGAGTACGGCACACGCGGCACCGGCGAGGGCACGCCGCTGACCTACGCGCCGCGGTGGGCGACGGGACCGAGCCGGTTCGTGATGGACGGCAAGGCGTGGCGACACGTCGAAGCCCCTCGGTGAGCTGAATCGTGGAGCGACGTCGCCGTACCTGGTTCGACGAGCGAGGGCTCGCGGTCGAGAGCGCGGGTGCCGCCTCCACCGCACGTCCGCTGCCGTTCTACGCCGGAGCGATGCACTACTGGCGCGTGCCGCCGGCGCAGTGGGCGCCGTGCCTGCGCACGATGCACTCGCTCGGCCTGACGATCGTCGAGACCTACGTGCCGTGGCGCATCCACGAGCCCGACGCCGGAACACACGTGTGGACCGGCGAGCGCGATCTGCCGCGCTTCCTCGACGCTGCGCGCGCCGCGGGTCTCGCAGTCGTGCTGCGCCCGGGACCTCACGTCAACGCGGAGCTGACGAGCTTTGGAATCCCCGACTGGGTGCTCGCCGATCCGGACTGCCAGGCGCGCACCGTTCACGGCACCCCGGCATGGCTGCCGGTGCCGCCGCGTGCGTTCCCGATCCCGTCGTACGCGAGCGCGGCATTTCGCGCGAAGGTGAAGGGCTGGTACGAGGCCGTCGCCTCCGTCGTCCGGCCGTACCTCGCGCCCGACGGTCCGGTCGTCGCGATCGGTGTCGACAACGAGGCGCAGCTGTTCTTCCGCACCGGCGCCTTCGACCTCGACTATCACCCCGACGCGCTCGAGTGGTGGCGCGAGGCGAGCGGCCTCGACGAGCCGCCGCGCGCATGGTCCGAGACCGACGCCGCGCGCTGCGCGCTCTGGCTCAAGTTCAAGGACGAGTACATCGCGCGCTCGCTCGGCGCGTTCGGCAAGCTCCTCGACGAGGTCGGCCTCGGCGAGGTCGCGCGCTTCCACAACCTACCGCCCGGGCACTTCGGCCTCTACGACGTGCGCCAGATCCAGCACGCGATCGCAGGCCCCGCCGGCATCGACGCGTACACGCCGCGCGCGCAATTCCCCGAGCTCCGACGCCGCGCCATCTCGCTCGCCGGCAACGCATCGCCGTTGCCATTCGCATGCGAGGTCGGCGTCGGGTTCTTCCCGTGGTTTCCGCCGCTCGACGACAGCGACGATCCCACGCGCGAACGCGATCACCTCCTGTCGCTGCTCGCCGGCGGCATCCGCGGCTTCAACCTGTTCATGGCCGTCGAGCGCGACCGCTACTACGGCGCGGCCATCTCGCAGACCGGCAAGCTCGAGC
>JAEWJO010000005.1 GCA_023386455.1 Pseudomonadota bacterium | reverse complement strand
GCTCGTCTCCGAGGGTGCACTGATCTCCGCGCCGGCGCGCCGCCGCCAGCCGGCCGCCGAGCGCGTCGACAAGTTCCTCGCCGCGACCGCCGCTGCCGGCGCGCCGCTCGCGACGGCGATCGCGATCGTTCGCGGCCTGCGCCGCAAGTTCCCGGGCGCGAGCCTCGACGTGATCGTCGATGCGTGCGGGACGCTGTTCCCGGCGTGGGCGCGGTTCGCGGACTGGATGGGCGCCGTCTCGCTCGTCAACGCGCTCCCGGTCCAGCGCGGCGTCACGGTCGGCGAGGCCGCCGACGGCCTGGTCGCGTGGCTCGCGCACGAGGACGACCTGTTCGACGCGCTCCGCCGGTTCGCGCACCTCGAGGGCAATGGCGCGCGATCGCTCGGCGATGTCCTGCGCGCGCTGCCGGCGCAGACGGAGACCGACGCGTGAGCAAGCGCGCCGTCATCGACGGCATCGCGGCCGGTGCGCCTGTCACTGGCCCACGAACCGTGCACGTCGACGTGACGAACGCGTGCAATGCGGCGTGCATCACGTGCTGGGACCACTCGCCGCTCCTGCGCGAGCCGCGCCCGGCGGTGTGGAAGAAGACGCGGCTCGACATCGCGATCTTCGACGCGCTGGTCTCCGATCTCGCCGCGCTCGGCTCGGTCAAGGCGGTGATCCTGTCGGGCATGGGCGATCCGCTCGTGCATCCCGACATCTACGCGATGATCGCCCGGGTCAAGCGGCAGGGCTGGCACCTGACCGTGATGACGAACCTGATCGCGGCCGACATCGACCAGCTCGCGACCGCCGGCATCGACCAGCTCCTCGTCGGCGTGCACGGCGCGACGCCGCGCGCCTACGCGGCCTTCCATCCCGGCTGGGACGAGCGCGAGTTCAACACGCTCTGCGCCCACCTGCGCCGGCTCGCGACGACGCCGACGAAGGTGCGCCACGTCCAGGTGATCAACCGCGACACCGCCCCCGAGCTCGTCGACATGGTGCGGTTCGGCGCACGGTTCCGCGCCGAGCGCGTCAACTTCAAGCTCGCGAGCCTCGCCGGCGGCACCGAATCCTGCCAGATCACCGACGACCAGCGCGCGTGGCTCCGCAGCGACGCGGTCCCGCGCGCCCGCGCCCTTGCCTCCGAGCTCGGTGTCACGACGAACCTCGATCTGTTCGCGGCACAGCTCGACGCCGGCGATGCGACGAGCGACGGCGACGGCGATGGCGATGGCGATGGCGATGGCGAGTCGACCGCGACCGTGCCGATCGACCAGATCGGCTGCTTCATGGGCTACGTCTACACGCGGATCACCGCCTCGCTCGACGTCCTCTACTGCTGCAACACCGAGGTGAAGGTCGGCTCGCTCGCCGACGCGGGATTCGCCGAGCTGTGGCGCGGCCACGCGTGGCAGGCGCTCCGCGATCGACTGCGCCGCGGCGACTACTTCGCGGGCTGCGCGCGGTGCGGCAAGTTCGAGCAGAACGTCGCGTGGAGCCGGCGCGTCCGCGACGAGCTCGGCGAGGCGACCTGGCGCGAGGTCACCGGCGCGACCCGGCCCGCCCACCTCCGCGTGATCGGCGGGTGACGCGCGTGCGGATCAAGACGATCGAGTGGCAGGTCGCCGGCGCGTGCAACTACGACTGCTCGTACTGCATCCAGTCGCCTCGCTACCGCCGCGGCCGGCCGCAGAAGGACCAGCTCGATCGCGCGCTCGACGCGTTCGCCGCGCTGCCCGGCGAGTGGGAGATCAAGTGCTCGGGCGGCGAGGCGTTCGCGCACCCACTGTTCATGGCGCACGTCGTGCCGCAGCTGATGGCGCGCACGCGCCACCGCATCAGCGTGTTGACGAACTTCTCGGCGTCGCGCGCGGACCTCATGCGATTCGCGCAGCTGACGCGCGGCCGGCTCGCCGTGTTCTCCGCGTCCCTGCACCTCGAGTTCACGACCGCCCTGGACTTCGCCGCGAAGGCGGCGTGGTTCGTGCTCCAGCTCGATCCCGCCGTCGGCTTCGTCGTGAACCAGGTCGTGCTGCCCGGCCGCGAGGACGACGCCGCGCGGTGCAAGGCCATCATCGAGGGCCACGGTCTGCGCTGGTTCCCCCAGCTCTACAAGGAGGACGGCGGCGTCGCCGACTACGAGCCGGACGTCCTCGTGCCGCTGATCGGCCGCGGCCCGACGCCGCGCGAGGCGAACGTTGCGCCGAGCTATCGCGGCCGCACGTGCTGGTCCGGCGTCGACTACTTCGTTGTCGACAAGGACGGCGACGCGTGGGCCTGCCGCACGGCGAAGCGCCACGGCGAGGGCTCGCTCGGCAACATCTTCGACGGTACCGTCGCGCTCCTCGCCGCGCCGTCGCCGTGCGCCTACGACATCTGTCCGTGCACCGTGCCGGCGAATCGCGGGATGATCGAATGACCGCGCGCGACGCTCCACGCTACCCGCTCGAGGGCGTCGTGTCGTGGAACATGAACACGACGTGCAACTACCGCTGCAGCTACTGCACGCAGCGGTTCGTCGACGACCGCGGCCAGTGGGCGAGGGACCTGCCGCGCTTCATCGCCGCGTTCGCCGCACTTCCTGGCGACTGGGAAATCAAGCTGTCCGGCGGCGAGCCGTTCCGCCATCCCGACTTCCTCGCGGCCGTCCGCGCGCTCGCCGAGGCACGCCTCCGCGTCAGCGTCGTCACGAACCTCGCGAGCCCGCTCGCCGACCTCCGCGAGTTCGCCGACGCGACGCGCACCCGCCCGGGCCTCGTCTCGGCGTCGCTCCACCTCGAGTACGCCGAGCCCGCCGAGTTCCTCGCCAAGGTCCGCGCGCTCGCGGCCCACCACGCCGGCCGCGTCGTCGTCACCTGCGTCGCGACGCGTGCGAACCTGCCTCGCCTCACCGCGCTCAAGACCGAGTTCGAGGCCTGCGGCATCGCGTTTCGCATCCAGCCCGAGAAGCAGGACCGCGACGTGATCGACTACGACGACGGCGAACGCGCGCAGCTGATCCAGCTCGGCGGCCACAACGGCACCGGCGAGATCGCACCGAGCTTCGCCGGCCAGCCCTGCTGGGCGGGCGCGCGCTACTTCATCGTCGATCACCGCGGCGATGCCTATCGCTGCTATCCGGCGCGCCGCCAGAAGCTCGAGTCACTCGGCAATCTGCTCGATGGCTCGTTCCGGGTTCGCCCCGATCCCGAGCCGTGTCGATACGCGTACTGTAACTGCACCGTGCCGCAGCAGCGTGGCATGGTCGAGCCGAGGAGATAACGGTGCCGCTTGCTGGTCGCATGAAGCTCTCGCACTTCGTCGTGCTCGCCATCGTGCTCGTCGGCGCTGCGATCGTCGGCCTCGTCAAGGCGTGCGGCTCGGGCCACGACGAGGTGCCGGCGCCGACCGTCGCCGTCGCGCCGACGCCTGCGCCCACGCAGCCGGCACCGTCCCCGACGACACCGTCCCCGAGGCCGCCATCCCCGACGACACCGACCACGACGACGACGACGAGCGTCGCCAAGGACGGCGAGCTGCCGGCGCGCGCGTGGGACGCCGAGATCCTGGCGTGGCGCACGCGCGGTATCCGCGGCGACAAGGAGAAGGACGTCACGAAGGGCAAGTCCTACAAGGTCAACGTCTACAAGGACGCCGGCAACGCGACCGTCAACCGCGCAAAGGTCGACCTCGATCGCGACGACAAGTTCGACGAGAAGTACACGTTCGAGGCATCGAAGATCACGCTCCAGCGCGCGCCCGCCGACGACGAGAAGTACACCGAGACCTATCACTGGACCGGCTCGGCCTGGGCGCGCGAGTAGGCGCGTAGGGCACGCGCACCGCCCACCTTGTCCCCGGGCCGTCCGTGAAACGTACGCGTTGCTACAAAACACCCGCGCCGAGAGGAGCCTCTTTCCGGATCTGGTTCGAACCGTTCGAACGCTCAGCTAACTAACTGCAGGCCTCTCCGGGGCGGTTCGGCGCTTCGAACGCTCGACGCCAGCAGGCGAGCCGAAACGGGCTCGAACGTTTCGAGCGCACATCAACAAACACCCATCTGCCGCGGGTCATCTCGGATCGGGTTCGAACCGGATCGGGTTCGAACCGTTCGAACGCTTAGCGACTGCAGGCCTCTCCGGGTCGGTTCGACGCTTTGAACGCTCGACCCCAGCTGGCGAGCCGAAATGGCCTCGAACCGTTCGAGCGCCCATTCCGTTCCTCGCCGCGACTGCTCGTCGGGGATTGAGGATTCGGAGCTGCCGGATGGCAGTGCGGAGTGGTCAGAATTTCCGGAATCGATCAGGTCAGAGGTTTCGGAACCCACAACGGGCTCGAACGTTTCGAGCGCCCATCAACAAACACCCATCTGCCGCGGGTCCTCTCGGATCGGGTTCGAACCGGATCGGGTTCGAACCGTTCGAACGCTTAGCAACTGCAGGCGTCTCCGGGTCGGTGCGACGCTTCGAACGCTCGACGCCAGCTGGTGGGCCGAAGGGCTCGAACCGTTCGAGCGCCCATCAACGCCCGTCTGCCGCGGGTCATCTCGGATCTGGTTCGAACCGTTCGAACGCTCAGCGCCAGCTTGCCGAGCCGAATGGGTTCGAACTGTTCGAACGCTTAGCAACTGCAGGCCTCTCCGGGTCGGTGCGACGCTTTGAACGCTCGACGCCAGCTGGTGGGCCGAAGGGCTCGAACCGTTCGAGCGCCCATCAACGC